>CAJTVO010000029.1 GCA_910579485.1 uncultured Oscillospiraceae bacterium | reverse complement strand
AACGACCGGTCCGGCGGCCTGCCGGCCGCCTGCGCGGCGAAGATTAAAAAAAGGAGCAGAAACTATGCGCGTGATCACCGGCACCGCCCGCGGGCGGCGCTTAAAAGAGCTGGAGGGCTACGAGACCCGCCCCACCACCGACCGGGTAAAGGAAGGCATCTTCAATATCATCCAATTCGACATAGAAGGAAGAAAAGTCCTGGACCTCTACGCCGGGACCGGCCAGCTGGGCATCGAGGCCCTCAGCCGGGGCGCGGCCAGCGCCGTCTTCGTGGACCAGCGGCGGGACGCCGCGGCCCTCATCCGGGACAACCTGAAGCTCACCGGCCTGGAGGACCGGGCCAAGGTCGTCTGCGGCGACGCCGCCGCCTTCCTCCCCTCCGCCGGGGAAAAATTCGGCCTCATCTTCATCGACCCCCCCTACGCCGCCAATCTTTGGGAAAAAACCATAAAAGCCATTTCTCAGTTTGACATTTTGTCGAACCATGGTATAATAGTCTGTGAATCCCCTGCGGACCAGGAGATGCCCCCCGTGGCCCCCCCCTACTTCCAGCGCCGGACCTACCGGTACGGCAGGGTCAAGATCACCACCTACTTCCGGGAGGCGGAGCAATGAGGACCGCCGTCTGCCCCGGCAGCTTCGACCCCATCACCGTGGGCCACCTGGACCTGGCGGAACGGGCCGCCGCCATCTTCGACCGGGTCATATTGTGCGTCATGGTCAACGGGGAAAAGCATCCCATGTTCTCCCTGGAGGAGCGCCTGGAGCTGGCCCGGGCCGCCTCGGCCCATCTGCCCGGCGTGGAGGCCGCCGCCTGCACCGGCCTCCTGGCGGACTTCGCCCGGGAGCAGGGAGCCCTCGCCCTGGTGAAGGGCGCGCGCGGCATCGCGGACTTCGACTGGGAGCTCCAGCTGGCCCAGATCAACCGGGACCTCTGCCCCGGCCTGGACACCGTCCTCCTGCCCGCCCGGCCCGAACACCGGCACGTCAGCTCCACCATGGTTCGGGAAATGCTCCGCTACGGGCAGGACCTGCGCCCCTATATCCCCCCGGGCGCTTTGAGCGCCCTCCAGCGGATCAGAGAAGGAAAGGTATGATGGTACTATGGCAAACGACGTTTTTTATTTGATCGACCTCCTCTACGAGATGATCGACGGCGCCAAGGGCGTGGTCCTCTCCCCCGACAAGTGCATCGTCATCCGGGACGACGCCCTGGAGCTCATCGAACAGCTGCGGGGCGAGCTCCCCGCCGAGCTGAAGAAGGCCCAGGACCTGATCCGCCGCCGGGACGAGTACGTGGAGGAGGCCAAGAAGGAGGCCGAGCGCATCCGCCGCCAGGCGGAGGTGGACGCCAAGACCATCGTGGGCGAGAGCGAGATCGCCCGGGTGGCCCGGGACAAGGCCCGGGAAATGGTCACCCAGGCCAACGACCGCTCCAAGGCCATCATCAACGTGGCCAACGAGTACACCGACGACGCCCTGCGCCGCACCGAGGAGGCCATCCAGCAGGCTCTGGAGGAGGTCCGGGAATCCCGGTCCCGGTTCCGGGCCGTCTCCAGGGAGAAGCTCCAGTCCCAGCAGGCCCGGGTGGAGGAACAGACCGGCGGCAAATGACCCCTCCCTTTTTGTGCATATCGCTGAAATTTTTCCCGTTTTTTGGCCCGTTCGCTCAGGCAAACCCATATTTCGTGTTTTTGTCCGTCTGACGCACAACATCTTGTGCATCAGGCGGTTTTTTTCGTCCAATTCGCTAGAACATGCGTTTTAAATCTCAAATTCTTCCATTTTTCCCGGAAAACCGACCACTTTCGCGGCTAAAAAATAAAAATTTTGTCCTTGCAATTCGCCACCGCATAGCGTATACTAAAACATGAAGTGGTGGAAAGTGGGGCAAAGTAGAGCCTTTTCCCTAACACAGCCGCATCAGGGCCCGTCCCTCCAGCCCGGGCGCGGAACGGACAGGCCCCTCCAGACAGGCCGCGGACAAGGCCGGAAAGGCGGGCGGGGAGCCGTGATCGGGCAGTATCAGCACAATATCGACGCCAAGGGACGGCTGTTCATCCCCGCCAAGTACCGGGAGGAGCTGGGGGAGACCTTTTACGTCACCATCGGCCTGGACGGGTGCCTGTCCGTGTACTCCGACGCCAAGTGGGCGGACCTCACCGCCAAGTTCGACGCCCTGCCCATCTCCCAGGCCCGGAAGATGCGCGCCCTCTTTGCCAACGCCGCCAAGTGCGAGCCGGACGCCCAGGGCCGCATCCTCATCCCCGTGAAGCTCCGGCAGTACGCCGCCCTGGAGCGGGAAGTGGTCATCAACGGCGCGTCCAAGTGCCTGGAGCTCTGGAACCCGGAGCGCTGGGCCCCCATCGAGGACGCCGGGCTGGACCCCGAGAACCTGGCCGCCGCCATGGAGGAGTTGGGATTCTGATTGGGAGCGCCCCCCGCGAGGACGGGGCGTCCTGTAAACGAGGAACACTATGGAAAAAGATTATGGGCACAAGCCCGTACTGCTGGAGGAGTGTCTGGAGGCCCTGGCCGTCAGGCCGGAGGGCGTCTACGTGGACGGCACCCTGGGCCGGGCGGGACACTCCCAGGCCATCCTCCGCCGCCTGACCACGGGGCGGCTCATCGGCATCGACCGGGACCTGGCCGCCATCGGCGCCGCCCGGGAGCGGCTGGCGGATTTCGGAGACCGGGTGACCCTGGTACACGGAAATTTTTCCGATCTGGGAGACATCCTCCAAAATCTGGGCATAGTAGGAGTGGACGGGATGCTCTTCGACCTGGGCGTCTCCTCCCCCCAGCTGGACGAGCCCCAGCGGGGGTTCAGCTATATGCACGACGCCCCCCTGGACATGCGCATGGACCAGACGGCGTCCCTGGACGCGGGGGCGGTGGTGAACACCTGGAGCGATGAGGAACTGCGCCGCGTCCTCTTCGAGTACGGCGAGGAGCGCTATGCCCCCCAGATCGCCCGGGCCATCGTCCGCCGCAGGGAGGACGGGCCCATCCGGACCACCGGAGAGCTGGCGGAGATCATCCGCTCCGCCATGCCCGCCAAGGCCCTGCGGGAGAAGCAGCACCCCGCCAAGCGTTCCTTCCAGGCCATCCGCATCGCCGTCAACGGCGAGCTGGACGCCCTGCCCCCCATGCTGGAGGCGGCGGCGGACCGTCTGGCCCCGGGAGGACGGCTGGCGGTCATCACCTTTCACAGCCTGGAGGACCGCATCGTCAAGCGGAAGCTGCGGGAGCTGTCCACCGGATGCACCTGCCCGCCGGAATTTCCGGTGTGCGTGTGCGGCAAGAAGCCGAAACTGAAACTTGTGACCCGCAAGCCCGTCACGTCCGGGCCCGCGGAGCTGGAAGAGAATCCCCGCGCCCGCAGCGCCAAGCTGCGCGCGGCGGAGCGCACGGAGTGGTGACTCCCCCTCTTCCGGCATCAGCCCCAGGGGAAGGAGGACCATTCCATGGCGTCCTATCAGAGGAACACAGACCGCAGATACCGCGCCCCCGTGGAGGGCAGTCTGGCCCGGAAGCTGGACAACCTGGACCGCAGCGGGCGGATGGACTTCGACGAGCTCTACGAGCGCCGTCCGGAGACCGCCGCGGAGCGCAACGCCCGCCGCCGGGCCCAGGCCAAGGCGGCAGTCCGCCCTGCCCAGAAGGTGTCCCCCATGGCCCTCCTGGGGTTCGTGTGCACGGCGTTTTTGATGGTGGTGCTGCTGCTGTGCTACGTCCGGCTGAACACCATCTCCCGGAGCATCGTGTCCATGAAGTCGGAGATCAAGACCCTGGAGGTGGAGCAGGTGGCCCTGCTGACCCAGTACGAGCAGACCTTCGACCTCTCCGCCGTGAAGGAGGCCGCCATGGCCGCCGGGATGCACCAGCCCAGCGAGAGCCAGATCATCTATATCAGCCTCCCCGGCGAGGACCAGGTGACAGCCTACCAGGCCAAGCCCTCCCTCTTCGAGGGGTTCTCCCTGGATCTGGATATCCCGTCCCTGCTGGAATAATCTCCCGGCGGGAGCGTATATTTGAGAAAACGGAGATCGTCCCGCCCCTCCACCGGGCAGACGCCCGTTGCGGGAGCGGAGGACATCCTCCCGCTCCCTTTTTGAATCCGAGGCCGGGCGCGGTCTGATGACCCGCGCGTCCCGGCGACCACCATCAGCAAGGAGGCAATCCATGGCCCAGAACATCCGGCCGCTGCCCAAGAGCGGCGAACCGTCCCAAAAAGCCCCGCGCAAGCCCAACTCCGCCCGTCTGGCCAAGCTGGTCATCCAGCGGCGGACCCTGGCGCTGCTGCTGGTATTCGGCGTGGCGGCCTTTCTGGCCCTGTTCGCCAAGGTCTACGACCTGACCATCACCCAGCACAACCAGCTCCAGGACGGCGCTTCCAGCCAGCAGATGCGCTCCACGGTCATTTCCGCCTCCCGGGGCTCCATCCTGGACCGGAACGGGGTCACCCTGGCGGTCTCCGCCTCGGCGGACAACGTGTTTTTGGACCCCCGGGCCATCGAAAAATACGCCGGTGAGCTGGACAAAGCGCGGGCACAGAAGATGGTGGACGGCCTGAAGGAGGGCGAGAAGCTCCCCATGAGCGGCCAGGAATACAAGGACCTGCTGGCCGTGGGCCTGGCGGATATCCTAGACATCACCGAGGAGAAGGTCCGCAGCGAGATGGCCAAGACCAACTACGCCTACGCCGTCCTGAAAAAGAGGGTGGAAAAGGAGGTCAGCGACCAGGTCCGGGCCTTTATCTCCGAGAACGAGACCGGCGCGGCCCTCCAGGGGGTCCACCTGGAGGCGGATTCCAAGCGGTACTATCCCCGCTCCTCCCTGGCCTCCCACGTGCTGGGCTTCGTGGACCCCGACAACCACGGGGCCTACGGCCTGGAGGCCCTCTACGAGGACGCCCTGGACGGCACCTCCGGCCTGTCGGTGACGGCCACCGACGGCAGGGGCTCGGAGCTGATGTTCCAGTACGAGCAGTACTACGACGCCCAGGAGGGCCACAGCATCCAGACCACCATCGACAGCAACATCCAGTACTATCTGGAGCGGGGCGTCGCGGACATGGCGTCGGAGTTCGGGGCCAAGAACGGCGCCTTCGGCATCGTCATGGACCCCAACACCGGGGCTATCCTGGCCATCCACTCCACCCCGGACTACGACCCCAACGCCCCCCGGGAGATCTACACCGAAAAGCTCCAGGCCCAGCTGGCCCAGGCGGACGAGGAAAACCCGCCCGAGGAGGGCAAGGAGCACTCCCAGGCCTACTACGACCTGCTGAGCCAGTCCCAGCTGCTCCAGTGGCGCAGCAAGGCGGTGAACGACGGCTATGAGCCCGGCTCCACCTTCAAGATACTGACCCTGGCCATGGCTCTGGAGGACGGCGTCGCCAACCGCAACAGCACCTTCTACTGCAACGGCGTGGTGACCGTCGAGGGGTGGGACATCCACTGCTCCAACACAAACGGCCACGGCCAGCAGACCCTGGCGGAGGCGGTGGGACACTCCTGCAACCCGGCCTTCATGAAGATGGCCCTGGGCGTCCGCTCCGCCCCCTTCTACGACTACCTGGAGGCCTTCGGCCTCTTCGACAAGACCGGCGTGGACCTCCCCGGCGAGGGCCGCAGCGTCTTCACCGACCGGGAGACCTTCTGCAGCCGCGACATCGACCTGGCGACCTACTGCTTCGGTCAGAACTTCAACGTCACCCCCATCCAGCTCATCGCCGCCCAGGCGGCCTGCATCAACGGCGGGTATCTCTACCAGCCCTACGTGGTGGAGAAGGAGCTGGACGGGGACGGCAACGTGGTCAAACAGCACGACGCCACCCCCGTACGGCAGGTCATCAGCGAGGAGACCTCCGCCGTGGTGCGGGAATGCCTGGAGTACGTGGTCTCCGACGGCGGCGGCAAGAACGGCCAGGTCACCGGCTACCGCATCGGCGGCAAGACCGGCACCGCCGACAAGCGGGGCACCAAGACCGACAGCAACCCCAGAGGCGACGTGGTGGTGTCTTTCCTTGCGGTGGCCCCCGCCGACGATCCCCAGGTCATCATGCTCCTGGGCATGGACACCCCCGCCCGGCAGGAGGTCACCGGCGTCTACACCTCCGGCGGCAACTATGTTGCCCCCACCGCCTCCAAGATCATGGCGGACATCCTGCCCTACCTGGGCATCTCTCCGGAGTATGACGAGGAGACCCAGGACGCCGCCGAGGCCACCGTCCCCTACGTAGTGGGCATGAGCAAGGACGAGGCGGCGGCCAAGCTGGCGGATTACGGCTTCAGCGCCTACCGGGTGGTGGGAGACGGCGACTCCGTCACCGACCAGACCCCCGCCGGCGGGGCCATCATCCCTGCGGGCGCGGAGGTCATCCTCTACATGGGCGCGGAGAAATCCGACCAGATGTGTACGGTGCCCAACGTGGAGGGCTTCTCCGCCGACGAGGCCAACCGGGCCCTGGTGAACGCGGGGCTCATCATGAAGGCCACCGGCGCGGCGGGCAGCGGCGTCAAGGTCATCAGCCAGTCCATCGCCTCCGGCACCGAGGTCGCCGCGGGCTCCGTGGTGACCGTGCAGATGGGACAAATGACAAACATAGACGAAAGAGCAGGTAGCATAGGATGAAATTGAAGGAACTGCTGGCGGACATCGACGTGCTGGAGGCCAACGCGGACCTGTCTATGGAGATCGCCGGGGTCAGCTACGACTCCCGGCTGACGAAGCCCGGGGACCTGTTCGTGGCCATCGCCGGTTATGAGACCGACGGCCACCGGTTCATCCCCATGGCCCTGGAGAAGGGCGCGGCCTGCGTCCTCTGCCAGCGGAAGCCGGAGGGCGAAGGCCCCTGGGTGGTGGTGCCCGACAGCCGCGCCGCCCTGGCCCGGCTGGGCCGGAACTGGTTCGGGGACCCCGCCGCCTCCATGATCATGGCGGGCGTCACCGGCACCAACGGGAAGACCACCACCACCTACCTGCTCAAGGATATCCTGGAGAAGTGCCTGGGGGCCAAGGTGGGCCTCATCGGCACCAATCAGAACATGATCGGGGACCGGGTCCTCCACACCGAGCGGACCACGCCGGAGTCCTTCGAGCTCCAGGGCCTCTTCCGGGCCATGGCGGACGAAGGCTGTACCCACGTGGTGATGGAGGTCTCCTCCCACGCCCTGTGCCTCCAGCGGGTGGCGGGCGTCCGCTTCGCGGCGGGGCTGTTCACCAACCTCAGCCAGGACCACCTGGATTTCCACGAGACCATGGAGAACTACTGCGATGCCAAGGCCCTGCTGTTCCGGCAGTGCGGGCGGGGCGTCTACAACGCCGACGATCCCTGGGCGGAGCGGGTCACCAGGGACGCCCCCTGCCCCCTGCTCTCCTTCGGGGAGAAGTCCGGGGACCTGACGGCCCGGAACATCCGCCTGTCGGTGGACGGCGTGTCCTTCGACGCGGCCTGCGGGGAGGAGACCGTCCCCGTCCGGGTGGGCATCCCCGGGGGCTTCACGGTCTATAACGCCCTGGGAGTGCTGGCGGCGGCCAAGGCCCTGGGGGTCCCCCTCCGGGACGGCGCCCGGGTCCTGGCGGAGAGCGGCGGCGTCAAGGGCCGGGTGGAGGTGGTCCCCGTCCCCTGGGACTACACGGTGCTCATCGACTACGCCGTCACCCCGGACGCCATCGAGAACGTGCTGGCCGCCGTCCGGGGCTTCGCCAAGGGCCGGGTGGTGATCCTCTTCGGCTGCGGCGGGGACCGGGACCGGACCAAGCGGCCCAGGATGGGCCGCATCGCCGCCCAAATGGCGGACTTCGTAGTGGTCACCTCCGACAACCCCCGCACCGAGGACCCGGACTTCATCATCTCGGAAATCCTGCCAGGACTGGAGGGGACCTCCACCCCCTATGTGGTGGAGCCGGACCGGGTGAAGGCCATCCGGTACGCCCTGGACCACGCCCGGACGGACGACGTCATCATCCTGGCCGGAAAGGGCCACGAGACCTACCAGATCATAGGCCATGAAAAGCGCCATCTGGACGAGCGGGAAGTGGTGGCGGCATATATTGCTGAACGAATGAAGAACGCCTGACGGGGATCGGGCGCGAGGGAGAGTATTTATGGAGATCATTATCGCGTGCGTGCTGAGCTTCGCCGTGACGGCGGTACTGGGCCGGTGGGTCATCCTGCCCGCCCTGCGGCGGCTGAAGGCCGGTCAGGAAATCCGGGAGGTGGGCCCCAGGTGGCACGCCTCCAAGGCCGGGACCCCTACCATGGGGGGCCTCATGTTCATCACCGGCATAGCGGCGGCCGTCTTCCTCGCCGGGTGGCGGGGCATGGCGGCGGGGGACCTGACCCACTTCTACCTGTTCCTCTTCGCCTCCGTCTTCGGGGTCATCGGCTTCCTGGACGACTTTGAGAAGGTGAAGCGCCACCAGAACCTGGGCCTCACGGCCATCCAGAAGTTCCTGCTCCAGCTGGCGGCGGCCATCCTGTTCCTGATGCTGATGCGCCTGGAGGGACACGTCACCCCCCACCTGTACGTGCCCTTCCTCAACGTGGACCTCTCCCTGAGCTGGCCGGTCTACATGGTCTTCTCCGCCTTCGTCATCGTGGGGGCGGTGAACGCGGTGAACATCACCGACGGCCTGGACGGCCTGGCGGCCTCCGTCTCCGTGCCCGTGGCCCTGTTCTACGTCACGGCGGCGGCCTGGTGGGGCGTCACCCAGGTAGGCGTGTTCGCCGGGGCGGTGCTGGGGGGCCTGCTGGCCTTCCTGCTGTTCAACGCCCACCCCGCCAAGGTCTTCATGGGGGACACCGGCTCCCTGTTCCTGGGGGGCGCGGTGGCGGGCATGGCCTTCGCCATCGACCTGCCCCTGATCCTGGTCCCCGTGGGGATCGTCTACATTATCGAGACCCTTTCCGACATCCTCCAGGTCACCTACTTCAAGGTGACTCACGGGAAGCGGATCTTCAAGATGGCCCCCATCCACCACCACTTCGAGATGTGCGGCTGGAGCGAGGTGAAGATCGTCACGGTCTTCACGGCGGTATCCGCCGTCTTCTGCGCCCTGGCGCTGATGGGGATCATGACCCTGTGACCCATTTTATCCAATAACGGGAGGGATCGCCCATGGCCCCCAAAAAGAATACACGTCCCATACGCACCCGGAACGGCATCCCCCTCACCCGGGACGAGTACCGCCAGCTCAAGCGCCAGAAGGAGCGCGAGGACCGGCGCAAGCGGCAGGAGGCCTGGGAAGCCGCCCGGGGCCCGCTGGATATGCCCTTCCTGCTGCTGGCCATGATGCTGCTGGGCATCGGGCTCATCATGCTCCTCTCCGCCAGCTTCCCCAACGCCCAGGCCAGCGCCAACCTGGGCAACGACCCCCTGTACTTCATCAAGCGGCAGGCGGTCTTCGCGGTCATCGGCGTGGGCCTGATGCTGTGGGTGTCCAAGATCAACTACGAGCGCTTCCGGGGCCTGGCGCGGCTGGGCCTGTGGATGTCCCTGATCCTGCTGTTCCTGGTCATCATCCCCGGCCCCAAGGCCAACGGGCGCCTGCTGGCCATCAGCGCCAACGGCGCGGCCCGGTGGCTGGGCATCCCCAACACCTCCCTGACCTTCCAGCCCTCGGACCTGGCGAAGCTGGGCCTCATCGTCTTTTTCGCGGAGTCCATCTCCAAAAAGCGGGAGAAGATGAAGGATCTCAAGGAGGGCTTCCTCTACCACATCGGCATCCTGCTGGTGATGGTGGCGATGACGGCGCTGGAGCCCCACTTCTCCGGGGCCATCCTCATCGCGGGCATCGGCGCGGCCATGCTGGTGGTGGGGGGCATCCACTGGGGCTGGATCGCGGCGGGCGTGAGCGCCGTGGGCCTGGGGACCTACCTGCTGGCCTTTACGGACGTGGTCGAGAACTTCTTCAAGGCCATCGACTACAACGCCTCCCGGATCGCCGTGTGGAAGGACCCCTTCGGCGGCGACCTGGCCTTCCGGCGGGACGCGGCCTGGCAGACCATCCAGGGGCTGTACGCCATCGGCTCCGGCGGACTGCTGGGGGTGGGCCTGGGCAAGAGCCGCCAGAAGTTCGGCTTCCTCCCCGAGGCCCAGAACGACTACATCTTCGCCGTGGTCCTGGAGGAGCTGGGGCTGGTGGGCGGCACCCTCATCATGGTGCTGTTCGCCCTGCTGATCATCCGGGGCTTCTGGCTGGCCATCCACGCCCGCGACCGGTTCGGGAGCCTGCTGATCGTGGGCGTCACCACCCAGATCGCGCTGCAGACCTTTCTGAACATCGCGGTGGTCACCAACCTCATCCCCGCCACCGGCATCTCCCTCCCCTTCTTCAGCTCCGGGGGCACGGCGCTGGTCATTCAGCTGGTGGAGGTGGGCGTCGTCCTCTCGGTCTCGCGGCAGATCCCCGCGCCAAAGGCGTGGTAGAAAAGAGGCTCCATCTATGAAGATCGTATTCACCTGCGGCGGCACGGCGGGGCACGTGAACCCCGCTCTGGCCCTGGCGGGACTTATCAAGGAACGAAAGCCTGACAGCGAGATCCTCTTCGTGGGCGCTCACCGGGGCATCGAAAAGCAGCTCATTGAGAGCGCCGGATGGCCCTTCCGGGCGGTGGAGATCTCCAGCTTCCACCGCTCCCTGGCCCCCAAGGAGATCAAACACAACCTGATCTCCCTGCGCAACCTCCTCCGCTCCCCCGGCGAGGCCAAGGCCCTCCTGAAGGAGTTCCCCGCCGATCTGGTGGTGGGCACCGGGGGCTACGCCAGCTATCCCATGATCCGGGCGGCCTCCTCCCTGGGCATCCCCACCGCCGTCCACGAGTCCAACGCCATCCCGGGGCTCACCACCCGCCTGCTGGAAAACCACGCGGACCTCATCATGGTGGGCTTCGAGGAATGCCGGAAAAACTACCGGCACCCTGACAAGGTGCTGGTCACCGGCACCCCGGTCCGGGGGGACTTCTTCCGGCTCACCAGGAAGCAGGCAAAGCAGAAGCTGGGCATGGACGACGGCAGGCCCCTGATCGTCTCCTTCTTCGGCAGTCTGGGCGCCGCCGAGATGAACCGGGAGACGGCCCGGTTCCTGGCCCTGGAGGCCCGGAACGGCCTTCCCTTCCACCACGTCCACGGCGCCGGGGCCATCGGCTGCCAGCGCATGGGCGGATACCTCCGGGACGAAAAGGTGGACCTGAGCCGGACCCCTGAGCTGGAGGTCCGGGAGTATATCCAGAACATGTCGGAGCTCATGCGGGCCGCGGACCTGGTGATCTGCCGGGCGGGGGCCAGCACCATCAGCGAGCTCACCGCCCTGGGGGTCCCGGCCCTCATCATCCCCTCCCCCAACGTGACCCACAACCACCAGGAGTCCAACGCCCGCGTCCTGGCGGACGCCGGAGGCGCGGTGATGATCCTGGAGAAGGACAGCAGCGGCCAGAGGCTCTACGATACCGCCTGCGATATCCTCCACGACGAGGCCCGGCGGAAGGCAATGAGCGCCGCCATGTCCTCTCTGGGGACCATCGACGCGGCGGAAAAGATACTGGACGCCGTCATGGCCCTGGTCCGTTCCGGCAAAAAGTAGCAGTTCCCGCCCTCCCGCATACCATGAAGTAGTCTGATCACCGTATGGGACAAATTCATGGGCGGAGGGATCCATTTATGAGCCATATCATCCTACAGGGCGGCGCCCGTCTGGAGGGAACGCTGCCGGTCCAGGGCGCGAAGAACAGCGTCCTGCCCATCCTGGCCGCGTCCATCCTGCACCCGGGGCGCACCGTGCTCCAGGGCTGCCCCCACCTCAGCGACGTAGAAGCCAGCATCCGCATCCTCCGCCACCTGGGCTGCCGGGCGGACTGGGAGGGCGGCGATCTGGTCGTTGACGCCAGCGGCATCGACCGGTGGGACATCCCCGACCATCTGATGCGGGAGATGCGCTCCTCGGTGGTGTTCCTGGGGTCCATCCTGGCCCGGATGGGCTGGGCGGAGATGAGCCACCCCGGCGGGTGCGAGCTGGGCCCCCGGCCCATCGACCTGCACCTGGCGGTCCTGCGGCAGCTGGGGGCCGGCATCCGGGAGGAGGGCGGCTGCCTGCGCTGCACCGCCCAGCGCCTGGAGGGCCGGGAGATCACCCTGAGTATGCCCAGCGTGGGCGCTACGGAGAACGCCATCCTGGCCGCCTGCGGCGCCTATGGGGAGACGGTGCTCCTCAACGCCGCCCGGGAGCCGGAGATCGGGGACCTCCAGGACTTCCTGTGCGCCATGGGGTGCCAGGTGAAGGGGGCGGGCAGCTCCACCATCTGCATCCAGGGCCGTCAGCCCACCCGGGACGTGCGCCACACCGTCATGCCGGACCGGATCGTGGCGGCTACATATCTGGCGGCGGCCGCCGCCGCGGGCGGCGAGGTCGAGCTGACCCAGGTCCACCCCGGGCACCTCTCCACCGTCACCGCCGCCCTCCACGCGGCGGGGTGCCAGATATACAGCGGCGAGGGACGGATCGTCCTGCGCTCCGAGGGACGCCTGCGCTCCATCGGAACGGTGCGCACCGCCCCCTACCCCGGCTTCCCCACCGACGCCCAGGCCGTCCTCATGGCGGCGCTGCTGCGCGGCCATGGGTCCACCGTATTCGTGGAGAACATCTTTGAAAACCGCTACCGCCACGTGGATGAGCTGTGCCGCATGGGCGCGGACATCCGGGTGGCCGACCGGGTGGCGGTGGTCACCGGCGTCCCCTGCCTGTGCGGCGCCAGCGTGCGCTGCACGGACCTGCGGGGCGGCGCGGCCCTGCTGGTGGCCGGAGCCGCCGCCCAAGGCGAGACCCGGATCGGAGACATCTTTCATATCCAGCGGGGCTATCAGGACCCCGTGGGCGACCTGCGCCAGCTGGGAGCGAGGATCGAGACCGGCTGATCTCCGGCGCGTTGCAAAAGAAAGGAGCGCCCGCCATGCCCAACAAGAGAAAAAAAAGACGCCGCCGGGGAGGACTGGGCCGGATGCTGCGTCCCCTGTCCCTCCTCCTGGCGGCGGCAGCCATCGTGGCGGCGCTCACCATGTTCTTCAAGGTGGAGACCATCCAGGTCACCGGCGCCAGCCGCTACCAGGCCGCCGATATCATCGCCGCCTCCGGGGTGGAGATCGGCGACAACCTGGTGCTGCTGGACCGCTACCGGGTCTCCCAGCGGATCTACACCGCCCTGCCCTATATCACCGACGTACAGCCCCGGCCCAAGTTCCCCAGCACCCTGGAGATCGAGGTGACGGAGACCCGCGCCGCCGCCGCCATCCAGGGCGCCGGAGGCTGGTGGCTCCTCAGCGCCGGAGGCAAGATCCTGGAGGCCGCCGATGGCTCCATGGCCGCCGGGTATCCCCAGATCACCGGCGTCTACGCCAAGGACCCCGCCGTCAGCGACCCCCTGGTCCTGCCGGAGGACGGCGTCATCACCGCCCAGCGCCTCCAGGAGCTGCTGTCCGTGCTGGCCCTCCAGGAGGCCCTCCCCCAGGTGGACCGCATCGACTGCTCCAGCCCCCGGGAACTGGTGATCCACTACGACGGGCGCTTCCGGGCGGAGCTTTTCTACGACGCGGACTTCGACTTCAAAATCACCTGCCTGCTCAGCGCCGTGGACAAGCTGGAGCCGAACCAGAAGGGCATCCTGCGCATGACCATGTCCGACGACTACGAAGTCCGCTTCATTCCTGACGTTGAGTGACTTCGCGGGGCCCTGGAAATATTTCCCATTTGCCCCCTTCGCCGGAAATTTTCAAAAAAGCGCGCGCTTCGCTATTGACCTGTCTTGGAAAAGGCGTTATAATGAACGAAATAGGCATACTATCTTGGGGCAGACGCCCCGGCTAATATACAAAAGACGCAACGTCTTGCAGGAGGAACCATTATGGCAATTGAACTGGTAACCGCTCCCGATAACATTGTCAAGATCAAAGTCATCGGCGTAGGCGGATGCGGCAACAACGTGGTCAACCGCATGGTCAGTACCGGCGTGACCGGCGTGGATTTCGTGGCGATCAACACGGACAAGCAGGTGCTCAACGAGTCCGTGGCGGCCTATAAGATCCAGATCGGCGAGAAGCTGACCCACGGCCAGGGGGCCGGGGCCGACCCCGAGGTGGGGCGCAAGTCCGCCGAGGAGAGCCGCAGCCAGATCTCCAAGGCGCTGGAAGACACCGACATGGTCTTCATCACCGCCGGCATGGGCGGCGGCACCGGCACGGGAGCCGCCCCGGTGGTGGCCGAGGCCGCCCGGGAGATGGGCATCCTCACCGTGGGCGTGGTCACCAAGCCCTTCTGGTTCGAGGGACGCCGCCGGATGCAGCAGGCCGAGTCCGGTATTGAGGAGCTGCAAAACCGGGTGGACTCCCTGGTGGTCATCCCCAACGACCGCATCAAGCACGTCACCGACCAGAAGATCACCTTTGCCAACGGCTTCCAGATCTCCGACGACGTCCTGCGGCAGGCGCTGCTGTCCATCACCGAGCTCATCGGCAAGCCGGGGTTCATCAACCTGGACTTCGCCGACGTGACCACCGTCATGAAGGGCGCGGGCCTGGCCCATATGGGCGTGGGCTCCGCCGCCGGCAAGGGCAAGGCCGAGGAGGCCGCCCGTCAGGCCATTTCCAGCCCTCTGCTGGAGACCTCCATCAACGGAGCCAAGGGCGTGCTGGTGAGCATCACCGGCTCCAGCGACATCGGTCTGGACGACGTGGAGGCCGCCGCCGCCATGGTCCAGCAGGCCGTCCATCCCGACGCCAACACCATCTTCGGCGCGGCCTTCGACGAGTCCATGGACGACGAGATCCGGGTCACCATCATTGCCACCGGCTTCGATGAGAAGAAGGGGGCCAACGCGGTGACCGTCTCCGGGATGCAGGGCGCGATGAACGGCGGCTCCTCCAAGGAGAAGTTCGACGACCTCCTCCTCCGCCCCCAGACCGAGGAGGAGAAGAAGGCCGACGACAAGGACCCCTTCGAGGATATTCTGCGTATTTTTGACAGATGATCGTTACATAGCGTCCCGTCTCAGCATGAAATTTTTGCCAGGATCCGCGGGCTTTTGCCTGCGGATCTTGTTTTTTTGCCTGTCCGCGGGGACTGCCAGTTCTTTCCTTGACAAAGCCGCCGCTTTTTACAAACCGCCGCTCTGCGTATTCCGGCCAAAGAAGCGCAAATTAGCATGGCTGTGGATTTCACGGCGAAATTTTTGAAAGGGGTGGTGAAATGGATGACTGGACTGGATCGCAGAAGGCGGAGGGCCGCGGCTTTTTTTCTTAGCGGGCTGCTGTGCGCCGCCTCCCTGGCCGGACCTGCCGCCCAGGCCTCCGCGCTGGAGGCGGACCGGCTGGTCCCCGTGGGGCACACCATCGGCATCAAGCTGTTTGCCGAGGGCGTGGTGGTCATCGGCCTGGCGGAGGTGGAGACCGGCTCCGGCGTGCTCTCCCCCGGCGCGGAGTGCGGACTGCAGGTGGGAGACGTGATCGAGGCGGCCAACGGCCAGGAGGTGGAGAGCTCCGAGCAGTTCGCCGCCCTGCTCCAATGCGGAAACAGGGTGGACCTGGACGTGACCAGGGACGGCCGGGAATTGAAACTGGCCGCCCAGCCGGTGCTGGGCACCGACGGCACCTGGCGGCTGGGGGCCTGGATCAGGGACAGCATGGCGGGCATCGGCACGGTAACTTTTTATGACCCCGCCACCGGCTCCTTCGGCGCGCTGGGGCACGGCGTCACGGATACGGACACGGGGCTTTTGATGCCCCTGGGGGACGGATCGGTGATGCGGGCCTCGGTGAAGGCGGTGAAGCGGGGCAGCGCCGGGGAACCCGGCGAATTGAAGGGCAGCTTCGACCTGGCCCACGATCTGGGCGAGCTGTACGCCAATACGGAGCAGGGGGTCTTCGGGTCCATGGAGTCCTGCTCCTATACGGAGGGCGACGCGCTGCCGGTGGCCGGAGCCGGGGAGGTCCACGCCGGGCCCGCGGCCATCCTCTCCAACGTCAGCGGCGACCGGGTGGAGTCCTACGCCATCGAGATCGTCCGGGTCCTGGGCAGTACCGGGGTGCAGAACCTGCTGATCCAGGTGACGGACCCCGCGCTGATCCAGCAGACCGGCGGCATCGTCCAGGGGATGAGCGGCAGCCCCATCCTTCAGGACGGGAAGCTGGTGGGCGCGGTGACCCATGTGATGGTCAACGAGCCCTCCAAGGGGTACGGCATCCTCATTGAGAACATGCTGGAGCAGGCGGGGCGGTAGCATCGCGGAATAGCAGCAATACCCACACGATGCTTTTCTCCAAAATTGTCAGACAACTTTGAAGTTGTCTGACAATTTGATTTTATCACTAGTTTGCACCGCCTCAGCAAAGTTATAAATTGAACAGAACGTCGAAATTGACAGAATCGCACAAAATTATATTGACAAATCCGCAAAAAATCTGCTAAGATTTACAAAACGCAAAGCACTTTTGCTTTGACACTGGAGGTAGCAATGTATACATATGCCTTAAAAGGAACCATAGCATACACCCCGGAGCGGGAGCATTTTCTGATAAGAGAGAACACATATTTGGTGTGTGAAAATGGAAAGGTAGCTGGAACTTATGACAAACTCCCACCACATCTTGCAGGGATAGAAGTCCACGATTTCGGTAATGCATTTATTATTCCGGGTATGTGTGATATCCATGTACATGCTTCCCAATCCCCTTTTCAAGGGATCGGGCAAAATATTGAAAACGGGAAATGGAACACATGGTTTGATCGGTACGCATTTCCTGATGAGGCAAAATTTCGAGATCCCGCATATGCAAAAGCAGCTTATACGGATTTTGTCAAAAAATTGCAGACCACACCTACAACGCGGGTCTGCGCCTATGCAACATCCGACATAGAAGCAACGCACATTCTAATGGATATCCTAAACGAATATGGTTTTGCCGGCTATGTTGGGAATGTAAGTATGGACCGAAACTGTAACCCAGAGTTACTGCGCAGTACGGAGGAAACTTTGCATGAAACAAGAATTTGGCTGGAAAAATGCAAAAACGGTGTAGGAGCGGTTTATCCCATCATCACACCCAGATATTTTCCTACCTGCACGGAGGTATCTCTGGCAGGACTGGGAAAATTGGCTCAGGAGTTTCAGGTTCCAGTACAGTCACATTTATCCGAGTCCCGTGACGAAATTGCATGGGTAAAAAGCATCGACCCTACTCTGGCCTATTATGCTCAGGCATATGAACGTCACGGACTGTTAAATGGTATCCCGTGTAGCATCATGGCCCACTGTGTCTTTTCATCCAAGGCAGAGCAGGAAGCGCTGAAACGCAATCATGTTCTTGTAGCACACTGTCCACAATCGAACCTAAACAGTAGCGGTATGACTGCACCGGTCTTACAGTATCTTGACGAAGGGATCGAGGTCGGTTTGGGAACGGATGTGGGTGGCGGGAATACACTCAATCTGTTCAAGACCATATTTGAGGCGGTTCTTTCCACTAAAATCGATCGAGCAAACGGGATGGCCGAGCAAAAAAAGCGTATCTTATCTTTACCTGGTGCATTTTACTTGGCCACCAAAGGGGGCGGCATTTTATGGAAAAGCGGCAGTTTTGAAAAAGACTACTGCTTTGACGCAGTGGTAATAGACGACAGCCGGATCAAAGACCGAAATCAGCGGACAGTCTATGAACGGCTGGAGCGCATCATATCTCTTTCGGATGACAGAGATATTGTCCGCAAGTACATCAATGGACGGGAAGTTTACAGAAAAGGAGCGTGAACTGATGGACCATCTGACAGGTACCATGCAGGTCCTGGTATACACACCGGCAGACAAAATAAACGCGCAGACATCTTTTTACGAAAGTCTATTGGGAATCCCTCCATACTATAGCTGGTATGAAAGTACAACTGACTGCGGAGCCAAATTTAGGATCGGCAGCAGTGCCCTCGTGATCCTGTGCCAAGATCATCCTATGGCGCTAGGTCCAGTCGCACTCAATATTGAATGCAACGATGTGGAGGCGTTCTATGCGCGCACCAAAGAGCTGATGCCAGAGCAAGTTTTGACCTCTCCCCTTATCAAGCCCTATGGTACACATTGTTTTGCCATCCGCGATCCGTTATGTAATTTGATCAATATCTATGCGAATGGACATTGATAGGGTTATTCTACAATTTTTCTGTTCAGTTTATAGCGTATATAGCGGGTATCTGAATAAATCTGCGCACAAGTGAACGGTTTGTTCTGCTTATCATATCCTATACTGCTCATAAACAACAGCGGCTGGTATTCAGGAACTAGCGTTGTCAGAAATGGATATTCAGACGGATATATGACACTCAGAGTAGTTTCGTCCCGATAGGCCGTACGTCCAGTCAAGGTATAAAGGTAGAGGCGCAGGTCGATATTATCGGACCGAGTCAGAAAATTATATTGCCCATTATTGATAAATGACAGCGGGAATGTATCCTCGGACAGGACACAGAAATGCTCATCAGCCGTATAGAGGCATCGGCGAGTAACGACCTTATCATTCTCTGAAATATCAAACCGGCTGGAAAAAAACAAGCCTGCTTTTTGCTTTACAAAACTCAATTGCTGGACATTAGGCGTATGCCCCTGCTTGGCGATCAGTGTCGAAAAGTCCATAAAGTAGAGAAGACTCTCGTCCTGATTGATCGGCATACGGCTTATGTAGGTACCACTCCCCTGCCGGCGGGTGATAAACCCCTCTGTCTCTAACTGCGTTAGCACATCCCGAACTGTACTCCGACTCACACCATACCGCTCAGCCAAAACCGGTTCCGATGGCAACCGGTCCCCTAGTTGATAGGATTGGATCAGCTTTCCCAATTGTTTGCGCAGTTTCACCTGCTTATTTTCCGCAGATATACGAAGCATTCCAGTCCTCCTCTTTTGGCGGGATCGCCACACGTTGCATTGTAATATTTATTATAACTTGATTTACTCGCGTTGACAAGCATATTTGTGAAAACTGGACGGATAAAGGAGTTGTTGAATGTGGGAGCATCCTCAAATCAAACAATGATGGATACCATACCTGTACTGGAAGTACGGAGCGTAACAAAAAGATTTGGCAATTCTGTTGTTGCCAACGATCACGTATCGTTTACCCTGCATAAGGGCGAGGTCCACGCGCTCTTGGGAGAAAATGGCGCAGGCAAAAGCACTCTGGTAAAAATCATTTACGGACTTCAGCAGCCTGACGAAGGGACTATTTGCATGGACGGAGCAGAGGTCACATTGAAAGATAGTGCCATGGCGATCGAAAAAGGGATCGGCATGGTCCACCAGGAATTGATGCTGATCCCCTATATGACAGTGGCTGAGAACGTTACACTTGGTCAAGAGATCACGAAAAATATATTTCAACTGGATCATAAGAAAGCAGAGGATACTATTAAGCATCTGACGGAGGAATACGGCTTTGATATGGATGCTGGATCTCCGGTCTATAAGCTGCCGATCGGTGTACAGCAACGTGTAGAGATCGTAAAACTACTGTATCGAAAAGCCAATATTTTGATTTTGGATGAGCCGACCGCTTTACTGACGCCTCAAGAGTCGGACAAGCTTTTTGAGATCATCGACGGTCTGCGTAAGCAAGGCAAGTCCATTATTTTTATCACGCACAAGCTGAAAGAGGTCTATCAGATCGCGGACCGCATGACCGTTATGCGCCGCGGAAAGGTCGTTGCAACAACAACGCCTCAGGAAACAGACCAGCAGGCTCTGGCGGAGCTGATGGTAGGAAAAACAGTGGAGACCAACAAAAGGACACGCCAATCTATCCACCAAGAAACGGTATTAAAAATCGAACATCTAAGTGTTGAGGGAAACAGAGGCCAGAAAATTTTGGATGCCATTGACCTAGATATTCGAAGAGGAGAGATCCTCGGTATCGCTGGCATTGAGGGAAATGGTCAAACACAGTTGGCGCAGGTACTGATTGGGCTGCTCCCTGCCTCAGAGGGTACGATCTCTTTTGATGGAAAGGATATTCGGAATCTGAATACTAAAAAGATCCGCGGTATGGGAGTGGGATCGATCCCGGACGATCGTCAGGGACGAGGGTTGATCCTTCCATTCAGTTTAAAAGAGAATTTGATCCTAAATCGCTTCGATCAGCCCCCCTTTGCCTCGAACCGGCTGTGGGAAGACTGGAATGCTGTGGACATAAATGCAAATTCCATCAAGAACACGTTTGATATACGAGCCACCAGTGTGGATGTTACTGTGGGCACACTTTCTGGCGGTAACCAGCAGAAAATCGTAGTAGGCCGTGAGTTATCGGTGCCATTAAAGCTGTTGATCGCCTCACAGCCTACCCGAGGTGTGGATTTTGCCTCTGCCAACAGCATCCAGCAAGCCATCATTTCAGCGGCAGATAAAGGAACGTCCGTCCTGCTGATTTCCAGTGATCTGGATGAGTTGCTGAACACAGCGGATCGAATAGCAGTCATGCTCCGCGGGAAGATCGTGGGCGAATTGCAGGCAAAGGATGCAACTCGCGAATCGCTAGGCCGGCTGATGTTAGGTGTTGACAGCTGAAAATCCGCTGCGGACTACTCCGCAGGATTTTAATAAAATAAACAAACGAAAAGGAGTACAACATGAAAAAGATCTTTGCACTGGTCCTGGCACTGGTTATGGTACTCGGTCTCACAGCGTGCGGCAGCAAGAACCAAAAAGCTCCCTCCTCAGACGGCAGCGTGAGCAATAGCGCAGGCAAAATCGCCGTAGTGTTTGCTACCGGCGGTTTGGGCGACAAAACGTACAACGATTCCCTGTACTATGGCGTAAAAAGCATTTGTGAGACCATGGATCTGGAGTTTGATTACTCTGAACCCATGGATGCAGCCGAATATGAGCCTCTGCTTCGCGGCTATGCGGATGCTGGAGATTATGATCTGATCATTTCTCTCGGTTTTAGCCAGGGAACGAGCGTAGAGAGCGTAGCGCCCAACTATCCTGATCAGAATTTTATGCTGATCGATGCAGAAGTGGACTGCGATAATGTTGCGTGCTACGCCTGGCGCGAGAACGAGTTGAGCTACATGGTTGGCGTTATGGCTGGTATGATGACCAAAACGAATATCATTGGTTTTATCGCGGCATTCGATATCTATAATTGTAATATGAATGCTGCCGGTCTTACCGCTGGAGCAAAGAGCGTCGACCCGGAAATCGAAGTGCTGGTAGAATACTTGCAATCCTGGGATGATATTGCAGCCTGCAAAGAACTTGCGATATCTATGCACAATCAAGGGGCCGATATTATCTACCATGCAGCCTCCACCGCTGGCCTGGGCATCCTTGAAGCAGGAAAAGAGCTTGGATTCTATACCATCGGTTATGACGGCAATGTCAACGCGGATGCACCTGAGACAAATTTTGCTTCGGCTATCCGTCTGTTTCCTGTTGCAGCCCAGCATGCGATCAATTCAGCGCTGGATGGTACTTTCCAGGGCGGAGTCGTTTCCATGGGTTGTGCCGAGAAAGCTTGTGAGATCCAGACCGAGGGGAGTACTGTTGATATCTCCCAAGAGATCTGGGATGCGGTGAATGCAGCGGAAGACGGCATTGCCAATGGCAGTATCAGCGTACCTCTTACTCGCGAAGAGATACAGGACTGACAAGAAACCTGCTCCCGGCCAATGGCACCATTGACCGGGAGCACAACTTACAGGATAGGAGGGACTATGAAAAAGCAAGGCTTTCGGTATTCTCTGTACTCATTAGCACTGGCATTGTTTTTCGGCGGCATGATCATGTGGGCCACAGGTGCAGATCCCTTTACTGTATATATGCAGGTAATAAGAGGTTCTTTTGGCAGTTTTAGTGGCGTGATGGGCGTCTTGGCCTATATGATCCCCCTGATATTCACGGGTTTGAGTGCAGTCGTTGCATTTCAAGGCGGCGTGTTCAATATCGGCGCAGAGGGACAGCTGCTGGTTGGTGGATTAGCGGCAGTCCTTGTGGGGGTCTATCTTGATTTGCCCTGGCCGATCCCTTTACTGATCGCGCTCATGGCCGGTTTTGTGGCTGGCGGCATCTGGGCGCTGATCCCTACGGTGATGGTAGGGAGAAACTTGGCCGCGCTGTTTGTTGGTACAGTTATGATGAATTCCATCGGTTCATCGTTCTGTGAATACCTAGTAAAATATCACTTTCTACGGGAAGGAGCCAGCACGACAGAAACCAACAAGATACTGGACGGAGCCGTATTGCCGCGATTTTACAGCAACACCCAAATGAACTATGGCATTATCTTAGCTGTTATATGCGTACTGCTGGTAGCTGGGATGCTTTATCGCACACCGGCCGGTTTTGGTATCCGGATGATCGGCACAAATCCTGTAGCATCAGAGCAGGCGGGAATCAACGTATACCGCAAAACAATGTTCACAATGTTCATCAGCGGTGGTATCGCAGGACTTGCCGGCGCGGTACAGTGTCTGGCAATTTATGGACGCTGGATGCTAGGCTTTTCTCCTGGTTACGGGTGGGATGGTATTACGGTGGCGACATTGGCTCTGTTGAATCCATTTGCAGTCATTGTAACAGCAATGTTTTTCGGTATGCTGCGAAGCGCGTCTATCAGTATGAATCTAGGAAATAGTGTGCCGATCGATATGATCACTGTTTTACAGGGATTGGTCGTTATCTTCGTGGCAACAGCTCCGCTTTGGACAACGTTGAGCAATGTAAAGACTATTTTGGTAGAAAAGATCCGAAAGCAAGTGAAAATGCCCAGGTGTAATAGAAGATGAGGTGTGCGTATGGATATGGAAAGCATTATTTCTTTTTTGGCAGCAATGATTCGCACCGCGACTCCGTTGGCACTTGCTACATTGGCCTGCACAATTTCTGAACGCGCGGGAGTCATCAATATCGGGATCGAAGGCGTTATGATCGCAAGCGCGTTTTCTGCAGCGATGGGCGCATATTATTCCGGCGATCCATGGTGCGGCCTGATCGCTGGTGTGCTGGCTGGCATACTGCTCTCTGTTTTGATTGCCGTACTATCTATTTATTGCGGTGGTGATCAGGTTGTAATTGGTATCGGGCTCAATTTGCTGGGCCCAGGGCTCTCCTACTTGATCATGTATAAAATCTGGGGAAGCAGAGGAACTTCACCTTGGTTGCCTGGTTTTGGGTCTGTCGATATCCCCTTTATAAAGGATACACCGGTCCTAGGCAGCATCTTGAGCGGCCATAATCCATGTGTTTATCTTTGTCTGCTCATGGTCGTGGTAATGCACTATGTTATTTATCATACGAAATATGGCCTTCGTGTGCGTGCAGCAGGTGAAAATCCGTCCGTCTTGCAGACCGCAGGCGTCAATGTATATCGCCTGCGTACAAGCGCGGTACTGTGGAGCGGCGCCATGGTGGGATTAAGTGGTGTCTCTTTAAGTCTGGGACAGTTGAATGTGTTCACCAATGGTATGTCTGCGGACAGAGGTTTCCTGGCATACGCCGCGAACCGCTTTGGCCAGTGGACACCGGTCGGTTCCTATTTAACTTGCCTGCTCTTTGGCGGCATGGAGGCGCTTCGGATGCGGATGCAGGACTTCAATGTTGCGCCGCAATTACTAAAAATGCTGCCCTATGTTGTTACGCTGTTTGCTCTCATGTTGACAGGCCGCAGGCTACGGACACCTGCGGCGGATGGCGTTCCGTTTAATCACCCCATTACCATTCCACAAGCAAAAGGGAAAAAAGGATCCTCATATCCCCAATCAAAAAAGGACGGCAAGGAGAATCAGGATGAAACTATTCAAGGATGAATTCCGTGCAATTTTTTATGTGAAGGACTATGAGGCAAATGTCAAATTTTATGGAGAAGGCTTGGAATTAGAATCCAATTATTCCTGGAATGATGCACCCGATGATCGGGGGATCAAGTATCTGATCGCCGGAGGTTTCCTGGAGATCATCCGCAGAGAGCCGCCTCTTCCACAAGGAGCAGCAAGCATTATGATCGAGGCTGAGAACGTGTCGGCATGTTACCATCATTTGAAGAAAAAGAACTATTTGGTATTTTCTGAGGAATTGTCAGACCGGCCCTATGGGATACGATGCTTCAGATTACTGGACCCCAATGGCAACGATGTGGTCATTTTTTCTTATCTGGACAAGCTGGGTATAGAAGGAGCGGTATCATGATAAACGGTACATTTCGCGTACAGATGTATACCAAGCAGTATGAGCAGCTGTGCCGGTTTTATGAAGACATCCTGCAGCTGCCTGTCCTGCTGAGCAGGGAAACCAGTAAGGAGGACCGTGTGCGAGTCTATGGAGCCGCCTCCGGACAAATCGAGCTCATTTACGCCCCGGATCGGATGGAATTGCCAGAGTCAAATGGTTTAACACTGCAAATGCAGGTAGAAGATGTTGACGCCTATTGTGAAAGCATCAAGAAGAAAGGATATACTATCAAGCGAGGCCCACAAGATCAGTTTTGGGGACACCGTAATGCAAAAATCGTAGATCCCGGTGGAACAGAGCTCACGATATACAGTGAAATAGAGGGAAGGTGACTGGCTGTGCTGATCGATGCCCATGTCCACATATTTCCTGAAGTGGATGGCTATACCAGTAAAGGAAAGACCAGCAGTGGAACTTTTGGACAGTTTGTATTTGGTTCGGGAGAAATAGAACGTATCCTGCCTGCAGCGACTGAAAAACTGTCTTATACAGCAGGATATCTGCTCCAAGATATGGATCAGTGCGCGGTCGACAAGGCAGTGATCCTGCTCGATCCCTGCTATGGCGATTGGAGCGACTATGTCATGGCTGTTTGCCAAAAGTATCCTAGCAAATTTGCAGCGGCAGGTTATTTTGATCCATGGGCTGCTGATGCAGTGGAACGGTATGAAACGATATTAAGCAAGCCAATTTGGAAAAGCATAAAAATCGAGTTTTCCCAAGACAGCGGTCTTTGTGGCGTCTACCCAGGCGCTAGGTTGGACGGGCAGCATCTTGATTGGATATGGGCGCGGATGGAGCGCGAAGGAAAGACAGTCGTGTTTGATTTGGGGAAACCAGGCCAGCCTTCTTACCAAACAAATGCCATCGAACGTATCGCAAGGCAGCACCCTGGGCTAAGAATCGTTTTGTGCCATGCCGGACAGCCTTCCTTGGAGGTGGAGAGAGACAAAGACCGCTGGATGGCATGGATAAACCAAATACAACTGGGACAATTACCTAACGTATGGTTTGACTTTTCAGCTATGCCCTTCCATGTGAAGGAACATGAGAATTATCCATATCCAAGTACAAAGCGGTATTTTTTAATAGCTTTCGATATCATTGGTGATAGAAAATTAATGTGGGGATCGGACGTCCCCTGGCTCCTAGGAACAGCTTCATATGCGCAGCTGGTCAGTCATGGAAAATATTTGGTAGAAGATATGCCTAAAATGACCCAAGACCGTCTCCTTTTCCTAAATGCCCTGGATGTATATTGGCCGCAGCATACAGGATATCCCAGCAATTGACGCCGTTTCTGCTCTCAGGAAATTCTATGTATCCTATCACGATATGCATCTAAAATTGGAAAATATTTTTTGCCTTAGGACAAGGAACTCTTGCGAAGAGTCCTCCAAGGGGTACGGCATCCTCATTGAGAACATGCTGGAGCAGGCGGGGCGGTAAACGCGGAGAGGGAGCGGCCCGCGCCGCTCCCTCCGCCCTTTTACACTAATTCTTTTATCAGAAAATAGTATTAAAATGGAGACCGCCTGCGCTGGCGCTTGTAGGGCGGACGGCGCTGGACGGGCTTGTCGATGAGGATGATGTCGTCCCCCACCTGCTTGATGCACTCCCAGGGGATATAGAACTCCTCCCCCCTGCCGAAC
Organism: uncultured Oscillospiraceae bacterium; assembly: GCA_910579485.1. Taxonomy (GTDB): domain Bacteria; phylum Bacillota; class Clostridia; order Oscillospirales; family Oscillospiraceae; genus Pelethomonas. The sequence goes on along the minus strand of CAJTVO010000029.1, from coordinate 4,766 downwards.
AGGCCGAAGAACCGGCAAGGCCCCGGCACTACCAGCGCCGCCACCCTGCCATCCGGCAGCAGCACCTCCACGTCCCCTACATAGCCCAGACGGCAGCCATCGCAGATGTTGATGACCTCCTTGCACCGCAGCTCTACCAATCTGCACTGCATGACGCTCCCCCCTCTCTCATCAGGAGTCTATGCCGCCGGAGGACTGTCCCATGCACACCCTTTTGTAAAATGCTTTGTTTGACTACAAAAAAGGCCCGCAGCGATCTGCTGCGGGCCTTCCTGGACGGTATGAAATTCCGGTCTCTTACTTCAGCTCGACCTTGCCGCCGGCCTCTTCGACCTTCTTCTTCATCTCCTCGGCCTCGTCCTTGGACAGGCCTTCCTTCAGGGCCTTGGGGGTGCCCTCGACCACAGCCTTGGCCTCGGCCAGGCCCAGGCCGGTGATCTCGCGGACGACCTTGATGACCTTGATCTTGGCGGCGGCATCGAAGCCGGCCAGGATCACGTCGAACTCGGTCTTCTCCTCAGCAGCGGGAGCGGCGGCGCCGGCGGCGGGAGCGGCCATGGCGGCGGCGGAAACGCCGAACTCCTCCTCCAGAGCGTGGACCAGCTCGCTCAGCTCCAGAACGGTGAGGGCCTTAACTTCTTCGATCATAGCGGTGACTTTCTCACTAGCCATTGTTAGTTACCTCCTGATAATGTTTCAGTAAAATATAGATTTTTTGTGGGGATCGCGCGCCGCTTACTCCGCGGCGGCCTCTTCGGCGGGAGCCTCGGCAGGGGCGCCCTGCTTCTCGGCGATCTGCTTGAGGACGCAGGCCAGACCGGAAATGGGGGCCAGCATGGTACCCAGGACCTGGGCCTGCAGGACGGGCAGCGGGGGGATGTTGGCCAGCGCCATTACCTCGTCGAGGGGCATGGCCTTGCCATCCATGAAGCCGCCCTTGATCTCGAAGCGGCCGTCGATCTTCTTGGCGAAGTCGTTGACCACCCGGGCGGGGGCTACGGGGTCGTCATGGCAGATCGCCAGGGCGGTGGCGCCGTTGAGCAGGCTGTCCAGCTCGTTCATGCCGCAGTTGTTGACGGCGAACTGGAGCAGGGTGTTCTTCACCACGGCGTACTCGACGTTGTTCTTGCGCAGCTCGGCGCGCAGAGCGGTGTCCTCGGCCACAGTGATGCCCTTGTAGTCCACCAGCACACCGGCGGCGGCGTTCTGCAGCTTATTGGTCAGATCGGCCACAACGGCCTGCTTCTCGCTGAGAACCTTTGCATTAGGCATTCTTGTTTTCACCTCCATTAGATTTCGCTGGGGTATCAGGCGCGTTCAAGAAAAGGAAAAACGGTCCCTGCGTCAAGACGCAAGGACCGTGCTAATCAAAACTGATCGGCAATCCTCGGCAGGACTTACGGGCGGGGCCCACCTGCTGTCTTTGGAACGCAACATACAGTATACTCATATATTCCAGATTTGTCAAGGGCAAATTCACATTTTTCCCCGATTTTTCAATTTTTTTCTCCCAGGTCCCGGACCACCTGGAGGATATGCTCCGCCTGAGCGGGGGTGAGCCGCTCCAGCTGCCGCTGGAGCTCCCGGACCCGGGCGGGCGTGCGGGCGTCCGTGTCGAAAAACTGCTGGGGCGTGATGTTCAAGTACTCGCAGATATAGAGAAATCCGGCCATAGACGGCAGGATGCGGCCATTTTCGATCTTGTTGATATAGCTGGCGCTCTGCCCCAGGGAAAGGCTCATATCCCGGGCGGAAACATCCTTCTGCATCCGCAGCTCCGCGATCCTCTCGGGGAACCAACTCAAATAATCCATATTCCGCCCCTCCGTTCCTGTATAGTATAAATCGAACCTGCTCCTTTATCGAGGATTTTTAATATATATTCCTCTTTACATATGGATTTAAAAGGTGTATTATAGGTGCGGTTGCGATTACAATTCTACACAAGACGGAAGGGATGTAAACTTATGGGCACTCTCCAGATCAAACGGGGATTGACGTTCTTCCTGCTGGGCCTGACTTCCCTGGTCCTTCTCGGATGCAGGGCGCTTCCCGGCGACCCCCAGGCGGCGGGCGGGCCCGTTACGCTGGGGGTCGCCATCGACCCCTCCGCGCCGGAGGAGGTCCGCGTCACCTGGGAACCGGGGGACGTCACCATCCAGGAGGCCGAGGTGTCGGTCACCGAGGGCGGCGGCGCGCGGCGCACCATTACGGTGGTCTTGCAGCTGGGGGACCGCCCCTGAAGATATCCCCGGCCGCGGGACGGCAAAAAAGCTCCAGGTCCGCAGACCTGGAGCTTTTCGTCATCCAATGAGACAGATCAGACCATACGGGCAGTGCTGACCTTGACGCCGGGGCCCATGGTGGAGGCCGTCACGCAGCTCTTCACATACTGGCCCTTGGCGGCAGCGGGCTTGGCCTTGATGATGGCGCCCATGAGGGTGTTGAAGTTGTCATTCAGCTTCTCAGCGCCGAAGGAGACCTTGCCGATGGGGCAGTGGATGATGTTGGTCTTGTCCAGACGGTACTCGATCTTACCGGCCTTGACCTCCTGGACGGCCTTGGCAACGTCGGGGGTGACGGTACCGGCCTTGGGGGAGGGCATCAGGCCCTTGGGGCCCAACACCTTACCCAGACGGCCCACAACGCCCATCATGTCGGGGCTGGCCACGACCACGTCAAAGTCGAACCAGTTTTCCTTCTGGATCTTCTCCACCATGTCCATCTCGCCCACGTAGTCGGCGCCGGCCTCACGGGCGGCGTCGGCCTTGTCGCCCTTGGCGAATACCAGGACGCGGACGGTACGGCCGGTGCCGTGGGGCAGGACCACGGCGCCGCGGACCTGCTGGTCGGCGTGGCGGGAGTCAACGCCCAGCTTCACGTGGAGCTCCACGGTCTCATCAAACTTGGCGGAAGCGGTCTTGCAAATCAGCTCGAAAGCCTCCTTGGACTCGTACTGGGCAGCACGGTCGATCTGCTTGGCGCTGTTCTGATATTTCTTGCCTCTAAACATCTCTCAAGCCCTCCTTTATTCACCCACGACGACGCCCATGCTGCGGGCCGTGCCGGCGATCATGCTCATGGCGGATTCCAGGCTGGCGGCGTTCAGATCGGGCATCTTGGTCTCGGCGATCTTCTGCAGTCGGCCTTGGACAGGGTGGCCACCTTGGTCTTGTTGGGCACGCCGGAGCCGGACTCGATGTTGCAGGCCTTCTTGATGAGGACCGCCGCGGGAGGGGTCTTGGTGATGAAGGTGAAGGAGCGGTCGGAGTACACAGTGATGATGACGGGGATGATCATACCCATATCATTCTTGGTGCGCTCGTTGAACTCCTTGGTGAAAGCGGCGATGTTGACGCCGTGCTGGCCCAGGGCGGGGCCGACGGGGGGAGCGGGCGTTGCCTTGCCCGCGGGGATCTGCAGCTTGACGTATCCTACGACTTTCTGTGCCATGTGTAGGCACCTCCTTGATAAAATGTGGTGGTGGCGGAACCCGCTCCACGGCGGGCTCCTCCCACGGTGCCGGGCGGCCAGGGGGCCGCTTCCGGTCGGAAAGTATTATGCTTCGTGTTCCAGCTCCACCTGCTCCAGCTCCATCTCGACGGGGGTCTCCCGGCCGAACATGGAGACGACCACGGTGACCTTGTTCTTCTCCGCGTCGATCTCTTCCACGATACCGCTGAAGGACTCCAGGGGGCCGTCGCTGATGCGGACGGTATCGCCTACCTTGTAGCCCACCACGATCTCGTGCTTCTCCATGCCCCACTCGATGACCTCTTCGTCAGAGAGGGGGATGGGCTTGTTGTTGGCCTCGCCGACGAAGCCGGTCACGCCGCGCACGTTGCGGACCAGGTGCCAGGTATCGTCGGTCATCACCATCTTGATGAGCACGTAGCCGGGGAAGATCTTCCGTTCCACTTCCTTGGCCACGCCGTTCTCGTTGATCTCGGTCACGGTCTCCAGAGGGATCTGGATCTCCACGATGAGATCTTCCAGATGGCGGTTGGTCACGAACTTCTCGATCGTGGTCTTTACGGCGTTTTCATAGCCGGAGTAGGTGTGGACGACATACCACCTTGCGTTATCAGACATTTCCCTTCGCCCTCTTACGCGGCGAACAGGCTCAGCAGGGTCTTGATAAACAGGCCGGCAACGGCGTCGAAGATCCAAATGCAGCCGCCGAAGATGATGCTGTAGAGGACGACAGTCCCGGTATTCTTGGCGACCTTTTTGGGTGCAGGCCATACGACCTTTTTCAGTTCGCTTCTCATTTCACGGAACCAGCGGCCCCGATCCTTCTTGACTTTCTTTTCTTCAGCCATGATGAATGTTCCTTTCCTTACTTGCTTTACTTGGTCTCAGAGTGGACCGTGTGCTTCCGGCAGAAGGGGCAGTACTTCTTCATCTCCAGTCGGTCAGGATCGTTCTTCTTGTTCTTGACCGTGTTGTAGTTTCTCTGCTTGCACTCGTTGCATCTCAGGGTGATCTTTACGCGCATTCCTAACGGCACCTCCTTATACATGTATGCAGGCTCTTCCGGCCTGTACCGGCCTCCGGCCCTCCAAGGGACGGCGGGAGGCCTCGATTGCCTCCCTGTTGGGAAGGGGAAGTCCTGTCGCGCGGAAGCGAAAAGCGCGCAAAAAGAAAGCCCCATTTCCACAGGTATGGATACTATATCACCAATTCTGCCCAAGGTCAACAGAAATTTTACAATTCACCTACTTTTTTTTCCTGGGGAAATATTGTATAATGGTGCGGTATGCGGC
>CAJTVO010000028.1 GCA_910579485.1 uncultured Oscillospiraceae bacterium | reverse complement strand
TCAGCGGCGCTTTCCGGCCGGGCAGTGAAAAGGTTCCGTCCCGGATCAGCGTATCTTCCACCCATTTGATCCCTCGATAGATATTGCTTTCTGCTATTCCGTAACTGGCCGCTATATGGGCATAAGTACGATATTCCCGCAGATACTCCAGGGTAGCCAGCAACAAATCCTCTATGCTCAGCTTTGGCTTCCTCCCGCGATGCCGATGCTTTTCTGCATAGCCTTTCCGCAAAATCTCTACCATCTTGTCAAATGTTGCTCGCTTCACCCCGGTGATTCTCCGGAATTTTGTGTTTGAATACTCTGCTATCTTTTCGTATTTCATGCCCCTATTTTAGCACAGTCTCTTATTTTCGCAAGAGCTCTATTAATAATAAAAGAAAAGGAGCACAAAAAATGATTGCTGATACCATGAAGAAACTGGGGATACAACTGCCGGAGGCACCGGGAAAGGGGGGGCTCTATGCTCCTACCAAGAGATTTGGCGGAGATTTGGTCTATGTTTCCGGCTGCGGCTGCAATGTGGCAGGGAAGGAGTCTTCTGGTAAGCTGGGTAAAGAGTACACTACTGAGGAAGGACAGGAGTGGGCCCGCAATGCTATCTTGAACCTGCTGGCAGTACTGGAGCGGGACTTGGGGTCTTTAGACAATATCCGCAGCTTCGAGAAGATCACCGTGTTCGTGGCCAGCGCAGACGACTTCTATGAGCAGCCCCAGGTTGCCAATGGCGCTACTAAGCTCCTGCAGGAGGTATTCGGCGATGCAGTAGGATTGCCCACCCGCTCTGCTATCGGTGTCAACGTCCTGCCTGGCAATATTGCTGTGGAGATCGAAGCGTTGGTAAGCTGTAAGTAATCTCTGAGCGAAAGGAGGAAGCTTGTATGGATACCCTTGAACGTTTTTCCCGCGCGGGCATCGTGCCCGTGGTGGTCATCGACCATGCCGCTGACGCCCTGCCCACCGCCCGGGCCCTGCTGGACGGCGGCGTGGATGTGATGGAGATTACCTTCCGCACCGAGGCCGCGCCGGAGGCCATCCGCGCCGTGGCGGAGGGCTGTCCCGAGATGCTGGTGGGCGCGGGGACAGTGGTCACCCTGGACCAGTGCCGTCAGGCTGTGGAGGCCGGGGCGAAATTTATCGTGGCCCCCGGATATGACGAGGAGGTCGTCTCCTGGTGCGTGGACCAGGGCATCCCCGTCCTGCCCGGATGCGTCACGCCCACGGAGATCATGGCCGCCATGAAGCACGGCCTGAAGGTCCTGAAATTCTTCCCCGCCGGGGTCTACGGCGGACTGAGTGCCATGAAGGCCCTCAGCGGTCCCTTCAAGGGCGTCAAGTTCGTGCCCACCGGCGGCGTGGGGCCTCAGAACGCGGGAGAGTACGGCGCGGCGCCCTTTATCCACGCGGTAGGGGGAAGCTGGGTGTGCGCCCAGGACGATATCGCCTCCCATCAGTTCCAGCGGATCACCCAGCTGTGCCGGGAGGCCCGGCAGGCGCTGGGGCGTGCCTGAGCCCAAATGATCGAAAAAGCGGTGCCGGAAGGAACCGGCGCCGCTTTTCCATAAAATTGCCAGCCGTGGGAAATCCTCGGAAATACAATTTTATTCTTATCCACTATTCACAAAAAGGGGCAAATGTGTTACACTCTAACCATTCAATCCGGCGTCCGGGCAGGAGCCCCGCCGCCGTCAAACGGAGGGATCATCCTATGGTAGAGATCATTCGACAGGGCGCGTACCTGCTGGACGGACAGATCGTCCCCGCCGGTCAGGCCCAGGGGCAGCCCGCTCCGGACAAGGCAAGGGAAAAGACCATCGCCTACTCCATTCTCCGCGCCCACAACAGGGGGGAGGACCCCGGGAAGCTGCGCCTGAAATTCGACGCGCTGATATCCCACGACATTACCTTCGTGGGCATCGTCCAGACCGCCAAGGCCTCCGGCCTGAAGGCGTTCCCCGTCCCCTACGCCATGACCAACTGCCACAACTCCCTGTGCGCCGTGGGCGGCACCATCAACGAGGACGACCACGCCTTCGGTCTCTCGGCGGCGAAAAAATACGGCGGCATCTACGTCCCCGCCAATCAGGCCGTCATCCATCAGTACGCCCGGGAGCGTCTGGCGGGCTGCGGGAAGATGATCCTGGGCTCGGACTCCCACACCCGCTACGGGGCCTATGGCTGCATGGGCGTGGGAGAGGGCGGCGGCGAGCTGGTCAAGCAGCTGCTGGAGAACACCTACGACGTTCCCGCTCCCGAGGTGGTCCTGGTCTGGCTGGACGGGAAGCCCCGGAAGGGGGTAGGGCCCCAGGATGTGGCCATCGCCCTGGTGGCGGCCACCTTCCCCAAGGGGGATGTGAAAAACAAGGTCCTGGAATTTGCGGGCCCCGGCGTGAAGGAGCTCAGCGCCGACTACCGCATCGGCATCGATGTTATGACCACGGAGACCAGCTGTCTGACCTCCATCTGGGAGACGGACGGGACTATCCGGAGATACTATGAGAACGTCGGCCGCCCGGAGGATTTCCGGGAGCTGAAGCCCCAGGACGGCGCATATTATGACAGCGTGGTCAAGATCGACCTGAGCCGGGTGGAGTGCATGATCGCCCTGCCCTTCCATCCCTCTATCGCCTATACCGTCCATGAGCTCCAGGCCGATCCGGAGAGGATCTTCGCCGAGGTGGAGGAAGCCTGCAACAAGCAGCTGGGCGGCAAGGTGACCATGGACCTCCGCCGCAACATCGTGGACGGCAAGGTCACCTGCGACCAGGGGGTCATCGTGGGCTGCTCCGGCGGCATGTACGAAAACATCGTGGAGGCCGCGCGCATCCTGGACGGGCAGTCCATCGGCAGCGGATACTTTGATATGAGCGTCTACCCGTCCTCCACGCCCATTTCTCTGGCGGTGACCAAGAACGGGACCGCCGCCAAGCTCATGGAGGCCGGGTGCGTGATGAAGCCTGCCTTCTGCGGCCCCTGCTTCGGGGCGGGGGACACCCCGGCCAACAATACCCTGTCGATCCGCCACGCCACCCGGAACTTCGCCAACCGGGAGGGCAGCAAGCCCGGCAGCGGGCAGATCGCCGCGGTGGCCCTGATGGACGCCCGGTCCATCGCCGCCACCGCCCGAAACGGCGGCGTGCTCACCGCCGCCACGGACATCGACTACGACTTGCCCACGGCGGAGGAGCTGGAGTACCGCTACGACGGCGGCGTTTACGCCAAGCGGTGCTATGAGGGCTTCGGCAAGGCCGACCCCGGCGCGGAGCTGCGCTACGGCCCCAACATCAAAGACTGGCCCCATATGCCCAAGCTGGAGGAGGATTTGCTGGTGCAGCTGTGCGCCGTCATCCACGACCCGGTGACCACCACCGACGAGCTGATCCCTTCCGGGGAGACCAGCTCTTACCGGTCCAACCCCATCGGGCTCAGCGAGTTCGCCCTCAGCCGCCGGGTACCGGAGTACGTGGGCCGCAGCAAGGCGGTCCGCGCTCTGGAGGAGGCCAGGGAGCGGGGCGAGGTCCCTGCCGGCGCGGCGGACGTGCTGGCGAAGGTGGGCGGCGATATGGCCCGTACCACCATCGGCTCCTGCGTGTTTGCCAATAAGCCCGGCGATGGCTCCGCCCGGGAGCAGGCGGCTTCCTGCCAGAAGGTGCTGGGGGGATTTGCCAATATCTGCTACGAGTACGCTACCAAGCGGTATCGCTCCAACTGCATCAACTGGGGCATCGTGCCCTTTACTATGGCCGCGGCCGCAGGGTTCCCCTATGAGGAGGGGGATTGGGTGTATATCCCCGGCGTGAAGAAAGCTGTCGCCGGGGGCGTGGAGGACATCCCCGCCAAGGTGATCCGGAAGGATGGGACGGTCTGCGACCTGGCGCTGAAATGCGCGGGGCTGACTGTGGATGAGCGGCTGATCCTCCAGGAAGGGTGCCTGATGAATTATTACGCGGCGGGATATGGGAAGGGCTGACGCTCCCGGATGGGTGCGGAAGCGGATTTACAAAATACCGCAAGGGAAGACTCGAACGAAAGGAAGATCATATTGCAAAGCAAGGATTTCTGGGAAAGCTGCTGGCAGTCGGAAAATCCGGAGGCAATGTACGCCTGCCAGGACAGCTATTACCGGTGGGAGGACGGCATCATAGACATTTTCCGCGCCCACCGGATTGAAAAAGTCTGTGATGCGGCCTGCGGTTTTGGCGCATACAGTCTCGCGTTCGCCTCCAACGGTTTCCAAGTAACGAGCTTTGACATCTCTCCGTCAGCGGCGGAGATCACCCGCCAGGGGCTGGAACGATACGGCATAACCGCCGATGTGAAGGCGGCGAGCATCCTTTCTACCGGATATGGGGATGAAGTGTTTGACGGCGTGGTTGCCGGTTCCGTTTTGGATCATATGACCGTGGCAGACGCGCAAAAAGCCCTATCCGAGCTGTACCGGATCACCAAACCGGGTGGCTTGCTTCTAGTATCCTTTGATACGGCGGAGGAATCGGACCTCGAGATGGCTCACGAGCATCTTTCAGACGGCAGCCTGCGGTATGCGGAGAGTACCCCCCGAGCGGGAATGATTTTTCATCCTTACGACAGAGATGGGATTGTTTCGTTTCTGAAGGGAAAAACTGTGATTTATGAGCAGACCAACAGAAAAGGGGAACAGATCCGTATTTTGAGAAAATAGCCGGAGGCCTGCGCAGGTTCTCCGGCGGCCGGAAAAACTCCAGTGATTTCATTGCGATATGTATGACAAAACAGAAAGGACGGTTTAGAGGAGAATTATGTTTCAGTCGGTTCAGGAGATCCAGGATTTTTGCCAGAGCAGCGGTGTTCAGATGATCGATTTCAAGACGGTTGACCTGACGGGCCGGTGGCACCATATCACCATCCCCGCGGCGCGTTTTACCGAGGACACGGTGCGTCATGGCATTGGCTTTGACGGATCGAATTTTGGTTATGCGTCTGTGGAAAAGAGCGATATGGTGTTTGTTCCCGATATCGCTACCGCCTGTATGGACTCCTTTGCCGCTGTGCCCACGCTCTCGATGACCGGCGATGTACAGATCATCGATCAGCCGGAGAACCGGCGCTTTGGGCAGTATGCCCGCAGCGTCACGGAGCGGGCGGAGGAGTATATGCGCGAGACAGGCGTGGCCGATCAAATGGTGGTAGGGCCGGAATTTGAGTTCTACCTGTTTGACAGCGTACGCTTTGAGAGCGCGCCGCACCATGCGTCCTTCCGGGTGAATTCCCTGGAGGCGGAATGGAATACCGGCGAGGAAGGCGGAAGCGGGTATCATATCCGCCATCACGACGGCTATCACGCCGCCCTGCCCCAGGACCTCACCTTTGACCTGCGCAATGAGATCTGCCGGATGATGGAGGATTGGGGCGTAAAAGTAAAATACCATCACCATGAGGTAGGAGGCCCCGGCCAGCTGGAGATCGAGGTGGAGCCGGAGAGTCTGACCGAAATGGCGGACAAAACCCTGATCACCAAATATATTATTCGAAATGTGGCCGCCAGGCACCAGCAGACGGCGTCTTTCATGCCCAAGCCCATCTATGGTGAAGCGGGCAGCGGGATGCACGTCCACATCTGGCTGTGGAAGGACGGCAAGCCCCTGTTCTATGATGAGAAGGGGTACTCTCAGCTCTCCGATACGGCGCTGTATTTCATTGGAGGACTGCTCCGTCATGCGGCCTCGCTGTGCGCCATCACCAATCCCTCCACCAACTCCTTCAAGCGTCTGGTACTCGGTTTTGAAGCGCCGGTGACCATCGGCTATGCCACGGCCAACCGCTCCTCCATCATCCGTATTCCGGCCTATGCCAAAACGCCGGCGCAGAAGCGCTTTGAGCTGCGCAACCCGGACGCTCTCTGCAATCCTTACTATGCCTATGCCGCTATCCTGATGGCAGGACTGGACGGAATCCTCAACAAAATCGATCCCCACGCCAACGGCTGGGGGCCCTATGACTTCAATCTCTTTGCGCTCTCCGATGAGGACAAGAAGCGGATCCAGGGGCTGCCGAAGTCTCTGGGGGAGGCGCTGGACGCCCTGGAGGCGGATCACGCCTATCTGACCGCCGGAGGCGTGTTCCCGGAAGAGCTGATCCACAATTGGATCCGGATCAAACGGGCGGAGGAGGAGGAAATTTCCCGTATTCCCACGCCGGCTGAGTTCCAGCGTTACTACGCTCTGTAAGGGAGATAGCCATGGAAAAGATCAAAATGACCACCCCCCTCGTGGAGATGGACGGCGACGAAATGACCCGCATCCTGTGGGCCATGATAAAGGAAAAACTGATCCTGCCCTTTGTGGAGCTGAAAACGGAATACTATGATCTGGGCCTCCTCCACCGGAACGAAACGAAGGACCAGGTGACTGTGGACGCCGCCCACGCCACAAAAAAATACGGCGTGGCGGTGAAATGCGCCACCATCACCCCCAACCGGCAGAGGATGGAGGAATACCCCCAGCTCACCGAGATGTGGAAGAGCCCCAACGGCACCATCCGGAGCATCCTGGACGGCACCGTGTTCCGGACGCCCATCTGCATCGACGCTATCAAGCCGGTGGTGAAGAACTGGAAGAAGCCCATCACCATCGCCCGTCACGCCTACGGCGACGTATACAAGAGCGTGGATTTTGTGACGGAGAAGCCCGGTACCTGCACCATGACCTTTACCAGCGATGACGGGACCGAGGAAAAGACCGTCGCCGTGCAGAAGGTGGACGGTCCCGCCGTCTGGCAGGGAGCCCACAACAAGGAGCAGTCCATCCGCTCCTTTGCCCGTTCCTGCTTCCAGTACGCCGTGGATACCCGGCAGGACCTTTGGTTCTCCACCAAGGACACCATTGCCAAGGTCTATGACGGCGAGTTCAAGCGCATCTTCGAAGAGGAGTTCGAGGGCTGCAAGGCCAAATTCGAGGAGCTGGGGATCAGTTACTTCTACACGCTTATCGACGACGCGGTGGCCCGGGTCATTCGCTCCGAGGGCGGGTATATCTGGGCCTGCAAGAACTATGACGGCGACGTGATGAGCGACATGGTCTCCACCGCCTTCGGCTCTCTGGCCATGATGACCTCCGTGCTGGCCGCCCCTGACGGGACTACTGAGTTCGAGGCCGCCCACGGCACCGTGACCCGCCATTACTACCGCTATCTGAAGGGGGAGAAGACCTCCACCAACCCCATGGCCACCATCTTCGCCTGGAGCGGCGCCCTGCGGAAGCGGGGAGAGCTGGACGGACTGGCGGACCTGGTCCGGTTTGCCGGGAAGCTGGAGGAGGCCTGCTTTGACACCCTCAACGAGGGCGTCATGACCGGGGACTTGGTGGGCCTTGTGGAGCCCGGCTTTGCCGCCCGGGCGGTGACCTCCGAGGCGTTTTTGGACGAGATCGCCGGACGGCTGACACGGAAGCTGTAGCCTGTATCCCTGCGGCGGACTGGAAAGGGAAGGCCAAATTTTTTCTGGAAAGTGGTAATTGTCACTTGACAGGACCGCCTATGGGTTGTACTATATGTATGTTCGCTTTGCGGATGTAGGCGCAATATCTTGTGCCCGGGGAAGGAGACCCTGTCCCCGGGCACAGTTTTGAATTATTTTTGATTGACTGAGGAGTACGGGGAAATGACGATCGAGAAATTGAAAAAGCGGGACGGACGGCTGGTCAGCTTCGATAAGGAGAAGATCGCGAGCGCCATTGCCAAGGCCTTTGAGGCCACCTATAAGCCCGGGCAGGAGGATGTTGCCAAGGCCCTGGCGGAAGAGGTGCTGTCCATCCTGGAGGTGGAGGGCGCGGCCGCGCCGGAGGTGGAGCATATCCAGGACCTGGTGGAAAAGGTCCTCATGGATAACGGCTACATCCAGACAGCCAAGGCCTACATCCTCTACCGCAACGAGCGCAGCCGCGTGCGGGAGATGAACACCCGGCTCATGAAGACCTACGAGGATATCACCTTCTCGGACGCGGTGGACTCCGACGTGAAGCGGGAGAACGCCAACATCAACGGCGACACCGCCATGGGCTCCATGCTCAAGTACGGCAGCGAGGGCGCCAAGCAGTTCTATCAGATGTTCGTCCTCAAGCCCGAGCACGCCAAGGCCCATCAGGAGGGAGACATCCACATCCACGATTTGGACTTCTATACCCTGACCACCACCTGCTGCCAGATCGATATCAAGAAGCTGTTCAGGGGCGGCTTTTCTACCGGTCACGGCTATCTGCGGGAGCCCAACGATATCTCCTCCTACGCCGCCCTGGCCTGCATCGCCATCCAGTCCAACCAGAACGATCAGCACGGTGGACAAGCCATTGTCAACTTCGACTATGGTATGGCAGACGGCGTGAAGAAGACCTTCCGCCGGTACTATACCCGGAACCTGGCCAAGGCCCTCATGCTCTGGCACGACGACATGGCCGACCCGGAGAGCGAGCTGAAGGCCCTGCGGGAGAAGATCCAGGAGGAGACCGGGAAGTATCCCCGCCTGGAACGCTGCGAGGAATATATGGCGGTGGAGCTGCCCTATCTGGTGGAGAAGTTCGGCGACGAGGAGCGGATGAAGCGGGCCCAGGCCATGGCCATCCACTACGCGGAGAAGGAGACCGACCGGGCTACCTTCCAGGCCATGGAGGCGTTCATCCACAACCTGAACACCATGCACTCCCGGGCCGGGGCCCAGACCCCCTTCTCCTCCATCAACTACGGCATGGACACCTCTCCCGAGGGGCGGATGGTGATGCGCAACCTCCTGCTCACCACCGAGCAGGGGCTGGGCAACGGGGAGACCCCCATTTTCCCCATCCAGATATTCCGAGTGAAGGAGGGGGTCAACTACAACCCCGGCGAGCCCAACTACGATCTCTTCAAGCTGGCCTGCCGGTGTTCCGCCAAGCGGCTGTTCCCCAACTTCGCCTTTATCGACGCGCCCTTCAACCTCCAGTACTACGATCCCAAGCGGCCGGAGACGGAGATCGCCTACATGGGCTGCCGCACCCGGGTCATCTCCAACGTGTACGATCCCTCCCGCCAGCAGTGCAACCAGCGGGGGAATCTGAGCTTTACGTCCATCAACCTGCCCCGGATCGCCATCAAGGCCAAGGGAGACTTGGATGCATTCTTCGATGAGCTGGACCGAAAGATGGAGCTGTGTGTGGACCAGCTGATGGAGCGGTTCGAGATCCAGGCCCGGAAGCATGTGTATAACTTCCCCTTCCTCATGGGCCAGGGGGTGTGGCTGGACAGCGAGAAGCTGAACTGGACCGACGAGGTCCGGGAGGTGCTCAAGCACGGGACCCTGTCCGTGGGCTTCATCGGCCTGGCGGAGACCTTGGTGGCTCTTACCGGCCAGCACCACGGCGAGAGTGAGCGCAGCCAGCGGCTGGGATTGGAAATCATCGCCCGGATGCGGGCCCGGATGGACGCGGAGAGCCAGAAGACGGGGCTGAATTTCTCCCTGCTGGCCACCCCTGCCGAGGGGCTGTCGGGGCGGTTCATCCGGATGGATAAGAAGCGCTTTGGGGAGATCCCCGGCGTGACCGACCGGGATTACTATACCAACAGCTTCCATGTGCCGGTGTACTATCCCATCAGCGCCTTTGAGAAGATCAAGCTGGAGGCGCCCTATCACGCGCTGACCAACGCGGGGCACATCAGCTATGTGGAGATGGACGGCGATCCGCTGAAGAACCTGGACGCCTTTGAGAAGGTGGTCCGCTGCATGAAGGAGGCGGGCATCGGGTACGGCTCGGTGAACCATCCGGTGGACCGGGACCCCTGCTGCGGGTATACGGGGATCATCGACGACGAGTGTCCCGGCTGCGGGCGGAAGGAATGTTCCTGCCCGGAGAGCTTCGAGCGCATCCGCCGGATCACGGGATATCTGGTGGGGAGCATGGACCAGTGGAATGACGCTAAATCCGCGGAGGAAGCGGAGCGGGTCAAGCACGGGATGTAATTGCAGAAAAAGGCGGAGGGCGAAGGTGCCCTCCGCCTTTTTTGGACATGCCCCCTTGACGCTGGCCCCATCTCTTATTATAATGAGCACAAATGTTTTGCCGGAAGAGAGGAAAAATCTATGCCTACCCCCCGTATCGCCGCCATCCACGATCTCAGCGGCTTCGGCCGCTGCGCCCTGACCATCGTCATTCCGGTACTGTCCGCCATGGGCGTCCAGTGCTGTCCGCTGCCTACCGCCCTGCTGTCCACCCATACCGGAGGCTTTCAGGGAAACACCTTTCTGGATCTGACAGACCAGATGGGCCCCATAGCCGCCCACTGGAGGGAGGAGGGCGTGGCCTTCGACGGGATCTACACCGGATTCATGAGCTCCGTGGAGCAGATGGAACAGATGGCGGCGTTTATCCGGAGCTTCCGGCGGCGGGGATGTCTAGTCCTCATCGACCCGGTGATGGGGGATCATGGCCGCCCTTACCGGACGTATACGCTGGAGATGTGCCGGGCCATGGCGGAGCTGGCGGCGGAGGCGGACGTGCTTACCCCCAACCGCACCGAGGCCGCGCTGCTGCTGGGAGAGGACTATGACGTTCTCCGGCTGGACCGGGAGGCGGACTGCCGGAAGTGGTGCGAGGCGTTGAGCCTGGAGGGACGGCGTTCCGTGGTGCTGACGGGGGTATCCCTGACGGAGGGCGCCGTGGGAGCCGCCTGCCTGGACCGGGACCGGGGGACGGTGGAGTTCGTCTCCGCGCCGGCGGTGGAGGGACAGTTCCATGGGACAGGGGACCTGTTTGCCAGCGTGCTGGCGGGGGGCCTGGTCCGGGGATGGTCCCTGGCGGAGGCGGCGGGGCTGGCGGCGGACTTCGTCAGCCGGTGCGCCCAACGGACCCGGGAGGAGGACACGCCCCGGCGGGAGGGCGTGGACTTCGAGCCCCTGCTGTGGCGGCTGGGGCAGAGGATGGAGGCGGAGCCATGCCGGAACTGACCACTGACGTCCGCTACGTCAAGGGCATCGGGGAGCAGAGGGCCAAGAGCCTGGAAAAGCTGGAGATCAGGACGCTGAAGGACCTGATCTCCTATTTCCCGAGGGACTATGACGACCGGCGGACCTTTAAGAAGATCAAGGACCTGGAGGACGGCGAGAGCGCCTGCGTGGAGGCCATGGTGGCCGCGCCGCCCACGCTGAACCGCATCCGCGCCGGATTGGAGCTGGTCAAGCTTCGGGCGGTGGACGAGACCGGGACCCTGGATATCACATTCTTCAATCAGACGTACCGGAAGGACGGCTTCCAGGCGGGGGAGACCTACACCTTCTTCGGCAAGGCGGAGGCGGCGGGGCGCAGGCGGGCCATGGCCAACCCCGTGGCGGAGCAGGAGGGGGGGCGGCTCCTGACGGGCCGGATCATGCCCGTTTACCCCCTCACCGCCGGGATCAGCCAGACGATGCTGGTCAAGGCGGTGGAGCAGGGGCTGGCGGCCTGCCGGTCTCTGCTGCCGGACCCCTTGCCGGACGAGGTCCGGCGGGAGCATGGGCTGTGCCGCATCGGCTACGCCTATGAGCAGATCCATTTTCCCGCCAGCGAGGAGGAACTGTCCATCGCCCGGCGGCGGCTGGTGTTCGAGGAGCTGTTTTTGCTGGCGATCGGCCTCCGGCGGCTGCGGGGCCGGCGGGACCAGCTGACCTGCGCGCCCTGGGAGGATACGGACCTGACGGCCTTTTTGGAGCAGCTGCCCTTCCGCCTCACCGGAGCCCAGGGGCGGGCCATTGAGGACATTTGCGCCGACTTGGCCTCCGGACGGCCCATGAACCGGCTGGTGCAGGGGGATGTGGGGTCCGGCAAGACCATGGTGGCCGCCGCCGCCATGGCCTGCGCCGCCGCCAATGGAAAGCAGGCGACGCTGATGGCTCCCACGGAGATTTTGGCGGAGCAGCACTACAAGGGACTGGCTCCGCTGCTGGAGAAATTGGGCATCCGCACCGCGCTGCTGACCGGCGCGGTCAAGGCGAAGGAGCGCAGGAGCATCCTGGCGTCACTGGAGAGCGGGGAAGTGCAGGCCGTTATCGGCACCCACGCCCTCATCAGCGCGGACGTGGCCTACCGGGACCTCGGACTGGTGGTGACGGACGAACAGCACCGGTTCGGTGTGGGCCAGCGCTCCGCCCTGGCGGCCAAGGGGGAGCGGCCCCATCTGCTGGTCATGTCCGCCACGCCCATTCCCAGGACGCTGGCGCTGATGATCTATGGAGACCTGGACGTTTCGGTCATCGACGAGCTTCCGCCGGGACGGCAGGAGATCGATACCTTCGCCGTCCCTGGCAGCTACCGGCAGAGGATATACCGGTTTCTGGAGAAATTGATCGCCGAGGGACGGCAAGCATACATGATCTGTTCCATGGTGGAGGAGAACGATCAGATCCCCGACGACCGCAAGGCGGCGGCGGAGTACGCGAAGATGCTCCAGGAGACGGTGTTCCCCCATCTTAAAGTGGCCTGCGTCCACGGGCGGATGAAGCCCAAGGAGAAGGAACGGGTCATGGCGGCCTTCGCCGCCGGGGAGACGCACATCCTGGTCTCGACCACGGTGGTAGAGGTAGGCGTGGACGTGCCCAATGCCGCCGTGATGGTGATCGAGGACGCGGACCGGTTCGGGCTCAGCCAGCTCCACCAGCTCCGGGGCCGGGTAGGCCGGGGACAACATAAGTCTTACTGCATATTGATCTCCGACAACCGGAACGAGGAGACCCGGGCCCGTTTGAAGGTCATGACCCAGACGGGGGACGGGTTTAAGATAGCCGAGGAGGACCTGAAGCTGCGGGGGCCCGGCGATTTCTTCGGACGGCGGCAGCACGGGCTCCCGGCGCTGAAGATCGCGGACCTGACCTGCGATATGCGGCTGTTGAAGGAGGCCCAGGGGGCCGCGCTGGAACTGCTGGAGAGGGACCCCGAGCTGGCCTCCTGTCCCGTGACGGCGGAACGAGTGGAGAAGATGTTTAGCGGGGGAGAGGGGACGATGAATTAGCCTGGAATTGCCGCGCCATCTATGGGGGCGATGTCCTCACCGGGGTATCCTGCATAGGATGATGAAAAGGGAGGGATGGCAATGAGTCCGCAGGAACTGAACCTCTTCGTGGCGGCCACGGCCAACGCGCTCTATGAGACTTTGCCGCCGGAACGTCTGGCGGTGCTGGCGGCGGTCATGGTCCAGCTGGGGGACACGCTGGCGGCTATGGCCGCGCAGGCGGCGTTCCTGGGGAAGGAGTGAAGATGGCGCGAGAATGTCTATTTGTCGAAATATTCAGATCGGGCAGTTACCTGAAGAAGGTAACTGCCCGATGAACGATCATTTGATAGTCCGTCTGTTTAACGCTGTGTTTTTGTTCCAAAACCCCGAGTTATAAAATGAACTGCAAAATAGCTGACGATGCCTGACAGGTGGAGGCAGGTCGATATCCAGCCTGTGATTATTGGCAGAAGCATTATCACGGCTAAAGTACCTAAAACGAAATACAATGCATGAATCTTTGGGGAATATGTTTTCCACGAATCGCGCATATTTACAATTCCGCCTGTTACAAAAGCGTAGCCGACAGCGGAGATGCCGCAGGCCAGCTCGTCTTGACCATATAGCAAAACTTGAAAGGTAATAGAAGACAGGACCATGGCGGCCACGAACACAATAAAAGTATTTTTTGAGCCTGCTTTAGCCTCTAATACACAGCCAAACGGGAGGATCATCAGATAATTCATGAACAAGTGGACCCACAAAAACCACAAGGGCGCACCTTTACTGCCGTGCATAAAGGTTCCGCTGAAATATTGCCAAAGATAGACTGGTTTGGAATGAAAGGCAAATAAGTCATACATTCCCTGATAGAAAGATGTCGCAGCAGCAAGCAGAAAACATACCAATGTCAAAGCAGTGACGACAGGATAGCTTTTGAGTAAATTTTTCATAAGAATGATCTCCCAATAGAGTTATCCAAAGTATACTCCTAATACTGGCATCATGCAACAATTATTTATAGACGCTGATACAAGCGGTTTGATGAAGGCATCAAGGCCGTGCCGCGGCGGCGCTTTTCAGAAAAGGGATTTTTTCATCATGTAGTTGCATAATTCGACAATTTGTGATATGGTTTAAAGAGACCTATCATTTACTCAGAAAGAGGGTGCGGCTATGGCCAGCCGGCAGTGTTCACGGTGCGGAAGACGGTATCCTTCCTCCTATCAGAGATGTCCCTATTGCGCCGGACAGCGGCGGGACGGGCAGCGCCGCCGTCCCGCCAGCCTGCCCGAGCAGATATATGCATTCCTGCGGCAAAATAACTCCCGGATCTTCGTGGGGGGCGCGGCGTTCTTTTTGTGCGTTGCCATTCTGGGAATGCTCCTGACCCAGTGCGGAAAGCCGAAGGAGACGGAGAAGGACCCGCCGGTGCGGACGGAGCAGCCCGTCAAGCCCCTGGGCATCTCCCGGACCACCGCCACGCTGGCGGTGGGGGAGACGGTGACGCTGTCCGCGTTCGGGGGATTCGACACGCTGGTCTGGTCCTCCTCGGACGAGACGATAGCCACTGTGATGAACGGTCGTGTGACGGCCCTGACGCCGGGCACGGTGGAGATCACCGCTTCTACCGGCGGGGAGGCCGTGTCCTGCACGGTGACGGTGGAGGCCCCGCCGCCCGTCAGCCAGCCGGAGCTGTCACTGAATCGTTCGGACTTCACCATTCGCCCCGGGGACCCCAAGACGGTCCAGATGAAGGTCCGGATCAAGGGGACGAAGGAGGACTATACCGGCGAAGTGGTCTGGGCCAGCCAGGACCCTGCCGTGGCGACTGTTAATGAGACGGGCCTGGTAGAGCGGGCGGGCCGCGGCATGACGGTCATCACCGCTACTGCCGGAGGGCAGGTCATGGAGTGCATCGTAAGGGTGCGCTGACGGAAAAAACGCAGTTGACAAACAGGAGACCAGGGTATATCATGGGCGGTAACGTCCTATGATCCCGTAGCCCCTTTCCAAAGGCCGCAGACGGTGTGTCTGCGGCCTTTTTTCAGCGGTCTCCGGTCCCGCCTGGGAGGGACGCTGGAAAATTTAAACAATTATTTAAAATTGTTCTGTACTGAACTTAAGATTTTTACGCTATGATGGGTACTATAGTCAAAGCGGCTTCCGTGAAGACTTCATAGTCACTGCAGCGGCACGTGCAGTGTGCAAGTGCGTTGACTATATCGATCAAGGCTGACGGCGGAGGCCCTCCGCCGTCTCCAGGCGCGCGCGCGCCTGGAGACGGATACTCCTGGGCACAGGGCTCCGGCTGGAGCGCAGACTGGGGAGAATGGATATGTGTGTTGAAACAAAAGCGGCGGCTTTGGAGCGATGCGTGATCGTCATACCGGCGCTGGACCCGGACGAGACGCTTCCGGGGTTCGCGTCGTCCCTGCTGGCGCAGGGGGCGGAACAGGTCGTGGTGGTGGACGACGGCAGCAGGGAGAGCTGCCAGGGCGTCTTTCAGACCCTGGAGGCCATGGAGGGTTGCACGGTGCTGCGCCACCCGGTCAACCAGGGGAAGGGAAGGTCTATGAAGGACGCCTTCGCGTACATCGCCGGACAGGCGCGGTGGACCGGCTGCGCCGTGGTGACGGCGGACGCCGACGGACAGCACAGCGTGGAAGACGTGTGCGCCGTAGGGTGCGCCGCCCTGGAGGCCCCGGACAGGCTGGTGCTGGGCGTGCGGGACCTGACGCTGCCTCAGGTGCCGTTCAAGTCCAGGGTAGGGAACCGGATGTCCAGCTGGGCCTTCCGGACGTTGTACGGCCCCAGGCTGGGGGATACCCAGACCGGCCTGCGTGGCATTCCCTGGGAGCTGCTGGACTGGTGCGGCAGGATCAGGGGAGAGCGGTACGAGTACGAGATGAACGTCCTCATCCGGGCCGCCCGGGATAAGATAACCCTGCATCAGGTGGGCATCCGGGTCATTTACCACAACAACAATGAGGGGACGCACCTGCATCCCGTCCGGGACTCCTGGCGGGTGTTCCTGATCCTGGTCTCCGGGCTGGGGTGGTACGCGGCGTCCGCCGTCCTGTCGGCGGTGACGGACGTGGCGGCCTTCTGGCTGTGCAGCGCGGTGATCTTTCACCCGCTGTCGGAGCTGGCCTGCTACTGGTGGTCCACGCTGACGGCCCGGGCGCTGTCCTCGGCGCTGAACTATACGCTGAACCGGCGGTACGTATTCGGCGGCGACCCCAGCCTGCGGACCATACTGCGGTATTACTGCCTGTGGGGGACCCAGCTGCTGTGCTCCTATCTGCTGCTGCTGGCGCTGAACTGGCTGATGCCGGGGATCTGGCCCAC
The DNA here is from genome assembly GCA_910579485.1 of uncultured Oscillospiraceae bacterium. Classification (GTDB taxonomy): domain Bacteria; phylum Bacillota; class Clostridia; order Oscillospirales; family Oscillospiraceae; genus Pelethomonas. Next base: position 14,452 of record CAJTVO010000028.1, on the reverse strand, counting down.
GGTGAACAAGGCGCTGGGGGACATCATCCTGGCCATTTGCAGCTACCAGATCCAGATGCACTGGGTCTTTCGAGAGGAGGGACCCCATGCGGGGTAAGCTCTTTTATTTCAGCCGGTTTTTCGTCCGGCTGGGCATCGGACGCTGGTCCGCCGATGTGGCGGAGCCGGAGGGGCCTACGGTGTATGTGTGCAGCCACAATAACCTGCTGGGGCCTCTGGCGGCGATGTGCTGGCTGCCCTTCGACGTGAAGCCGTGGACGCTCCATGTGTTCCTGGAGCGGGAGGCCTGCCGGAGGCAGTATCAGGAGTACACCTTCTCCAAGCGCTTCGGGATGCCGGAGCCCCTGGCGGCGGTGCTGGCCTGGTGCGCGTCCTGGTATATCAGCGCGCTGATGCGCTCCATGGCGGCCATCCCGGTCCACCGGGGCACGGTGAAGATCGGACAGACCTTCCGGCAGACCATCGCGGCCCTCCAGGAGGGGGAGAGCGTCCTGATCTTTCCTGATGTGGACTACACCGACGATTCCGGCGGCATCGGAGAGATATACGACGGCTTCCTGCTGACCGAGCGCTTCTGGCGGAAGGTCTCGAAGGAACCCCTGCGCTTTGTGCCCCTGCGTCTGGATACCGCCTCCCGGCGGATCACGGAGGGCAGGGCGGTGAGCTTCCGGCGGGACGCGGACTGGAAGACGGAGATGGCCCGGGTCCGGGAGATGCTGCGCGCGGAGATCAACCGTGACGAAACGCCGGAATTGCGCACAGAAGGATAATGCGGAGCGGCCCCGTGAGGTATCCTCACGGGGCCGCTTTTTGCGCCTGTTTACTTGGAACAGACCGGTTCACGGTCCAGCTTCAGGGTGGAGATGACCTCCCGCATCTGCTGGGCGGAGTCCCGCAGGGACTTCTCCTCCTCGCCGTTGAGGGGGATATCCAGGATCTCCTCCAATCCGCCCCGGCCAACGACGGAGGGGATGCTCAGCGCCAGACCGTCCAGGCCGTACTGTCCGTCCAGCACCACAGAGATGGGCAGTACAGCGTGCTCGTCCCGGATGATGGAGGCCGCGATCCGTCCCACACCCATGGCGATGCCGTAGCAGGTGACACCCTTGCGCTTGATGATTTCATAGGCGCTGTCCCGTACCTGCCGGTAGAGCCGGTCCATGTCCGGACGGCTGAGGGCCTGTCCGCGGATGCGGCAGAAGTCTTCCAGGGCCAGGCCGGAGACGTTGGCCTCGCTCCACACGGCCAGCTCGCTGTCCCCGTGCTCGCCGATGATAAAGGCGTGGATGTTCCGGCTGTCCACCCGCAGCTCCTCGCCCAGCAGCTGCTTGAGCCGCCCGGTGTCCAGCACGGTGCCGGAACCGATGACCCGCTCCCTGGGATAGCCGGATATCTTCCAGGCGGCGTAGGTCAGCACGTCCACCGGGTTGGAGACAATTAAGAGGATGCCGCCGAAGTCCCGGGCGGTGATCTCCTTGATGATGGACTCTATGATGGCGATGTTCCTGCCGATGAGGTCCAGGCGGGTCTCGCCCGGCTTCTGGTTGGCCCCGGCGGTGATGACCACCAGGGAGCAGTCCGCGATGTCGTCATAGCCGCCCGCCGTGATCTCCATGGCCGCGCCGTAGGGGAGGCCGTCGCTGAGGTCCATGGCCTCGCCCTCCGCCTTGGCCTGGTTGGCGTCCAGCAGGACAAGGTGGGAGAACAGGCCCTGCTGGAGGAACCGGAAGGCGATGGACGCGCCTACAAAGCCGCAGCCGATGACGGCCGCCTTCCTCGGGTTTACATTCATGAATAACGCCCCTTTCTAGTCAGTTAGCTCCGCCTATATTTGTGCCGCATTTTCCAAAAGATATGCGTTTCCAAAGAAGGAGTGGTCAGTTCTTTCCGGCCTGGGGCTTGCGCTCTTCCGCCGCGCGGCAGGTAAAGCCGGAGGAGATGGCGCCGGCGGGACATACGGACCTGCACTTGCCGCAGCGGATGCACTCGGGACTGTTGATGTTTTTGGTGACCTCCACGTCCATGGGGCAGGCGCGCTCGCATTGCTTACAGTCTACGCATTTGCTCCTGTCCAGGCGCATCTGATAGAAGCTGAACCGGTTGAACAGGGCGTAGAAAGCGCCCAGAGGACAGAGATACTTGCAGAAGGGCCGGTGGATGACCACGGAGGCGATCAGGATCGCTGCCAGTACCAGGGTTTTCCAGCCGAAGAGGAGTCCCGCCGCCTGCCGCAGGCTGGGGTTGGACAGGAGCAGGGGAATGCCGCCGCCCAGGGTCCCGGCGGGGCAGATGTACTTGCAGAAATAGGGGGATACGATGCCGATGTCCGTGGGCGCAAAGGCCGGGAGGAGGACCACCATCACCAGCAGGATCACGTATTTCGTATACCGGGCGGGCCGGTCGATGAGGGTGGGGACCTTTACCTTCTTCACGGGGATCTTATGGAGCAGGTCCTGCACCAGCCCAAAGGGGCACAGCAGTCCGCACACCGCCCTTCCCAGCACCACGCCGAAGAGCATCAGCGTCCCCAGCACGTAGAAGGGGAAGCCGCTGCGCCGGTCCCCCAGGACCGCCTGCAGGGAACCGATGGGGCAGGCCCCCAGGGCCCCCGGGCAGGAGTAGCAGTTCAGTACCGGCACACAGAAGGCCTTGCTGCCGCCGGTGAAGATGCGCCCTTTCAGAAAGCCCGCAGCGTAGCCGTTGAAGAGGACGGCGGCCAGCAGCTGGATGGTGCGCTGGAAGGAGAGCCGGGGCTTTTTCGGCCCCTTCATCCTATCCCGATGCATTCCAGACATATCCGCACCGCCTTTCCCAGGACCTCCTGATATTCGCCGTTGAGAACTCCGATGGCGATGAACGCCAGAGCCGCCGCCAGCATCCCCAGGGAGGACCAGCGTATCTTAGTCCGCAAGGCTGATCTCCGCCTTTCCTTCCTCCGACAGGACCTTGTTGGCCGCTGTTGTGTAGGCCTCGGCCAGGTCTGGCTGCATACCAATGATGGAGCTGCCCTTGACCTCGCCCTTGCTGTTAACGAAGACCGTGGTGGGGAAGGACTGTACCGAGGTCACCACGGCGGAAAGGGACTCATCCCCGCCAACGATGGTGACGCCCTCATAGCCGCAGGAGTCCAGAAAGGCCTTGGTGCCTTCCCAATCGTTCCCCGCGTCGATGCAGATGGTGATCAGCTGGACATTGTCCGGCAGGGCCTTTTCATAGGCGGCCAGGTCGGGCATCTCGGTGCGGCAGGGGCCGCAGAACATGCCCCAGAAGTTGATGATGGTCAGGTCCTTGGCCTTGATGTCCTTGTCGGTGAAGGTCCCTCCGTCCAGAGTACTGCCGGTGAAGGAGGAGAAGGAGCCGGTGCCGCCGCTTGAGCATCCGGAGAGGGCGCCCAGGGCGAGGACCAGGCTGAGGAGCAGGATCATCCATTTTTTTGCTTTCATATTGTGATAGATTCCTTTCTTTCTGGCGGGGCGCTGCCTCGCCGGATTTATGTTCTGAGGGGCCGCCGTGCTGGCCTTACCGCATGAACATGCGGATCAGCTTCTCGTAGAGGCCTCGATAGGGCTGGTAGCGCATGGGCAGGTCCATCCAGGTGCTTTTGTCCACGATGCTCTTGCTGTGTGAGAAGGCGTTGAAGCCCTCCCGCCCGTGATAGGAGCCCATGCCGCTCTCGCCGAAGCCGCCGAAGCTCATTTCGCTGGTGGCCAGATGGATGACCACGTCGTTGACGCAGCCGCCTCCGAAGCCGCAGCGGGTGGTAAACGCCTGGGCGATGGCCTTGCTTCCAGTGAAGACATACAGGGCCAGCGGGTGGGGGCGGCGGTTGATTTCCACGATGGCCTCCTCCGGGCTGTCGTAGGTCAGGATAGGGAGGAGGGGCCCGAAGATCTCCTCGCCCATCACCGGGTCCTGGAAGGTCACGCCGTCCATCACCGTGGGCTTGATCTGCAGGGTCTCCCGATTGGACGCGCCTCCGTGGACCACCTTGGCGGGGTCCATGAGGTTTAAAATACGTGTAAAGTGTTTTTCGTTGACGATCCTTCCGTAGTCAGGGTTTTCCAGGGGACGCTCCCCAAATTGGGCGGCGATCTCCTTCCTGAGGAGGGTCACCAGCTCATCCTTCACCCGCCGGTCGCAGTAGACGTAGTCCGGGGCCACGCAGGTCTGTCCGCAGTTGAGATATTTGCCGAAGACGATCCGCCGCGCTGCCAATTTCAGGTTGGCGGTCCGGTCCACCACGCAGGGGCTCTTGCCGCCCAGCTCCAGAATAACGGGAGTCAGATGCGCCGAGGCCCGGGCCATGACCTCCCTGCCTACGGCCTGACTGCCGGTGAAGAAGATCAGGTCGAACTTCTGCTCCAGCAGGGCGGCGTTCTCCGCCCGTCCCCCGGTGACCACCGACACGTACTCCTGGCTGAAGCACTTGCGGATCATGCGGGCCATCAGCTGGCTGGTATGGGGGGAGTAGGCGCTGGGCTTGACGACCGCCGTGTTCCCGGCGGCGATGGCGTCTACCAGGGGCTCCATGGTCAGCAGGAACGGGTAGTTCCAGGGACTCATGATGAGGGTCACGCCGTAGGGAGACGGCTTTTTGTAACTCCGGGCGTGGAACTGGGCCAGAGGCGTCCGGACGGCGCGCTCTTTGGCGAAGGCCCGGAGATGGCGGCGCATGTAGCTCAGCTCGCTGAGCACCATCCCCGTCTCGCACATGTAGCCCTCGAAGGGGCTCTTGCCCAGGTCCTGCCACAGGGCCTTGTGGATGGCCTGCTCGTTGATCCGGATGCAGGCGGACAGGCGCTCCAGCGCCTGGAGGCGGAAGTCCAGGCCGAGGGTGGCCCCCGTCTGAAAGTAGGCGCGCTGCTTTTGGACGATCTGCTGGATAGCGGTTTCAGTCATATAGTCCCTCCTATGGGCGGCAGGTCATTCCTGCAGGGATGCCCCGGCGGGAGCCGGGGCGGGTTCGTCCGGGCGCTTCATTTCACGCCAGACGGTACACATCATGGTAATGAAGCAGGCCGCGCCGCCGATAACGTCGCTCACCGGCTCGGCGGCGAACACCCCGTAGGCCCCCATTCCCCACAGGCGGGGCAGAAGGAGGAGCAGGGGCGTTACCAGGATCACCTTGCGGAACAGGGAGAAGAAAACGGCGCTCTTTGCCCGTCCCAGGGCTACGAAGGTATTCTGTCCGATCATTTGGAAGCTCATCATCACATAGGCGGCGTAGTAGACCCGCATGGCGGGCACGCCCACGGCCAGCAGGCCGGGATCGTCGTTGAACAGCAAAATGAACGCCCGGGGGAAGGCCAGCAGCAGCGCCCAGACCAGCACGTTATAGCCCAGACAGGCCGCCGTGAGGAAACGGACGCTCTCCCGGACCCGGCTGTACCGGCCCGCGCCGTAGTTGTAGCCGATGACCGGCTGGGCTCCCTGGGTCAGGCCGCGGATGGGCTGGAAGACGATCTCCCGGACGGAGACGATGGCCGTCATGGCCGCAACGTAGAGGTCGCCGCCGGAGGCCCCGCCATAGGCCTGCAGCTGGGCGTTGCCCAGGGCCTGCACCAGACTGTTGGTGATGGAGAAGGTGAAGCCTGTCAACCCCAGGCCGCAGACCCGGCGGAGGATGGGACCGTCCAGCCCCAGACTTTCCCGGTCCAGCCGCAGGACGGCTTTTCTTCCCGTCAGGAACAGCAGGACCCATACCGCGGAACAGGTCTGGGCGATGACCGTGGCTAAAGCCGCCCCCTGGACGCCCATATGCAGGACGAAGATGAATATCGGGTCCAGGATCAGGTTGATGACCGCGCCCAGAAGGGTGGTGGTCATGCCCACCTTGCCGAAGCCCTGGGCGTTGATAAAGGGGTTCATGCCCAGGCCGATCATGACCGGTATGACGCCGATGAGATAAATTTGCAGATAATCCCGGGCGTGGACCACCGTCTCGTCACTTCCGCCCACTAGGTAGAGAAAAGGAGTTTGGAAGAGATAAAATCCGATGGTCAGCACCGCGCCCAGCAGGAGCAGGAGAGTGAAGCTGACTCCCATGATCTGGGCGGCCCGCCTATCCCGGCCCTGCCCCCGGGCAATGGAGAACAAGGGCGCGCCGCCGGTGCCGCAGAGGTTGGCGAAGGCGGTGATGATATAGGTGGCGGGCATCACCAGACCGATGCCGGTAAAGGCGTCCCGGCCCACGGCATCGATATGGCCGATAAAGGCCCGGTCCACTACGTTATACAATACGACCGTCAGCTGGGCCACCGTCAGAGGAATGGCCAGCGACAGGATGTTTTTGGCGATGCTGCCCTGAGAGAAGTCGTTTTTGCGCTGCGGCGTCATGGCGTTCCTCCGGCTGCTTTTTTTCATATTGTAGGATATTCGGAGGGAAATTGCAAGAGGGGAAGGGAAAAAGTCTGCGGTACCCTTTGACAAAATACGCCATAATGCGGTATAATAAAAAAGCCGCCCACCCAGGGCGGACGGAAAAGCGGCTTCGCTGCCGGAGCGGTCTGCTCTGGCGGGCGGCTGGTACATATTGGCGGTCAGCGATTCCTCTCATGGAAAGGGGGGATGGCTGATGTGGAAACAAAAACTGATGAAAGCGCTTTTGACCCTGTTCTGGACAGTGCTGATGTTGGTTTTACTGACCACAAAAGCTTGTTGACCGCTCGGAAGGCACCCAAGCGGTCAACATAGGTTCAATTTCAGTTGACTTTGGTAGCTGACCGTCATGTCCAGCCGCCCTTTCTGTGTTTATTATAACCACTTGCTCCCGGTTTGTCAAGCGGTGGCGAGGATGGTTTTTCATATTTCATAAAGCCATTTTGCGGGGCGCGGCGGGACTGCCGCGCCCTTAGCTTATGGTTCTTCCTCCTGATACTCCAACAAATCACCGGGCTGGCATTCCAGGACGAAGCAGATCCGGGACAGGATATCCATGTCCATCTTTTCCACTTCGCCCCGATACCACTTGTCGGCAACCTCAAAACGGACGTCGATCAATTTTGCCAGTTGTCCGCGTTTGATCCCTTGCCGGTCCATCAATTCACCCAGCCGCAGCTTGACCGCGCCGTATTTGCGGGTATATAAAATGCCTTCCTTCATGGAATCACCTCAAGATGATACTATATAGAAAGTATTATCTTGACAATTCCGTTATTTATAGATACTATATAGATAGATATCAAAAGGGAGGCGAACAATATGCGGGCAGCAAAAGGGAAAACGCAGGTAACTTTGACCTTAAAAGTAGAGGCGCACGACCGGCTTCTGGAGCTGGCAAACGCGGAGGAGCGCACATTGGCCGGCTATATCCGCTGGGTGTTGAACGAATATCTTCGTGGTCTGGACGCAGAAAAAGCAGAAGAATAACATGCGGCTGGACGGCTCTGGAGTGGAGTGCCGTCCAGCCGTATGGTCATTAAAGCCGTTTCCAGCTCGCGCCGTCCTTGGTGTCGGTGACCTCGATGCCCTGAGCTTTCAGTTCATCCCGGATGCGGTCGGCTTCGGCGAAATCCTTCGCTTTCTTCGCCTCGGCGCGCCGGAGGACCAGCGCGTCAATATCCGGGTCGCCCTCGCCGGTGATGACGATGCCTCCGGAGGTGCTGGCGGAGGCCTGCGCCTTGGCGTCTGCCTCCCGCTTGGCGGCGGCCTTCTCCAGAAGGCTCAGGCCAAGGACCTGGTCGAAGTCCGCCAGCAGGGCCAGTCTGGTGGCGTCGTTGGCGTTCACTTTCAAAGCATCGTAGAGGGCGGTGACGCCCAGGGAGGTGTTCAGGTCGTTGCCCATGGCCTTACGGAATTTCTCCTTCTGCTGGTCAAAGACAGTCTGATCGACCTCCCCGTCCCCCGGCTTGAGGGCGGCCACACGGGCGATGAGCTTGTTGTACGTCCCCTGAGCGTTGTCCAGATTCTCCCAGGAGAACACCAGAGACTTGCGGTAGTGGCTCTGGAGGCAGAAGAGGCGGTAGGCCAGGGGATCATAGCCCTTTTCCTCCAACAGGGAGACGGTGAGGAACTCACCCTTGCTCTTGCTCATCTTGCCGGAATTGGTATTCAGATGAAGTACATGCATCCACCAGCTGCACCACTTATGGCCCAGATACGCCTCGCTCTGGGCGATCTCGTTGGTGTGGTGGGGGAAGGCGTTGTCGATGCCGCCGCAGTGGATGTCCAGGTCCTCGCCCAGGTGCTTCATGGAGATAGCGGAGCACTCGATATGCCAGCCGGGGTACCCCACGCCCCAGGGGGAGTCCCATTTCAGAGCCTGGTCCTCAAATTTGGACTGCGTGAACCAGAGGACGAAGTCGTTTTTATTCCGCTTGTTTGCGTCCTCCTCCACGCCCTCCCGAACGCCTACCGCAAGGTCCTCGGCATCGTGATCGTTAAAAATGTAGTAGCGGTCCAGTTTGCTGGTGTCAAAATAGATGTTGCCGCCAGCCTGATAGGCGTAGCCGGTGTCGATCAGTCTCGTGATGAGCTGGATATATTCGTTGATGCAATTAGTGGCGGGCTCCACCACGTCTGGGCGCTTGATGTTCAGCTTGGCGCAGTCGGTGAAAAAGGCGTCCGTATAGAAGCGGGCGATGTCCATGACGGACTTGTGCTCCCGCTTGGCCCCTTTCAGCATTTTGTCCTCGCCGGTATCCGCGTCGCTGGAGAGATGGCCTACGTCGGTGATGTTCATGACCCGCTTAACATTGTAGCCCTCGTAGCGCAGGAATTTCTCCAGGGCGTCCTCCATGATATAGCTGCGCAGATTGCCGATATGGGCAAAATGGTACACCGTGGGGCCGCAGGTGTACATCTTCACGATGTCGGGATGGTTGGGAACAAACTCCTCCTTGCGGCGGGTAGCGGAATTGTACAGATACATATTGATAATCTCCTTCAATCAGGATTTTTATTTTCAGCTTCTTCCAGCTTTTTCTCCAGCTCCTCCACCCGGCGGGTCAGGGCCTCGATTTTTTGCAGGGTGGGGTTGACTACGTTGGTCTGGTCCACCTCGTCGGCGTAGCGGCGGACCTTCTCGCCGTTGATGCGGACGATCTGGGCGGGGACGCCCACGGCGGTGGCGTTGGCGGGCACGTCCTGGAGCACCACCGCGCCGGCGGCGATGCGGGCGTTGTCGTTGATAGTGATGGGCCCCAGCACCCGGGCTCCGGAGCCCACCATGACGTTGTTGCCTAGGGTGGGGTGGCGTTTGCCCACGTCCTTGCCGGTGCCCCCCAGGGTGACGCCCTGGTAGAGCAGCACGTCGTCGCCGATCTCGGTGGTCTCGCCGATGACGATGCCCGCGCCGTGGTCGATGACCAGCCTCCTGCCGATGGCCGCGCCGGGGTGGATCTCGATGTTGGTCCAGAACCGGGCCCACTGGGAAATACATCGGGCCAGGAAACGGCACCGGTGGAGGTGGAGCCAGTGGGCGAGGCGGTAGTAGATGGTGGCGTGGACTCCGGCGTAGAGGAGGAGGATCTCCAGCTTCCCCCGGGAGGCGGGGTCCCGCTTCTGATAGGCGGATAGGGTTTCCATTAACATAAGGTGGGTCCTCTGCGATCTCGTTTGATCTGGCGTCCCGCCGGGCAGGATGTGTCCGGGGGCTGCTCTTCCATTATATTACAGGTCAAACCAGCCTGTGTCAAGAAAAGAAACTGTGGATAAACCATCCAGCGGGGCACGTTTTCCGGCTCCCTTCCGTGAAACGGAGGGCTATTCACAGATTGTTCAAAATCCAGTCATAACCAGTTCTTTTTCTTTGGTTATATTAACCTCAGCAAAGGAGGATGCTTCATGACGACTGAACATATTCGCACACGCCAGATGCATTATCAGATCACGCCGAAGGACTATACGGCTTTGCGGGCCTTCCTCTCCGCCAAGGGGGCGGCTGGACAGGCAGGGAGTGTTCATACCATGTTTTTCATCAGCTACCTGGACCGTATCCAGGAGAATGAAGGGCTTGCCGTCCCGGGACAGTCCGGGGCACAGTTCGCCCTCCACTATTACGATAACGACCCAACCTACCTGCGCCTGGAGCGCCAGCTGGGCGGCCAGCGCACCAGCGCCATGGTCACGGAGGCGGAGTGCCGCGCCCTGCTGGCCGGGGAGACGGACTGGCTCCTGGACCGCCACGACCCGCTGTTTCAGGACTTTTACGAGGGCCTGACGGAGCGGATGCTCCTGCCCCAGATGATGCTCACCTTCCACCGGGAGGTCTATACCGCCGATGGGCTGGACCTTTGGGTGGCCCTGGATACCAATATCCGGGCCTCCCTCCAGCACATGGATTTCCTGGACCCCCAGCTGCTGGAGCAGGATATGGAGGGGCAGGAGGGCCGTATCCTCATGGAGGTCAGCTACAGCGACCGCATCCCCGACGATGTGCTGTGCCTGCTGGAGGAGACCGCGCCCCGGCGCAGGCTCCTGAGCAGCGTGGGCTGACGGTCAGAAAAGAATAGGGAAGCCCTGGCGGTCCATAGCCGCCAGGGCTTTTTTGTGCCGTTTTCCACATTTTTTCCGTAATCATCGCCGTTCCGGCATTGACAAGCCCTAAAAACGTGCTATAATAGCTCCTGAACAAAAGCGATGAGGAAACGAGCGTCATGGCGCGGCCCAAAGCGAGCGGGGGAGAGTGGGAGCCCCGCGGCACTGCCCCTGGCGCGGCCACTTCCGAGCGGGCGGCGACGAGCCGCACGGCCTTGCCCCCGTTACCGGGCTGACGAGATGTCCCCTCATGGGGATCAATTAGGGTGGTACCGCGAGACCTTCGCCCCTATGTGGTGGGCGTGGGCCTCGCTTTTTTGCCCAAAAGGGGAGGAAGTGAAAAGAATTTGAAACAAAAAACCAGGTCCCTGGCCATGCTGGCTCTGGTGGTCCTGCTGCTGTGCGGCTGCCAGGGGAAGCCCCTGCCGGAGGGCATGGACGAGGCTGTCCTGCTGCAAAAGGGCCGGGAGACGGCGCTGCTGCTGGCAGGCGGGGACTACGAGGCGGCGCTGGAACGGATGCGTCCGGACGTGGCGGAGACGGTGACGGCGGAGGACCTGCAGAGCCTGGTCCTGCGGCAGACGGACGGCGCGGGAGTCTATAAGGAGATCGACAGCGTGATGGCCACGGGGCAGTCCTCCAACGGGGAGGACTACGGCGTGGCGGTGGTCTACTGCAAGTACTCCAAGAAGAACGTCCTGTTCCGGCTGGCCTTTGATACCAGCTACGAGCTGATCGGGCTGGAGGTCAGGAAACCGTAGATTCCGGCAGTTCCCGCCAGAAATCCATGGTGAGCCGCAGTCCAAGCTGAACGCCCAGGGCGAAGCTTTCCACGCCGCAGCGGAATCGGTGGTCGGCAAGGAAATCAACCAATTTGAGCCGTGCGCTGTCCGTCAGAGCGGCGCTATGCGAAATTTGATCAATGGCTTTTTCTTCATATTCTGTAAATTCTGTTTGCAGCTGCTCTGCATAGTTTTCGTAGAGCCATTCATAGGTAATATCCATGATTTTTCTGCTCCTTTAACGATATTTTGTGGCGTGTCCACGGTTGCATTCTACCACAACATATAAAGGCGTGTCAACCCTAAATTAAGGAGATTTTATAATGGAAGTCAAAATGCCCAAATTTTCGGAAAGAATTAAGGAACTCAGGAAGGAAAAAGGGGTGACCCAGGCTGCCATGGCTAAATTTATTGGATGCAAGGACCGGCATTATCAAAAAATCGAATATGGTGAGGTCAATATTCCGTCCTTGATGCTGGAGCGGTTGGCTGATTATTTTGAGGTATCCACCGACTATCTGCTTGGCCGGTCTGATGACCGCCGGATTTTGTAAGCGAGGGACCAGCCCTCGTCCCGCACCCCGGGGAGTTTGCTTGGTCTGTGCGGTAGGGGGTATCGATGACCACGCTGAAATAGACGCAGGAGAGGAACGAAGCGGACGGCAGAAAGGTTTAGACAAAACCAAACTGCGCCTCGGGCGTAAACTAAACAGATGAGGAGCGGGATTTTCAAGGGGGAGTCCCCTCCCCCTTGAACGCGTTTTTGGTCACTTTTGCCGCGCGGCAAAAGTGACCCCAGGGTCCGGGGCTGGGCAAGCCCCGGGCTATCGAAAAGAAAAATCTACCTCTCGCGCCGGTCAGGCGCGAAGAAACAACAAAAAGGAGAGAAACCCCAATGCATAAATCTTATGGCCTCAACGAAATCAGAGAGATGTTCCTGAAATTCTTCGAGAGCAAGGAACACCTCCGCCTTCCCAGCTTTTCCCTGATCCCCCAGAACGACGCCAGCCTCCTGCTCATCAACTCCGGTATGGCTCCCATGAAGCCCTACTTCACTGGCGAGGTGGAGCCTCCCCGCCACCGGGTCTGCACCTGCCAGAAGTGCATCCGTACTGGCGATATCGAGAATATCGGCAAGACCTCCCGCCACGGCACCTACTTCGAGATGCTGGGCAACTTCTCCTTCGGGGACTACTTCAAGCGGGAGACCATCCACTGGTGCTGGGAGTTCCTGACCAGCCCCGAGTGGCTGGGCCTGGAGGCGGACCGGCTGTATCCCTCCGTCTTTGGCGGCAGCGAGACTACGCCCGCCGATGACGAGGCCTTCGAGATCTGGAACAAGGAGATCGGCATCCCCGCCGAGCGCATTTTTAAGTTCGGCAAGGCGGACAACTTCTGGGAGCACGGCTCCGGCCCCTGCGGCCCCTGCTCCGAAATTTACTACGACCGGGGCGCGGAGTACGGCTGCGGCAAGCCCGGCTGCACTGTGGGATGCGACTGCGACCGGTATATCGAGATCTGGAACAACGTCTTCTCCCAGTTCGACAACGACGGCCAAGGCCACTACACCGAGCTGAAGCAGAAGAACATCGACGTGGGCGCGGGCCTGGAGCGTCTGGCCTGCGTGAGCCAGAACGTGGATTCTCTCTTCGACGTGGACACCGTCATGAACATCACCAACAAGGTGAGCGCCATCACCGGCGCCAGCTACGGCCAGAGCCACAAGACTGACGTGAGCCTGCGGGTCATCACCGACCACATCCGCTCCGCCACCATGATGATCTGCGACGGCGTGCTGCCCTCCAACGAGGGCCGGGGCTACGTGCTCCGCCGCCTCCTCCGCCGGGCCGCCCGTCACGGGAAGCTGCTGGGGGTGGACCGTCCCTTCCTGTACGAGGTCTGCGCCACGGTCATCCATAAGAACGAAAACGCCTATCCCGACCTGCGGGAGAAGGAGAGCTATATCACCCGCGTCATCCGCATGGAGGAGGAGAGCTTCGCCAAGACCATCGACGGCGGCATGAAGATCTTCACCGAGATGCTGGACGGCCACAAGGAGAAGGGCGAGAAGATGTTCTCCGGCGCGGATGCTTTCAAGCTCTATGACACCTATGGCTTCCCCATCGACCTGACCGTGGAGATGGTGGAGGAAGAGGGCATGAGCGTGGACCAGGACGCCTTCAAGGCCCTGATGGAGGAGCAGCGGGTCCGCGCCCGTAAGGCCCGGGAGGCCCTGGGCGACCTGGGCTGGGCCGGCGTGGAGTTCGGCAAGGACGTGCCCTCCACCGAGTTTGTGGGCTACGATGGCTGGGACCACGCGGCCACGGACGCCAAGGTGGTGGCCCTGGTGGTGGAGAACGAGCTGGCTGAGGCCATGATGCCCGGCGTGGAGGGCATCGTGGTGCTGGACAAGACCCCCTTCTACGCCGAAATGGGCGGCCAGGTGGCCGACCACGGCGATATCCGGAATGACGGCTGCCGGTTCCAGGTCACGGACGTCCAGAAGAACAAGGGCGGCAAGTATATGCACTACGGCAAGATGATCGAGGGGACGCTGAAGGTGGGAGATACGGTCGGCGCCCAAATCGACCCTGAGCGCCGCCGGGCCGTCATGCGGGCCCACACCGCCACCCATCTGCTGGACAAGGCCCTGCGCGCCGTCCTGGGGGACCACGTCCATCAGGCGGGCTCGCTGGTGGAGGATGACTATCTGCGCTTTGACTTCACCCACTTCGCCGCCCTGACCGCCGAGGAGCTCGGCCGGGTCTCCCAGGAGGTCAACAACGCCATCCTGGAGGGCTTCGCCGTGGAGGCGAAGGAGATGCCCATCGAGGAGGCCAAGCAGACCGGGGCCATCGCCCTGTTCAGCGAGAAGTACGGCGACGTGGTCCGGGTGGTGAACGTGGGCGGCGGGTACTCCGTGGAGTTCTGCGGCGGCACCCACCTGGACAATTCTGCCAAGGCGGGCGTCTTCCACATCGACAGCGAGTTCTCCGTGGCCTCTGGCGTGCGGCGCATTGAGGCCGTCACCGGCAAGCGCGCCCTGGAGGAGATGAACCGGTTCCAGGATATGCTCTTCCAGGCCGCCGCCGCCATGAAGGTGAAGCCCATAGACATCAAGGAGAAGGCCGGTCAAATGATGACCGAGGCCCGTGAGCTGCGCCAGACCATCGAGAAGCTGAAAGCCAAGGAAT
>CAJTVO010000027.1 GCA_910579485.1 uncultured Oscillospiraceae bacterium | reverse complement strand
CGTTCGCCCCAGCCTTGGCTGGGTATCCTACAGACTGAAGGATGCGTCCACAGCAGTCTGGCATGCGGACCGCTGCGGCAGTTATGACTGGAACGTGCGGCAAGCTCGGTTCATGGAGAAGCTGGCAGGCAGGGAGATCGCCTCGGCAGGCCATCTCTCCGCAGAGAATTTTTCTTTCGCGGATGAGATCACGGCGGATGACGGGCGGCTGAACTTCTATCTGGAAAACAGCTTTGATGTGGACAGGGTATTCGGCACGCGCACCGCGAAGAGAGACGACTGGCTGAATGTCTATGCCAACTACGACATGGCCTCCGGTCAGGTCTGCGATATGCTGGAGGTCGACCTGCACCGGGCGGACGGTCGGGAAGGAGCCATGGAATACCGCCTCAACGCCGTGGAGAAAGCTGCTCTCCTCCAGAAGATGGATGCCTACTGCCAGCAGCAGACCGGGCAGTCACTGGCAGACTACAGCGCACAGCACCTGACGGAGGATATGGTGCCGCCTGCCGGACCGGTCATGTAGTTGCTGCCAAGGCCGGCGGACTGCGTTCCAAACAGGGCATGTCCCTGGTCTGGCTGATCCGGTTCCGGTCACCACAGCAGAGTTGGCAGATCAGGAAGCGAGCAGGCATATCGAAGAAATTGTCCAAAATGATGTGCCGGAAATGGCGATGTGAACAGGCCGCGGGAGGGCCGAGAGGCCCTCCCAGCCCGTTCCCCGCCGTTTGCCCCTGTGAGGGCGTTTGTGCGGCCTTTCCCCGCTGGGTGGCATCCCTGCCCCAACCAGCCTCCCAAACGGCCCTGTTGCGGCCTGTGAGCCAGATTTGCGGCGAGGCTTGGGAAAAGCCGGGGCCGCTGGGACGCAGGGGCTACGGGGGACGAAAAAGGTGCTGGATAAAGAGCGGGGGTCGCGCAGCGCCTCCCGCTCGGTTCACACCGTCCCGCAATGCGGGTCGGGACAGCGGTTTACGGGGTTTTAGTCCGGGGGTCAACGCGGGGGTACGTTTTGAGCCTCGGGGGTCAGGTTTACCCCCGCATGGCCGGAACTGCCCGCCGTTGCAGGATTTTTGAGAGTTCCAGACGGGGGTACGGCTCAAAATCGAAAAAATGGAGGTATGCCATGCCCAGAGAAAAAATCAAGTTTGCACTGCGGATCATGCCGGAGACT
This sequence comes from uncultured Oscillospiraceae bacterium, assembly GCA_910579485.1. GTDB lineage: Bacteria > Bacillota > Clostridia > Oscillospirales > Oscillospiraceae > Pelethomonas. Next base: position 29,720 of record CAJTVO010000027.1, on the reverse strand, counting down.
CAGCAGCTTGTCAAGGACTATTATCCGCTGGATAACTGCCAGAATCAAAGCGAGTTTATCGAAAAAGCGATCCGCTTTTATGTAAGCTATATCGCCAGCAAGGATGCCACGGAGTTTCTTGCTCCCATTCTTGTCTCTGCGCTTCAGAGCACAATCAAGAACATGGAAAATCACCTTTCAAGGCTGCAGTTCAAGACGGCGGTGGAGCTGAACATGATGATGAATGTGCTGGCTTCCGAGTTGGATACCACGCCGGAAACGCTGGATCAAATGCGTGGCCGGTGCATCCAGGAGGTCAAGGAAACATGCGGCGAGATTACATTCAAGGACGCGGTCAAATACCAGCGCATAGGATAATGGATCCATGCCGCGCGTCATTTTCAAGTGTCCGCACATCAAAGGTGGTACGAAAAAGGCCGCTTCCCATCTGGCAAATATGGTTGAGTATGTCGCTACCCGCCAGGGGGTGCAGAAAATTGATCCCGGCAAATTGAATCTGCTGGCGACAGAGAAGCAGGTCAAAATGGTGGAAAAATTGGTCCGGGAATTTCCTTTGAGCAAAGGCATGGAGGAGTACACGGACTACTTGGCATCACCCACGAGGGGAACTGCGTCCGAGTTTATTACGCGGGCGATAGAAGATAATCTCGACCAGATCGCCAAGAAGGAAAACTACGTGGAGTACATTGCCAAGCGCCCTCGCGCGCAGCGATTCGGTTCTCATGGATTGTTTACCGGCAGTGATGATGCGCTGATCCTGTCCAAAGTACAGGAAGAAGTTGCAAATCATCCCGGCACAGTCTGGCTGCCAATTATTTCTTTGCGGAGAGAAGATGCTGCACGATTAGGGTTCGATGACGCTGAAAAATGGAGGACACTGCTCTCCGCTTATTCCGTAGAAATGGCGCAGGCTATGAAAATTCCGGTGGATCAGTTCCGGTGGTATGCGGCGTTTCATGATGAAGGGATGCACCCGCATGTGCATATGGTCTGCTACAGTGCCGATGGGAAATCCGGATTCCTGACAGAGAATGGTATTGAAAAAATCAAGTCTGGTCTGGCAAAGCAGATCTTCCATCAGGATCTGGCGGAGATCTATTCCAGACAGACCCAGCGGCGCGATTCACTCAACCATGACACGCAGAAGGTACTGCGGCAGTTGATTCAGCAGATGCAGGACGGCACTTTGAGTAACGAGCGCATGGAACAGCTTATGTTGGAACTGGCCCGACAGCTCAGACATACTTCCGGCAAAAAGCAGTACGGATATCTGAAACCACAGTTGAAATCTCTGGTGGATGAGATCGTGGATGAGCTGGAACGGGACGAGCGCGTTGCCGCCGCCTACAATCTTTGGTACGAAATGCGGGAGGAGGTTCTGCGCACTTACAAAAACGATCTGCCGGAACGCATCCCGCTCTCGCAGCAGAAAGAGATCCGAAGGATCAAAAATATTGTGATCCAGGAAGCGGTGCAATTAGGAGAGCAGTTGGAGCACACGGAGGACCAGTCCGCCGCTCCAGCGCCGCAGACTGCGCCAGCAGGGCAGAGGAATAATGATCATTCTTCTGCCCTGCTGTTCCATTCGGTATCCCGGCTTCTGCACCACATGGGACGCATTATCCAGGAGCAGCCACCGCCCGTCAGTCCGGTATATCATACCGACCGCAAGCTGCTGCAAAAGCTCCGGGAGAAGAAAATTGCGCACGGTCATAAGCCGGATGACCATGCGCCAACACTGTCATAGGAGGTTATCAATGCCAACAGCAAAAAAGCGCCGCCGATGCATCTCTGGTGGGTGCGCCATCCGGAGTGTGGGTTGGCTATCGTCAACGCGCCCAACTGGGAGCAGGCCACTGTGGAGGCCGCCGCATGGTGGGAGACGCCGTGGCGGAAAGTTGCCGCACTATGTGAGTGCGAAAAAGAAGAAGTTGTGCCACGGCATGTGTGCATATGCTGTGGCACGATCTTCAATGGCGATGGGTTTCGCTGCACCAAGTGCGAGATCATTGCGCGGGACAAGCAGCTCAATAAACAGGCTAAGCAGCGAAGATATTACCGCAGTATGATGCCGCGTAAATCGTGCAGAAGGACATAGAAAATTATCTGTTTCTTTTTCTGCGTGCCAACTCATATGCAGCCAGGAACGCACAACCAATACCATAGCATACGATGTCTGTTGTGTCGTAAACGGAGCCAAGCGCGATCCGGAGTATAGGATTTGTTATTCCAAGTCTGTCTGTCAGGCCGAGATATTGGGAGAACTCTACCGCCGCAGCAAAAACAAAAACTGCTGCCGGCAGCCAGGGGTACTTTTCAGGGATGAATATTCGCAGGAAGAAATAAACAACGGCAACCACCAGTACATCCCCAACATAGGGCCGGATAAAGCTGTCGTGGATAAACAGCGCAATCAGCACTTCTGTAACCAGCATGGTCAAAAAGAGCGCCAGATTCAACAGCCGTTTTCGTATCATGTTACTCTATTGGGTTGGGAACCGTGTCCCGAAACTCCGCCTGCTTGGCGTAGTTCCAGTCAGACGGCTCCCCGATGCAGTAACCGCCCATCTTCCGCATGTTGCGGAAGCGGTGGAGGTCACAGCGGACATCCACATGGCCGTTCTGCACGTCCAGGTACAGCTTCTCAATGATACTCATCGGATAAACTTTTGTGGCTTTTTGGATATAAGAATCCTGTTCAGCTTCGGTCAATGTCCCATTCAAAACAACAATTTGCATAAATCCGTTCCTTCCTTTCGAGGGAACAGTATATCAGATGCTACAAAGAAAATCAAGGAAGGGGGGCGCTAAAAATTTCTTATATTCACTTTACAGACGATCAGAAGCGGCGTGCCAGCGAGGTTGATTTGGAGCGGTTCCTGCTTCGGCGAGGCGAAAAATTGATTCCATCGGGCCGTGAAAAGCGGCTGTCCAGCGACCACAGTATCACTGTGCGCGGCAGCCGTTGGTACGATCATGCAGAGGAAAAAGGCGGCGGGCCAATTTCGTTTATGCGAAAGTTCTATGGTCTAACTTATCCGGAGGCCGTCATGCAGCTGCTCACTGAAGAACAGGGTGTGCCATATGAACCAGCTCGGAAGCAGAAGCGGGCAGAAAAGAAAGCCTTCGCCCTGCCTCCGGCCAGTCCTAATATGCGGCGTGTGTACGCCTACCTGCTCCAGCACCGCGGCATCAGCCGGGAGGTACTGGATGCTTTCGTCCATGCGAAGCTGATCTATGAGAGCGCGGAACCATCTGCGGATGGTTCCAAAGAATATCACAACGCCGTATTCGTCGGGAACGATGAATACGGCGTTGCCCGTCATGCGCACAAACGCGGACTGTACACCTTCGGAGAGGGCTTCAAACGGAATGTTACTGGCTGCGATTCCAAGTACAGTTTTCACTGCTGCGGGACGGACAACCGGCTCTATGTATTCGAAGCCCCGGTGGATATGCTGTCGTTTATCACATTGCATCCGGAGGGCTGGCACCGGCACAGCTATGTTTCGCTCTGTGGTACATCACAGAATGCCATGATGTGGATGCTGGAACAGGACCAGAATCTGCGGCAAGTGACGTTATGCCTGGACAATGACGAGGCCGGGATCAAAGCCAGCCAGCGGCTCTCGGATGCCCTGCGGGAGAAAGGATACCGTCAGGTTGAGATTCTCTTCCCCAGCCAAAAGGACTGGAATGCAGAATTGACCGATGGGCCGATCCCGGCAAAACAGGAGATAACAATGACCATGTAATAGGGGGTAACTATCAATATGCAACAGGAAAAAGAGAAAGCGCTGGAGGCGATCCGGAATCTGGTTGCCTACTACATCAGCGATTTTCAGGAGGGCAGCGGCTACACCAGTAAGCAGCAGCTCATCTATCTTACGCCGCCCCAGGCGGAGATCGCGCTGCGCTATGGAGTCCCAATCGGTGTTCGAGGCAACGACTATACGCTGATGGGGACTACGCCGGGAAAACCGTTCCGCTACGTCACCATCAAGGATGCACAGATGCTGGAGAAGTGGCTGGCGCTTTCTTCCACGGAGCCGCTGGCATCCATTCACGCAGACTTGCCCAAGGGCGTCCAGCAGAAAATGCGGGAGTATATCCTACAAATCATGGAAATTGAGTGTCCGGAACAGCTGCCGCCGCAGAAGCCGTTGGCTCCCCTGCTGGGTGCGCAGGGAAATATTTTCAATCTGCTTTGCATCACCAACCGCACACTTCGGCAGGCTGGCCAGCAGGAGCGGGCTGGGGAGATGTGGCAGCGGGTTTTGGACAGCGGCAGCGAATTCAAAGCGCTTGCCATTATGGGTGAGTATGTCGAGTTCGAGGAGGCGTATCCGTCAGCGGCAGCGCTCAGAAACGGAAGTCTGCGAGGTGATATCCGTGTTTGATTTTACGCAGGTGACAATGCTCTCACCGCAGGTCATTCTGCTCATCTGTGTTGCGGGCGGGATGCTCCTGCTGATCTGGTTTGCCACCTCCCGCTCCGGCGGAGGATCGCTGAATATCAAGATGAAAACCGTGGGCAATGGACAACACGGAACTGCACGCTGGGCGACACCGAAGGAGATTTCGCAGAGCTACACGCGGGTGTTGTTCAAGCCGAAAGAATGGCGAAAAGGGAAAGACCTTCCCAAAGCGCAGGGGCTAATTCTCGGTTCCACAGGGAAGAAGGGCAAGGTGACAGCGTTGATTGACAGTGACGATGTTCACTGCCTGATGATTGGCGCCAGCGGCGTTGGTAAGACGGCCTTTTTCTTGTACCCCAACCTCGAATACGCCTGTGCCAGTGGCATGAGTTATCTGGCGCTGGATACGAAAGGTGATCTCGCCCGGAACTACGGGACCATTGCGAAAAATTGTTACGGCTACCAAGTGTCTGTTATTGATCTGCGCAACCCGACCAAGTCTGACGGGAACAACTTCCTGACGCTCGTCAATCACTACATGGATATTGCGGTCAAGGAGCCGGACAATATTGCAGCCAGGGCAAAGGCAGAGAAATACGCAAAGATTCTGTCCAAGACTATCATCAATCCGGGCGGTGATGACAGCAGCTACGGACAGAATCAGTTTTTTTACGATTCTGCCGAGGGCCTCCTGACAGCCGTGATCCTTCTTTTGGCAGAGTTTTTGCCGCCCAGAGAGATCGCGGGTGAAGCGCAGGAGCGCCGCCACATCGTATCCGTGTTCAAGCTGGTGCAGGATATTCTGGAGCCATCCACAGGTGCAGACAAAGGGAAAAGCCAGTTTCAGATCTTGATGAGTAAACTCCCTTCTGAACACAAGGCCCGCTGGTTTGCCGGTGCGGCGCTGAACACTGCGGAGCAGGCTATGGCTTCCGTACTGTCTACCGTACTCTCTCGGCTGAATACATTCCTGGACTCAGAACTCGAGCAGATCGTCTGTTTCGACAGTGACATGGATGCGGAGAACTTTGCCAGCCACAAATCCGCTGTCTTTCTGATTCTTCCGGAGGAAGATCCAAGTAAAAACTTTATGGCGGGGCTTATCATCCAGAATCTATCCCGAGAGCTGTTCGCTGTAGCGGATGAGAACGGCGGGAAGCTGAAGAATCGCGTGGTGCTGTTCTGCGATGAGCTGGGTACCATGCCGCCGTTTGATATCCTGCCGCTGTTCTCTGCTGGCCGTTCCCGGAAGCTGACGCTGGTACCCATTATCCAAAGTTTGGCACAATTAGAAAAGAATTATGGCAAAGAAGGCGCGGTAATCATAGTAGATAATACACAGGACCTGCGACACGAGGTCGCGCAACAAATTGCCTAAGAAGCTGCCCTATCCATTTGGGGTAATCCTACCGTGACCTGCGCAAGTGGCAACGCTTGGGTTGGAAACTCACGGGACAACGTGAGAAAGCTGTGAGCCTAACACAGCCGTACTGCCAGGATAAGTGTGTCATGGAGAATGTAATGTGAATCATCACAAGGGTCGTTATATTGAGTAGGCGAAATCAGGCTGATACGCCTAAACCAAAAGGTGAGGAGGCGGTCAAGAGGATTGTCTTGTACTTTTGACAAATGGACACAGCCCTCCCGGCTCATAGATGGCTCCTAAAACACACACGATTATTTGTTGCACGGAACGTGGTAAGCCCTATGCGTTCCTCCGTTGGGAGGTATCGACCCCGTAAGGGGAAGAAATGACGCAGAGGGTAGAGGAACGGGATAAAAAGCGAATGCCCGCTCTGTAATGGAGCGGGATAAGGGTTCAAAATTTGCCCTGACCTGAAAGGGTGCTGACTTGTCCCAAGGTGTTTCATGGCAAGAAATGGAGGTAAACTTATGAACGGTAATACTTCAACGGCGGGATGTAAAAGTCCCGAGAGGTTACCGGACACGGCAGCGCTGGAACACCAGTGGAAAACTATTGACTGGAAGAAAGCAGAAGCCGTTGTTAGTAGGCTGCAAGCCAGGATTGCTAAGGCGACCCAGGAAAAGAAATGGAATACAGTGAAACGACTGCAATATCTTCTAACACATTCGTACTATGCAAAAGTGCTGGCTATCAGGAAGGTGACAACTAACAAGGGTAAAAATACGCCGGGTATTGATAAGGAATTGTGGAAAACCCCCGCTTCCAAAATGCGCGGCGCATTGGCGCTGACGGACAAAGGGTATAGAGCAAAACCACTCCGCCGGGTATATATTGAGAAACCGGGCAAAAAGGCAAAGCGGCCTCTTGGCATCCCCTGCATGTATGACCGGGCAATGCAGGTGCTCTATGCACTGGCGCTAGACCCCGTATCTGAAACAACAGCGGACGCGAAGTCCTTTGGTTTCCGAAAGGGGCGAAGCGCACATGATGCTTGTGAGTACATTTTTACGGCGCTCAGTCGGAAAACTTCTCCGCAATGGGTACTGGAGGGTGACATCAGGGGGTGTTTCGATCACATCAGTCATGACTGGCTGATTGAACATATCCCTATGGACAAATCTGTACTGAAGCAGTTTCTAAAAGCGGGATTCATTTTCCGTGATGAACTGTTTCCAACCGAGGAGGGTACTCCCCAGGGCGGCGTTATCTCGCCGATTCTGGCAAATATGACGCTGGATGGAATGCAGAAAATTCTTTCCGACCGCTTCCATACAAATAGGTTGGGTAAAGTCGATTTGCGCTTTAAGAATGCTCATAAGGTGAATCTGGTACGCTATGCCGACGATTTCATCGTGACAGCGGCAACGCGGGAAATTGCAGAAGAAGCCAAAATGCTGCTTCGTGATTTTCTGGAATCCAGAGGTTTGGAACTGTCGGAAGAAAAGACACTGATTACCCACATTGGCGATAGCTTTGATATGCTGGGATGGACATTCCGTAAATTCAAGGGCAAACTCATTGTAAAACCATCCAGGAAGTCTGTCAAGGCTCTGAATGTCAACCTGCACGAAACAGTTCTCGGACGTGGTAAAGCGTGGAGGCAGGAGGATTTGATACGCAAATTGAACCAGCAGCTTCGTGGATGGGCGAATTGTCATCAGTCCGTCTGTGCGAAGGATGCGTTCTCCCGCGCTGACCATATCCTCTACGAAATGCTGTGGCGGTGGGCAAAGCGGCGGCATCCCAAGAAGAATCGCCGGTGGATAACTTCCAATTACTGGCACCGCAAAGAACTGAAAAATTGGGTGTTCACCACTGGGAAGGAAGAACTTATACGGCTGGGTGAAGTGCCAATCGTCCGGCACGCCAAAGTACGAATGGATGCGAACCCATACCTGGATACCGAGTATTTTACACGCCGGAAATTTCAAAACGGCATGAAGCGGTTATCAGGTCGGTTTAAGAAGATTTGGAGGAATCAACATGGTTGTTGTTATCACTGTGGCCTGCCCATGGAAATCAGCGATGAACGGGAAATTTTCTACAAGGTTCCGCTGTCCATGGGCGGCAAGGACGAAGTGCGTAATATGGCCTACGTCCATAAATATTGTCAATCTATTTTCTTGGAACGCCGCGCGAAAGCGTGATGAAATGCTTGAGCTGTATGAGGGGAAACCCTCACGTACAGTTCTTAGGCGGGAAAGTGGGAGTAATCCCACCGACCTAGCCGGCACGATTTTTGGCGGCTTCGCGCCGCAGAGCCAGACAGCGGAGGTGTTATCCAAGGCACTTGGTAGCCAGACCGTACAGAGCGGCTCCGTTAGCAAAGGAAAGGGCGAATCCAGCCAATCACTGCAAATGGTGGAGCGTCCGCTCATGACTCCTGACGAGCTGAAGTCTATCCCCAAGGGACAATTCGTGGTCATGAAGACCGGCACTCATCCCATGCAGACCCGTCTACGGCTGTTTCTGGACTGGGGCATCACCTTCGGGGAGCAGTACCAGACGCCAGATCATGGCAAGCGCAAGGTTTATTATGCGGACCGGAGGGAACTGGAGGCGGCGATCCTCAAGAAATATCCCCCTGCCCGTGTGGAGATCGTTCCCCCGCCCACATCCCAAGCTGCGCCAAGACCCAGACCAAGACCATCCACCCGTCCGACAGAGGGAGATTCGTCTCCCGTGCGCCCGTGAGACACTGCTATGGGATACTTCAATTCGGTTTATTCGTCTGATCTGCCCCATCGCGCGAGGGCGGTGTACATGTATCTCAAGGATCGTGCCAACAAGGATGGAATCTGCTGGCCGTCTATCCGGACTATCGCGGGAGAGCTGAAGCTCTCCCGCGCCACGGTTTACAGAGCGTTGGACGATCTGTGCAAAGCCGGTTTCCTGGAAAAGGGGGACCGCTGGCGGGAGAATGGCGGGAGAACTTCAAACCTCTATAAACTCCTATAGGGCCGCATTTTGAAACGGCGTACTTTCCGCCAAGGGGGAAGTACGCCGTTTTACTGCGATGGGGTCCGTCTCATGACGCGACACCTAGAAGGGAAAACTTTAGGATTTTAAGGCAGAAGAAGGAACTTCACAGGGAGGATCACACCAGGAATTTCTCCACCTGTGTCCCAGCGTTTTTCTATAATTTGACAGGTGTTTTTCTATAATTTATCGGATTTTTTCTGAGAAGAGTATGCGATACAATAAAAACAAAAAGATTCTGCAGACAGCATAATGCAAAAGTTGCAGTGCGGAGGAAATCTTCAGGTGAATAAATTAACGCATAGCGCGGAGGTTATCTTTTAAAGCCTGCATGGTTCCAATAATTATTTTCCGCTCTGTATGGGTACAATCGGCCAAAATCTTCGCAGCATCTTTATCAAAAATAGTCTCTGCCGCCAAAATACTCCCGCATAGTAAATCATCTGCTGAGACCCCTAACGCATTTGCTATGCTGACAAGAGTGGGGAGTCCTAACTTTGTTGCACCACGCTCAATGTGAGAGATGTTAGATGGTTCTTGGTTGGACATTTCTGCTAATTTCTGCTGCGTATATCCCAGGGCTTTTCTATGCTGGCAAATGCGACGCCCGATATCCATGTAGTCAAGTTCCAAAATTCTCCCACCTTTCATTGATAAAATTTATTGTATAGCTGAGTTGGATATGTTAAAATAGTTTGTATATCCGAATCAGATACAAAATAAATTTAAGGGCGCAAAAATGCAGCAGTCATTTTTTATACAAGCAAGTCTTTATGAAAAACATCGAAGAAACGCAGAATGTTGACAATGCAATCCCATACGTCCTATAATGTTTACAAAAGTTGCGAGGAGGAAACAGATGAAATGGCATAGAAAAGAGCCGTCGAACCGCTGGATCATAGGCAAACTGAACGATATGCCGATCCGCAGGAAGCTGATCGCACTGTTCATTTTCTGTATTCTGTTTCCTTTGCTGATTACCGACACATTGGTACTTTGGATGCTGGTCGACTATCAAAAAGGCTCCATCCGGCATGACACACTTAACGCCGCAGAATATTACCTGACCAGCACCTTTGAAGATGCTGCCGGCACAGCGAGAAGCATATATCTGAACAAATATATCAACAACTTCCTGAATACCGACTTTGAGTCCCCTTTGGACTATTATAATAACTATCTTAAATTGTTGGCAGACTCGCTGTATGTCAATTCTCTGCGGGACGGAAAATTTGCCATCACCATATATGCAAAAAATAACACAATTCTAAATGGCGGCTCTTTCAGACGGCTGGATGACCAGCTCGGTTGGTATCAGGCGCTGAACGCATCAGGCCAAGACAGTCTGCTGCTTGCAAATTATGACGACAGCCATACCATCAGTAATTCCAATCTCCGTCAGGTTTCCATGATTCGCCGTATGAACTACTATCTCCGTGATACGATTGAGAAAGTAGTCAAGGTAGACATTAGCTATTCGCGGATCGAAGCAGATTTGCAGGCCGCAAACTATGAGGCCGACTTGTATGTGTGCTTAAACGGACAGTTGATCTTTTCCAATGTTCATTCAGCCGATTTATGGACGCCCTTTGAAGATATTTCTCCGGAACTGATTCAGAAAAGCAGTGACGTTAAGTCTTTGGACCTATATAACTGTGATTTGACGATCTACGCTGTTGACCGCAGCGTCAATATGGGACAGTTCTTATATCGCAATTGGCCTCCGCTGCTTCTGCTGATTTCTTTGAATCTGCTCCTGCCCAGCGTTTTCATTTCTTATTTGAACCGCTCCTTCATCGAGCGGCTTCAGCTTCTCACAACGACTGTGAAAAGTGCGAACGATGGCGTAATGCCATTACTGGAGCAGGTGCAGGGGCAGGATGAGATCGGTATGCTGATGGGAACGTATAACGATATGGCGCAGCGGACCAATCTGCTGATCGAGACAGTGTATAAAAGCCGTCTGCGGGAGCAGGAGATCGACCTGGCCCGCCAGCAGGCGGAACTTTTGGCCCTGCGCAGTCAGATCAATCCCCATTTCCTTTTCAATGTTCTGGAGAGTATCCGGATGCAAAGCCTGCTGAAGGATGAAAAGAAAACTGCCGAGATGATTGGAATGCTGGCGTATATCGAGCGGCAGTATGTGGACTGGGGGGCGGATGTAGTTCCGCTCAGTGAAGAACTGCGCTGCGTGGATGCTTATCTGCGCTTGCAGCAATACCGGCTGGGAAACCGGTTCTCCTATCGGATTGATGTGCAGCCAGACTGCGAAACGCTCCAGATCCCCAAATTGTCTCTGCTGACCTTTGTTGAGAATGCGTGTGTCCACGGCGTCTCGCGGAAGGAATCTCACGGTTGGATATTCGTTCGCATCCACAAGCAGGATGGAACGACCTTCCTGGAAGTGGAGGATACAGGCATTGGAATGTCCGAAGATAAGCAGCGGCAGTTGGAAGAACAGATGAACCAGGCCAGTATTGAGATGTTGAAGGGACGCAAGCATGTGGGAATGATAAACGCCTGCCTGCGCCTGAAAAAGACAGCAAATGGAAGCATACATTTTACGGTAGAGAGCGAAGAAGAAATTGGAACCACGATAACCACCACCCTGGAGGAGGTGCAGCGGGATGCCGAAAAGCGAGACATTGCTGAAAGTACTGCTGGTTGACGATGAGCCGTTTATTACCAAGGGCCTGGCTGTGCTTGTGGACTGGAATGCACTTGGATTTGCGATTGAAGGAGCTGTCTCCAACGGACGGCAGGCGCTGACCTTTCTCAAAAAGCATCCGGTGGATCTGATCATTGCCGATATCCAGATGCCTGTGATGGACGGCCTGGAATTGTTGGAGATCATTCAGCGGGATCATCTTTCGGATGCCTATTTTGTCATTCTCAGCGGATACAGCGACTTTGAATACGCCCGTCAGGCGATTAGGTTTGACTGCATGGAGTATCTGCTCAAACCGGTCATGACCGATCAGCTTATCGAACTGCTCCACAAGGTCCGGGCCAGCTGCCACCGCAACAGCGAAGGAAAGAAGCGGGATGAGGCTTACGGAAAAGCCTATCTGGCGCAGAATCTGCTCGCCCTGCTCCAGGACCGGCACGACGAAAAGACGGTCTCCTTTGTCAAAACCCAGCTGCGGCTGAACGGCGGCGTCCGATATGTTTATATTGAGGCACAGACAGATCCGTCAGAATGGGTCTCCGCCAAGCAGATCAAGGCCCTCCGCCAGAATCTGGCCGCAAAATGCCGGGAAGTCCTGGCCGGCTGGGAAAAGCATCTGCTGGATGCGCCTCCGGAACAGGGCGGATGCGGGGTTGGTCTGATTTTCTGCCACGGTATGGCCTACGAAACCGGGCAGAGCGAAGAGGATTTTCTGCGCACACTTCAAAGCCGGGTTCAATCGTCGGTTCAGATGCCTGTTGCACTATTCGCTGGAGAGCAGACCTCCCATGTAACTGGATTGGCCAGATCATATCAGTCTTCGACACGGCTGCGCGCTGTTCAGAAATATCTGGCAAAACCTATTCCAGTTCAAATCTATCAGGCTGATATGGATGCCGGCGAAGCCGGCATCAGCGCCATGGCGCTGGACTCTTTGATCGCGGCTGTTGAAAAGAGCGACAAGCAGGGAATCCGGGACGCAGTCCCTGCGGTGTTCGGAGCGATTGGAGCAGACGCGAATTTTGAACTGCTGCGGATCAACATGGACTACCTGCTGTATAAGCTGGTCCGGCTGGCCTGTGAGCGGGACCGCGCGGTCAATCAAACGGAGCTGCTCCAGCACCTGCAAAAGAATTTACTGCACCACGGCGGGATCATTCCGGGCAAATTTGAGCGGCTGACGCAATTTGTTCAGGAATATGCGGACTATCTGAGTTCTCTTCAGAGGGATGGAAATGACAGCATCCTGCTGCGGGTGGAGCAGGACATCCGCCTGCATTACAAAGAGAATCTGACGTTGAAGGAGCTAAGCCGAAAATACTATGTGAACAGCGCGTATCTGGGTCAGCTCTTCAAGAAAAAGTACGGGATCACATTCCGGGAATACCTGAACAACTGCCGGATCGAACAGTCCGCCAAGCTGCTGCTGTCGACCCGTGACAAGGTCTACAACATTGCCAAGGCAGTCGGCTATCAGGATATGGACTACTTTATTGAACGTTTTATTGCCGCCAAAGGGTGTACGCCGTCAAATTATCGAAAAACGAATGGGGTTTAGAGATCGGTTCCTTTTCGTCATAATTCACAAAACAGCTGGCCGCGGTTTGCGGCCAGCTATAATTTACCCCGGGTTTTCATAAAGTTTCCCGGATTGAAAAATGTTCAAAATTCCTTCATAATTTCAATATCAGCGACGGGCGCGGCCCCGTCAAAACAGAAATAGGAGGATTTTGAAAATGAGAAAAGCAATGGCAGCTTTCCTGGCCGTACTCATGGTTTTGTCTCTTGCGGCCTGCGGCGGAGGCGGCGAAAGCGACAGCGGGGTCAAGGAATTCACCGCGTTTTTCGCAGTCCCCGGTTCTGAGATCAACAGCGACAACGAGATTCAGGCCATGATCGCCGAGATCACTGGCGCGAAGTGCAAGGAGACCTGGCTGACCGGTCAAACCGCCGCCGAGGCGGTAGGAACCTTGATCGCCGGAGGCGAGTACCCCGACTTCATCGACGGCTCCGACGCCACCCAGCAGCTCTATGAGGCGGGAGCGCTCATCCCCATCGACGAGTACTGGGACGACTATCCCAGAATTAAGGAATTCTGGAGCGAGCAGCAGTGGGATCAGATCCGCCGGGACGACGGCCACGTCTACTGGATTCCCCAGTTCGGACGGATTAACGAGGTTGCCACGACGACCACCCCCGACGAGGCGTTCTGGATCCAGGCCCGGGTCCTGGAGTGGGCCGGGTATCCGAAGCTTGAGACGCTGGACGAGTACTTTGACCTCATTGAGCGCTATCAGGCGGCCAACCCCACCATGGACGACGGCACCCCCAATATCCCCTACACAATCCTGTGCGACGACTGGCGGTACTTCTGCCTGGAGAATCCCCCGGAGTTCCTGGACGGCTACCCCAACGACGGCTCCGTCATCGTGGACACCGATACCATGAAGATCGTGGACTACAACACCACCCCCACCGCCAAGCGGTATTTCGCCAAGCTCAACGAGGAGTTCCAGAAGGGCATAATCGACCCCGAATCCTTCACCCAGACCTATGACGAGTACATCGCCAAGCTGTCCACTGGGCGCGTGCTGGGCATGGTGGACCAGTATTGGAACTTTGGTTACACTGTCACTGACGCCCTCAAGCAGTCCGGTCTGGATCAGAAGGGCTGCAACTACATCCCCTTTGGCATCACCATTGACAAGGGCATCCACAACCGTTGGTTCACCGGCGGCTCCATCATGAACGGCGCCAACGGCCTGGGTATCACGGTCAGCTGCAAGGACATTCCCGGCGCGCTTCAGTTCATTGAGGATCTGCTCTCCCCGGAGGTCACCACCCTGCGCAGCTGGGGCGTGAAGGACGTGGACTACATGGTGGGAGAGGACGGCCTGTTCTACAAGACCCCGGAACAGCGCGCAAATACCGCCAACACCGCCTATAAGGCCAGCCACGTATGTTCTTATTCTTATTTCCCCGGCTATCTCGGCATGAACCCGGACGGCATCAACGCCGCCCGGCCTGACCTCCAGCCCGGCGAGTTCTATGATGCCCTCAGCGACGATGTGAAGAAGTGCTTTGACGCTTACGGTGTGCAGACCTATGTCCAGATGCTGGGCGTCAACGACATTCCTGGCCCCTGGTTCCCCATGTACTCCCACTCCAACAACATGACCACCGCCACCCCCGGCGGCGTGGCCTGGACGCGGATGGGTGAGATCAAGCACGAGTATCTGCCCAAGGTGGTCCTCTCCAGCGACTTCGAGTCCGCGTGGAACGAGTATCTGGAGGCCTACGCCTCCGCTAAACCGGAAGACTTCCTCTCCGAGATGCAGACCGAGCTGGACAACCGGCTTGCTCTGGCTGCCAAATACGAATAAGCATCTTGCCTGGATAAGTAAGAAGTGACATGGAAAAGCGGGCAGGCGCCTGCCCGCTTTTCCGGAAAGGATGTGAATTATGGCGGGAAAAAGCGCATCAGCAGTGGCGGTTATTGCTCCCCGGCAGGAAAAAACCTTTTGGCAGAAGATAAAGGAACAGAAGGTTCTGGTCCTCTGGTCGTTGATTTTCTTTGTTTTCGGTTTTATATTCTACTACCTGCCCCTGGGGGGCTGGGTCATCGGTTTCCAGGATTATAAGCCCAAAAACGGGCTGTTCGGCTCCCAATTCATTGGTTTCGACAAATTTATACAGCTGTTCAGCGACGTCACCTTCCTCCGTACCCTGCGCAACACCCTCTGCATGGGCGTGCTGAATCTGGCGTTCTGTTTTGTCACAGCGATTGCTTTCGCAATTCTTCTCAACGAGGTAAAGAGCAACGGCGGGAAAAAGATGGTGCAGACCATCTCCTATCTGCCCCACTTCCTCTCCTGGATTATCGTGACGGGCATTCTCCACGATATGCTCTCCGGCAGCGGTATTGTCAACGAGATTCTGGTAGGATTACATATTCTGGACCAGCCGCTGAATTTCTTTGCCTACCCGCAGCTGTTCTGGGGCATTGTGGTTTTTGCGAATATCTGGAAAGAAACCGGCTGGAACGCAATTATTTATCTGGCGGCTATCACAGCCATCGATCCCTCTCTCTATGAGGCGGCACAGATCGACGGCGCGGGGCGCTGGTCCCGGATCAAGGCAGTCACGCTGCCCGGCATCCGGCCTATCATTATGATCCAGCTGCTCATGAACGTAGGCAACGTGCTCAACGCCGGCTTTGAAGTCCAGTACCTGCTGGGCAACGGCCTGGTACAGAGCGTCTCGCAGACGATTGACATTTACGTTTTGAAATGGGGCATCAGCCAGGGTGACTACGCCATCGGTACTGCCGCCGGCATCTTCAAGAGCGTAGTCAGCATCATCCTCATCGTCGCCGCCAACCAGATCGCCAAGCGGTCCGGCGAAGAGCGGCTGTTTTAGAAAGGGGGCTTTGATTATGGCGAACACTGCAACTGCAAGAAAAATTAAATCCACTACCAGCGACAAGGTTTTTACCGTGTTCAATACCATCATCATGGTCCTGTTCGTGGTGATTACCTTGTACCCTGTGCTGAATACCCTGGCCGTCGCCTTCAATGACGGCACGGACGCCCTGCGGGGCGGCATCCATATCTGGCCCCGTATGTGGACGATGAATAACTTTACCACCGTTCTCCAAAAGGAAAATCTGCTCACGGGAGCTAAGATCTCCGTGCTGCGCACGGTGCTGGGAACACTGTTCTCCCTGTTCCTCAACGCGGTGCTGGCCTTTATCATCAGCCGCAAGGAGTTTGTTTTCCAGCGCTCCCTCTCTCTGTTCTGGGTTATCACCATGTACGTCAACGGCGGCCTGATCCCCGTGTTCCTGCTCTATAAAGCGCTGGGTCTTACCAACAGCTTCTGGGTCTATGTGATCCCCGGGGCTATCAGCTGTTACAACATGCTGGTGATCCGGACGTACATGAACAACAGTATCCCCAACAGTCTGGTGGAATCCGCGCAGATCGACGGCGCGGGATATACCACGATCTTTGTCAAGATTATTTCCCCCCTGTGCAAGCCGGTGTACGCCACGGTGGCGCTGTTCTCCGCTGTGGGTCAGTGGAACTCCTGGTTTGACGCCATGCTCTATAACCGCATGAGCGAAAAATACACAACTCTGCAATACGAGCTGATGAAGTTGCTGTCCTCCGTGACGAATCAGGGTACCAGCGCCGAAGCCATGAAAAATGCGGCCGGGGCGGTTACGCCCACCTCCGTTCGCGCCGCAGCCACAATCCTCACCATGCTCCCTATCGTCTGCTTGTACCCCTTCCTGCAAAAATATTTTGTACAGGGTTTAACACTGGGCAGCGTCAAAGAGTAACCCCCGAATATGATAGAGATGGATGGGATACTGCTGTTGGTTTTCCATCCATTTCTATCGTATCAAGCTGAATAGGAGGCTGATATGATATGCGGATTGACTCACCCATCATTTCTGCCGGAATCAAACTGACCAATCTTTTGATTTTGAACTTGTATTTGATCATCGGCTGTCTGCCTGTCATCACCATCGGGACATCGACGATTGCTGCGTTCAGCGTCACGCTGAAGATGACGGAGGATCGGGAAGGCGCCAGCATGACGGTACAGTTCTGGAAAGCATATGTCAAAAACCTGAAGCATGGTATTCCACTGTCCCTGATTTTGCTGGCGGGCTGCGGCAGCATCTTATTGGATATGCGGATGATCGAGGCCCGTGCAGGTGATGCCATGGGCCTGCTGACGGCAGGTATCATCCTGATTCTCCTTCTGCTGCTCCATTTTATTTATGTGTTCCCCCTGGAGGCCCGATACCAGAACGGCCTGCTGGCGGGACTGGCCAATGCGCGGGGCATTTTTATCGTTCATCTGAAACGAAGTCTTGCGCTCACTGGCATCCTGCTGGCGGAATTTTTGCTGGTTACCCAGTTCAACACACCTCTGCGCACCTTCAGTATTCTGTTTCTTCCGATTCTGATGATCTACACCATCAGCAAAGCTGTTATGCCAGTGTTTCGCAAGTTGGAAGATAAAGACGGGAAAAAATAAATCATGTATATGGGAGCGTTTTATGCGCAAGAAATCTTTTCCTTTCAACAGGTACCCGAACGTTTTTGAGCGTCTGGGATATTCTCCCGCCGCCATAGAGGCGCGGACGCAAGAGATCTTTATGACGCTGTTTTACGGCGACGAAAATCAGCGGCTGTATCACATCGTAGGACCGGATATGGCCTGCTTTGAAGATACGGGAAATCACGATGTCCGCACGGAGGGCATGAGCTATGCCATGATGATGTGCGTGCAGATGAACCGAAAAAATGAATTTGACCGGCTGTGGAAATGGGCAAAGACCTATATGTTTTTGGACAGCGGCCCCAACGCGGGATATTTTGCCTGGAGCTGCGGTCTGGACGGGAGCAAAAACGCTTGGGGAGCCGCGCCGGATGGCGAGGAATACTTTGCGATGGCGCTTTTTTTCGCCGCTCACCGGTGGGGGAACGGCGAGGGGATTTTTGACTACGAAGCCGAGGCCCGGCGCCTATTGCATACCTGCCTGCACAAAGGGGAAAACGGGGAAGGGGGGCGCCCTATGTGGGACAGCTCCAATTATCTGATCCGTTTTGTCGCGGAAATGGATTTCTCTGATCCAAGCTATCATCTGCCGCACTTTTATGAACTGTTCGCGCTCTGGGCGGACGCAGAGGACCGCCTCTTCTGGAAGCGGGCGGCACAAGCCAGCAGGGCCTATTGGATCAAAGCCTGCCACCCGGTAACGGGCCTGTGTGCCGAGTATGCGGACATGGAGGGGCATCCCCAGAAAACCGATCCAAGCCATTTCGGGGGCCGTCACGATTGGTACTACAGCGACGCCTACCGCACAATCTTCAATATTGGACTGGACGCCGTCTGGTTTGGGGGGGCTCCCTGGGCCAGGGAAGAAGCCAACCGGCTGCAAAAATTCTTCTGTGAAAGCGTTCGGAACAATGACCGCGCGATCTATGAGGTGGATGGTACGGTCCTTTCCCTTCCCGCGCTGCATCCCGTCGCCATTACCGCCACCAACGCCGCTGCCAGTCTGGCTGCGGATGGCCCCTGGGCGGGGGAATGTGTGCACCGGTTCTGGGAAACGCCTCTGCGCACAGGAGAACGGCGGTATTATGACAACTGTCTGTACTTTTTCGCGTTTCTGGCCCTAGGTGGAAATTATCGTATTTATTGAGGTAAGCAAGTATGAAAAAGCAAGGATTCAATCCCTATCTGCCCTCCTGGGAGTATATCCCCGACGGAGAGCCCCATGTGTTTGACGGGCGTGTGTATGTCTTCGGCTCCCATGACCGGTTCGGCGGCCACACATACTGCCCGAATGACTACGTCTGTTGGTCTGCGCCGGTGGACAATCTGTCCGACTGGCGGTATGAGGGTGTGATCTATGCCCGGACGGATGATCCGGCCAACAAGGATGGCGACATGCTGCTTTTTGCGCCTGACGTGACCCGTGGGGCAGATGGAAGATACTATCTCTACTATGTTCTCGACCAACTGCCGGTGATCTCTGTGGCCGTCTGTGACACCCCTGCCGGGCGGTATCAATTCTACGGGTATGTCCACCATCCGGACGGAAGCCGCCTCGGTGAACGGGAGGGCGACGCGCCCCAGTTTGACCCCGGCGTACTCTTTGAGGGGAACGCAGTTTACCTGTATACAGGCTTCTGTCCTCCGGCAGATGCCAACCGCCGCGGCTCCATGGTAACGGTTCTGGAGCCTGATATGCTGACGGTTCGGACTGAGCCGGTGACAGTCGCTCCCAGCGCGCCGTACGCCGCGGGGACCGGCTTTGCGGATTTTCCCTTCTTTGAGGCGTCCTCCATTCGGAAGGCAGGGAACACCTATTATTTCATCTACTCCCCGATCTCCAACCATGAGCTCTGCTATGCCCGCAGCAGCTCTCCCCTTGGGCCTTTCACCTTCGCCGGTGTAATCATCAGCAATAGCGATCTGCATATTGATACCTATAAACCAGCAGACCAACCCATGTTTTATGGCGGGAACAACCACGGCAGCATCGAGAAAATCAACGGCCAGTGGTACATCTTCTATCACCGCCACACCAACGGCACCAATTTCAGCCGTCAGGGCTGTCTGGAGCCTGTTCGCATCCTTCCGGATGGAGCCATCCCGCAGGTGGAGCTGACCTCCTGCGGCGGCAACGGGGGCCCCCTCAAGGGGGCCGGCGAGTACCCGGCCCATATCGCCTGCAATCTGTTTTGCCGTCATCCGGCGGTCACTACCGGCAGCCCCGGCGACTGGATGGACTGCCGCTTCCCCCGCATTACCCAGGACGCGCCGGACGGCCAGGAGGGCTTCGCTCACATCGCCAACCTGCGGGACGGCGCGGTGGCAGGCTTCAAATATTTTGACTGCCGGGGCGTCCGCCGCGTCTGCGTAAAGGTGCGTGGGAACGCCGGGGCATACCAGCTCCGGACCCAGTGGGATGGCGAGGCCATCGGGGAGATCCCCGTGGGGCACGCCAACGAGTGGAAAACCTTCCAGGCGGAAATCGCTGTTCCGGACGGCGTGCAGGCCCTCTATTTTACCTACCGCGGGCCAGGCATCTCCAATCTGGCGTCGTTCTCGCTGGAAACCGAATGAAGGAGGCCGTTATGGAGCAGTATCAAAATCCTGTGATCAATTCTGATTTTCCCGACCCGGATATTATCCGGGTGGGAGACGCCTACTATATGGCCAGCACCACCATGTACCTCATGCCGGGCGGAGACATCCTCCGCTCCCGCGACCTGGTACACTGGGAATTCCTATGCCATGTTTTTTCCCAATTAGAGGACAATCCCGCCCACTGCCTGGAGGACGGGCAGCAGATCTACGGTCTGGGTATGTGGGCCCCATCACTGCGCTTCCACAAGGGGACATTCTATCTGACGTTTGCCTGCAACGATACCCACAAATCCCTGCTGTTTCTGGCCCAGGACCCGGCGGGGCCGTGGCGGTGGGTGGAAATGGGCGGATTTTTCTATGATTCCTCCCTGTTTTTTGATGACGATGACCGGGTCTATATCGTCCATGGGAATACCACACTGCGTATCACGGAGCTGGAAACGGAAACCTGGGGAACAAGGCCCGGCGGGCTGGACCGCGTCATTGTTGAGGATAAGCCGGGCCAGCGGCTGGGATATGAGGGGTCCCACCTGTATAAGCGCAATGGAAAATACTATCTGTTTACCTGCCATATGCCGGCCGGCAGCAAATATCTGAAGACGGAGGACTGCTTCCTGGCAGATTCCCTGACGGGTCCTTTCCGGGGAAAGAATATCCTGGACGACAACATGGGCTATCGGGATTTCGGTGTAGCCCAGGGGGGCATGGTGGACACCCCGGAGGGGGATTGGTACGCCTTCATGTTCCAGGACCGGGGGCCGCTGGGCCGTGCGCCGGTAGTCATGCCCATGACCTTTGACGAAGAGGGCTTCCCGGTTCTGGGAGATCACGGCCGGGTTCCCCGGACCGTATCGCCTGTCCGGACGGATGGCGTTCCCGCCTGCGCTCCGCTGAACGGAGACGACGATTTTCGCTATGCGCCGGACGCGGACGGCATAGTCCGCCTGGCCCCGTTCTGGCAGTTCAGCCACAACCCGGACCCGGAGGGCTGGTCTGTCACCGCCCGCCCCGGCGCTTTACGCCTGACCACCCGGCGCACAAGCCCCAATCTGATCCTTGCACGGAATACGCTGACCCAGCGGTGCGTGGGTCCTGCGTGCGCAGCATGGGTCACGCTGGATGGTACTGGACTGCAAGAAGGAGATTTCGCCGGGATCTGTGCGTATCAGGGCTGTTATGGGGCCATCGCCCTAACCAAACGCAGTGGAGCATACTATCTGGTCATGATGGGACGTCCTGCGGATAACGATACAATCGAGGGTGACGGCGACTTCGGACGTCTCCCGACAGAATACGAGGCGGTTCCCGCTCCCGGCCCGGTGGTGACGCTGTGTGCAGACGCGGACTTTTCCCGCGAACCGGACACGGCACGGTTCTCCTATCGCGGCGCAGATGGTGCGTGGGAGCCCTTGGGCGTTTCGCACCGCCTGCACTATAAGGTCGATCTGTTTATCGGCTGCCGGTTCGGATTGTTCTGCTATTCGACCCTGCAGCCGGGAGGAACGGCGGATTTCCTGGACTTTCATTATCAAGGGCCGCAATCATAAAAATTTTTGAATAAAGGAGTATCCTATGGACCGGACAAAAGCAGTAGAGCAGGCCAAGGCGCTTGTGGCGCAGATGACGCTGGAGGAAAAGGCGGGCCAGCTGCGCTATGACGCCCCCGCCATCCCCCGCCTGGGGGTGCCTGCCTATAACTGGTGGAACGAAGCGCTCCACGGCGTAGCCAGAGCCGGAACTGCCACCAGCTTTCCCCAGGCGATCGGGCTGGCGGCCATGTTTGACGACGAGCTGCTGGAAAAGCTGGGGGACACGGCCGCCACGGAGGGGCGGGCCAAATACAATGCCTATTCCAAGGAGGGCGACAGGGACATCTTTAAGGGACTCTCCTTCTGGTCCCCCAATATCAACATTTTCCGGGACCCCCGCTGGGGGCGGGGCCACGAAACCTACGGCGAGGACCCGTATCTGACGGCCCGGCTGGGCAAGGCGTATGTCTGCGGTCTACAGGGGACAGGCGATGTGATGAAGGCCGCCGCCTGCGCCAAGCACTTCGCCGTTCACAGCGGCCCGGAGAACCTCCGCCACCGCTTCAACGCCGAAGTATCTCCCAAGGACCTGGAGGAAACCTATCTCCCCGCCTTTGAGGCCTGCGTCGTGGACGCCGGCGTGGAGGCGGTCATGGGAGCCTACAACCGCACCAATGGCGAGCCCTGCTGCGGCAGCAAAACCCTCCTGACGGATGTCCTCCGGGGCAGGTGGGGCTTCCAGGGCCATGTGGTGTCGGACTGCTGGGCGATTAAGGACTTTCACGAGGGCCACATGGTCACGGACACGCCCACGCAATCGGTAGCCTTGGCGCTGAAAACAGGATGCGATCTGAATTGTGGAGACAGCTTCCGCTGCATCCTCCGTGCCCTTCGAGAAGGCCTGATTACAGAAGAAGAAATCACTAGAGCCGCAGAGCGGCTGTTCACGACCCGGTATTTGTTAGGGATTCTGGGAGACGGCAGCGAATTTGACAAAATTCCATATGAAACAGTAGAATGTGAGGAACATCTGGCCCTGGCTCAGGAGGCGGCCCGGAAGTCCTGCGTTCTGCTGAAAAACAGCGGGCTGCTGCCGCTGGACCCCGCGACAGCGGGGACCATAGGCGTCATCGGCCCCAACGCCAACAGCCGCATTTCCCTCATCGGCAATTATCACGGTACCGCCTCCCGCTATATCACCATACTGGAAGGGATACAGGATGCTATGGCAGGTCACGGACGGGTGCTCTATTCCGAGGGCTGCGGGCTGTTCAAGGACCGGGTGGAGGGCTTGGGCCAGCCCGGCGACCGCCTGGCGGAAGCCGTCATCGTAGCGAAGCACAGCGACGTGGCGGTCCTGGTGCTGGGGCTGGACGAGACGCTGGAGGGCGAGGAGATGGACGCCGGCAACAACGCGGAGAGCTGCGGCGACAAGCGGAACCTTCTGCTGCCGGAGCCCCAGCGGGAGCTGCTGCACAAGGTCCTGGAGGTTGGCACGCCAACGATTGTCGTGCTCATGGCTGGCAGTGCCATTGACCTGAGCGAAGCGGAGGAGAAGGCTGGGGCAATCCTACTGAGCTGGTATCCCGGTGCAGGCGGTGGAAAGGCTGTGGCTGACCTGCTCTTTGGCAAGGCGTCCCCCTCAGGCAAGCTCCCTGTAACCTTTTACCGCAATGAGGCGCTGGATGAGATGCCGGATTTCACAGATTATTCCATGAGGAACCGGACCTACCGGTATTATACTGGCGAGCCGCTGTATCCCTTCGGCTACGGGTTGACATACGGGGATGTTGTTGTCACCGGAGTTGCCGCAGACCAGAGCACTGCCTCTGTTACCGTAGAAAATCGCGGGGCGCAGGCAACGGAGGATATCGTTCAGCTCTATATTAAGGACGAGGGCTCCGCTGATGCCCCTCCAAACCCCGTTCTGTGCGGCTTTCAACGGGTATCGCTGCGTCCTGGCGAGAAGAAAACAGTTGATGTCACGATCGATGGCAGCGCCTTTACAGTAGTCAATAGGGAAGGAAAGCGCGTACCCGGCAGCGGCAGCTGGACGCTGTACGCCCACACTGGACAGCCCGATACCCGTACTTTCCGGCTGACCGGGATAACTGCCGCGCGGGCCGATATCCGATCCGGCGGTAAGGGTGGGACAGTATGAAAAGCTATCTGGGCATTGAACTGGGCTCCACCCGCATCAAGGCGGTGTCCATCGACGAAAAGTACCGCCCGGTGTCCTCGGGGGACTACACCTGGGCCTCCAGCTATGAGAACAGCGTCTGGACCTACTCCCTGGAGGAGGTCTGGAAGGGCCTGAAGGCGGCTCTGTCCGCCGTTGAGAACCGGGAGCAGATCGCCGCCGCCGGCGTCTCCGCCATGATGCACGGCTATCTGGCCTTCGACAGGGACTGGAACCTGCTGGCACCCTTCCGGACCTGGCAGAACACCATCACCGGCCAGGCGGCGGCGGAGCTCACCAGCCTCTTCGGCTTCAACATCCCCCAGCGGTGGTCCATCGCCCACCTGTATCAGGCAATCCTCAACGGCGAGGAGCACGTCTCCCGCCTGGCCCATATCACCACCCTGGCGGGGTACGTCCACTATATGCTCACCGGCGTGAACGCCGTGGGCGTGGGCGAGGCCTCGGGGATGTTCCCCATTGACAGCGAAACCCTGACCTACGACGATGCCATGCTGGAGAAGTTCGACAGGCTGACGGCGGCCCGGGAGCTGCCCTGGAAGCTGGCGGACCTGCTGCCGAAGGTGCTCACCGCCGGCCAGAGCGCCGGGAAGCTCACCGAGGCGGGTTCCGCTCTGCTGGACGGCCTGCTGCCCGCCGGCATCCCCTTCGCCCCGGCGGAGGGGGACGCGGGCACCGGCATGACCGCCACCAACGCCGTGGCCCCCCGGACGGGCAACGTCTCCGCCGGGACCTCCATCTTCTCCATGGTGGTGCTGGAGAAGCCCCTGGAGAAGGTCTACGAGGAGATCGACCTGGTGACCACCCCCGCCGGGGCCCCGGTGGCCATGGTCCACTGCAACAACTGCACCAACGACACCAACGCCTGGGTGAGCGTCCTGGGGGAGGCCGCCCGGCTGTTTGGGGCCAACCCCTCCACCAGCGAGCTCTACCGGAAGCTCTATGAGAAGAGCCTGGAGGGCGGCGCGGACTGCGGCGGGGTGCTGGTGTGCAACTACCTGGCCGGGGAGGGCGTGACCCATATGGACGCGGGGCGTCCCATGGTGGTCCGCAGGCCGGACAGCGTATTCAATCTCGCCAACTTCTTCCGGGCCCAGCTCTACGCCACCATGGCCACGCTGAAAATCGGCATGGACATCCTGGCGGAGGAGGGCGTGGCCATCGACTCCCTGACGGGCCACGGCGGGCTGTTCAAGACCCCGGTGGTGGGCCAGAGCTATATGGCCGCCGCCTGCAACGCTCCCGTCACCTGTATGGAGACGGCGGGGGAGGGCGGTCCCTACGGCATGGCCCTTCTGGCGGCGTATATGCTGCAAAGGAGCGAGGGCGAGAGCCTGGAGGACTATTTGGCCAGCCGCGTCTTTGCCGGCGTCTCCGGCTCCACCGCGGAGCCGGAGACGGATACAGCGGCGGGATTTGACAGCTATATCAAGTGGTACAAGGCCCTGCTGGAGGTGGAACAGGCTGCGGTGAAAATGCTGTAAAAGAGGGAAAATATATGCTGGAAGAATTGAAAAAGCAGGTTTGTGAGGCGAATCTGCTTCTGCCCAAGCACGGACTGGTCACGTTCACTTGGGGCAATGTCTCCGGGATCGACCGGGAGCAGGGTCTCATGGTCATCAAGCCCTCCGGGGTAGAGTATAGCGGCATGAAGCCGGAGGATATGGTGGTCATCCGGTTGGAGGATGGCAAACAGATGGAGGGAAGCTATCGGCCCTCCAGTGACACGGACACCCATCTGGTGCTGTACCGGGCGTTTCCTGCCCTGGGTGGCATCGTCCATACCCATAGTCGCTGGGCTACCTCCTTTGCCCAGGCTGGCCGCAGGATCCCGGCAATGGGGACTACCCAGGGGGATTACTTCTACGGGGATATCCCCTGCACCCGGAAAATGACGCCGGAGGAGATTGGCGGAAATTACGAGCTGGAGACGGGAAACGTGATTGTGAAGGCATTCCGGGAGAATGGGATCGACCCAACTCAGGTGCCAGCGGCGCTGGTCCATAGCCACGGCCCCTTTGTCTGGGGGTCGAATCCACTCAACGCCGTCCATAATGCTGTGGTGCTGGAGGAGATAGCGTTTATGGATTTTCATGCTATGATGCTCACACCAGGGCTGGGTACTATGCAGCAGGAGCTGCTGGATAAACACTATCTTAGAAAACACGGACCCAACGCCTATTACGGACAGGGTTGACAACATAGAGGTGAAGATATGCTGTACATAGGGATCGACTTGGGGACCTCGGCCTGCAAGCTATTGCTGGTGGATGAAGAGGGGCAGGTCAGAAACACAGTCACGAAGGAATACCCGCTCTCCTTCCCCCGTCCCGGCTGGAGCGAGCAGGACCCTGCCCACTGGTGGGCGGCGGTGCAGTCAGGGGTGCCGGAACTGCTGACGGGCTTTGATGCCAGCGAGGTCAAGGGCATCGGCGCGGGCGGGCAAATGCACGGGCTGGTGGCCTTGGACGGGACGGACCATGTTCTGCGCCCGGCCATCCTCTGGAACGACGGGCGGACGGCCAAGGAGGTGGACTACCTCAACGAGACTGTTGGCCGGGAGAAGCTGAGCGGTTATACCGCCAACATCGCCTTCGCCGGGTTCACCGCCCCCAAGCTGCTGTGGATGAGGGAAAACGAGCCGGATTTGTTCGCAAAAATCGAGAAAATCATGCTGCCCAAGGACTATCTGGTCTACCGTCTCACCGGCGTCCACGCCACGGACTATTCCGACGCCTCCGGGATGCTGCTTCTGGACGTGGAGCACAGGCGCTGGAGCAAAGAGATGTGCGGCATCTGCGGTGTGACCGAAAAGCAGCTCCCAAAACTCTTCGAGAGCTGGGAGCCAGTAGGAACACTTCGGTCGGATGTGGCGAAAACGATCGGTCTGCCGGAGAGTGTGGTGGTCTGCGCGGGTGCCGGAGACAACGCCGCAGCCGCTGTGGGTACCGGCACGGTAGGCGCCGGCGGCTGCAACATCAGCCTGGGTACCTCCGGGACGATCTTTATCTCTTCCGAAAAATTCGGTGTGGACCCCAATAATGCCCTGCACTCCTTCGCCCACGCCGACGGCGGCTACCATCTCATGGGCTGTATGCTCTCCGCCGCCAGCTGCAATAAATGGTGGCAGGATGAGATCATCGGTACCACGGATTACAAGGGCGAGGAGGCGAAGATAACTCCATGCAAGCTAGGCAGGAACCACGTCTACTTCCTGCCCTATCTGATGGGGGAGCGCAGCCCCATCAACGACACCAACGCCCGGGGCTGCTTCATCGGCATGACCATGGATACGACCCGTGCCGATATGCTCCAGGCGGTGCTGGAGGGGGTGGCCTTTGCCATCCGGGACAGCTTCGAGGTTGCAAAGAGCCTGGGCGTGAGCATCCCCCGGTCCAACATCTGCGGCGGCGGCAGCAGATCCCCGCTGTGGAAAACCATCATGTCCAACGTCCTGGGCATCCCCCTGGACACCGTGGCCACGGAGCAGGGTCCAGGCTATGGCGGGGCCATCCTGGCGATGGTGGCTGCGGGCCGGTTCCCCAGCGTCCAGGCCGCCTGCCGGGAGCTGGTCAGCGTGGCGGACACGGTGGAGCCGGACCTGGCCCTCACCGCCCTCTATGAGGTGTGCTACCGGCAGTTCCAGAGAATCTACCCCGCCTGCAAGGCGCTGTTTCCCCAAATTCAATAGAGGAGCCCGAATATGAAAATCGAATCCATTTATGATACTTCTTTCAGGCCCTACGGCCAAATTTTGACCGGCTATGACACGGCGGCGCTGGTGTCGGCCATGGGTGCCATCCCCCTGCCGGAGGACGGCGTGGCCTATGAATCCAGCATTGCCGCCCTGGAGCAAAACGCCATTTTCGGACAACTCCAGAACAACGCCTATGGCGGGATGCCTATACAAATTGGGATGTGCTGGGGCCGGAATACCAAGCTCAACTGCCTGGAGTACCACCGGGACAGCGAGGTGAACATCGGCGCCGGTGACTTCATCCTTCTCTTGGCCCGACAGGACCAGATTGAGAACGGTGTGCTCGATACCGCAGATGTCTGCGCTTTTCGTGTCCCTGCCGGTGTGGCTGTGGAGGTCTACGCCACCACCCTGCACTACGCTCCTTGTCATGTTGACAAGAACGAGGGTTTCCGGGTAGCGGTGGTCCTTCCTAAGGGCACCAATGAAGCCAAACCGTCCATTGTGCCAGTTAACGACGAAGACTGGCGGCTTCAAGCCCGGAATAAGTGGCTGCTGGCCCACAAAGAATCCATAGAGGCGTCCCAAGGGGCCTATGTGGGCCTTTCCGGCGAAAATATCAATATTGCCTGAGAGGAGACAGGATACCCTTTGGGCCGGAAATTTCGTGATGTCATCATGTTAGCTATTGTACGGAAATAAATAAAAATGGAGGAAAAAATCATGCTTCAAAACATCCCCGAGGTCAAGCTGGGCGTTATCGCCGTCAGCCGCTCCTGCTTTCCCGCCGCGCTGTCGGAGCGTCGGCGGACCGCTCTGACAGCCGCCTGCGGCGATGGCCTCTACGAGTGTCCTGTTACTGTGGAGAACGAGATCCAGGCCAAGGAGGCTGTCAAGGACGTGAAGGCCAATGGCGTCAACGCCTTGGTGGTGTTCTTGGGCAACTTCGGTCCCGAGACCCCCGAAACCCTGATTACCGATTGGTTCGACGGCCCCATCATGTACGCAGCCGCCGCAGAGGGCGACGGCGACCTCCACGATGGACGCGGCGACGCCTACTGCGGTATGCTCAACTGCTCCTACAATCTGGGGCTGCGGGGCAAAACCGCTTATATCCCCGAGTACCCCGTAGGCACCGCCGCCGAGCTTGCGGAGAAGATTAGCGAGTTCGTTCCCATTGCCAGGGCTATCCTAGGCCTGAAGGGCCTGAAGGTCATCACCTTTGGCCCCCGTCCCGACGACTTCCTGGCCTGCAACGGACCTATCAAGGCGCTGTACGACCTGGGCGTGGCCGTGGAAGAAAACTCTGAGCTGGATTTGCTGGTGGCCTACAACAAGCACAAGGACGACCCCCGAATCCCCGAGAAGATGAAGGCGATGGAGGCCGAGCTGGGCGGGAACAACCCCTATGGCGGCATCCTGCCCCGGCTGGCCCAGTACGAGCTGACTCTGCTGGATTGGATGGAGCAGCACAAGGGTACCCGGCAGTATGTGGCCTTTGCCAACAAGTGCTGGCCCGCGTTCCAGACGGAGTTCAAGTTCGTACCCTGCTATGTCAACTCCCGGCTGGCAGCCATGGGTATCCCCGTGGCCTGCGAGGTGGACATCTACGGTGCGCTGAGTGAATACATCGGTACTTGCGTCTCCGGTGAGGTCTGCACGCTGTTGGACATCAACAACACCGTGCCCGCCTCGATCTATGACAAGGGCATCAAGGGAAAGTATGATTGCCGTTTGACCGAGACCTTCATGGGCTTCCACTGCGGCAACACAGCCTGTTCCCTGCTGAAAAATCCTCACATGGGCTATCAGCTCATCATGAAGCGCGATCTGGAGCCGGACCTGCCGGAGCCGGACATCACCCGCGGCACCATGGAGGGCAACATCAAGGCTGGTGACATCACCTTCTTCCGCCTTCAGTCCACTGCTGACACCCAGCTCAAGGCCTACGTAGCCCAGGGGGCGGTGCTGGATGTGGACTGCGAGAGCTTCGGGTCTATCGGAGCTTTTGCCATCCCGGAAATGGACCGGTTCTACCGCCATGTGCTCATTGCCAAGCGCTATCCTCACCACGGCGCGGTGGCCTTCGGCCACTGGGGCAAGGCTTTGTTTGAGGTGTTCAAATAT
>CAJTVO010000026.1 GCA_910579485.1 uncultured Oscillospiraceae bacterium | reverse complement strand
AAAGATATGGTCACGTTCTCCTGCCTTGAAAAGATGCCGTCCGTGAATTACCTGTACCGGATATCTTCCACACAGGATGCCGGTATCTCCTGGGAGAGCAGCCTGCTGTTCTGCGGCGTATACGACACGGAACACAGGGCCCTGTATCTGGCAAAGGATTCGCTGGATATCTTCACCAGCGGGAATTTCCCCCTCGTATCAGAAGTCGGTCCATCTATGGCCGAAACGATCAGCGGCAGGATCGACCGGCGGGTGGAGGATACCATTGCCAACGACCGGAACAACCTCCCTGTGGAAGAGGTCACCGATTGGCGTGCGAAGCAGGATATCCAATACTATCGTGAGCATGGCGCAAGGGAAGAGGCTATCGAACGGTTCTTCAGCGGTAAGATGCCGGACGGGATGTTCCACAGCGGCTACACGATGGACGTACTGCCGGAGACAGCCTTTCTGGCATGGCGCCAGGACCCGGAGGGCTTCATCCAGACGGAGGCGGAGATGCATATCAAAACCAACCGGGAGAAATTCCTCCTCCAATTTCTGAAGAACGATGCGCTGCTGACGGAATATCAGTCGCTGGTGCAGGATACCGGCAGTCCCTATTACCGGATGAAAGCCATCGCAGACGCCGTAAAGGACAGCGGGGCCAAGACAGTGACCGTCACAATTCAGAAGGATGGCGCGGAATTGACTTTCAAGGCGGCGGCAGATTCTCTGACAGGCCGCAGAGGTTACTACAGCACATATTATCTCCCCGCGCAGGACCGACGCGAGTTTGAGAGGGTGTTTGGCCGGAACGCAGACTACAACGCAGAGGAGATCATGAAGATCACTTACGGAAAAAAGACGGTTTACGAGGCCCCGTCCTCGCAGAAGGAGAGCATGTCGGAGAGCGCCGGGCCGGTAATGGGGGGGATGTAAAATGGTGGGAGAAATGCAGGCTCCGATTTCCCGTAAGGACTTTCAGGCGTGGGCGGGGGCGGATTATCGCCTCTACGAAAATATCCGGCAGACGGATGGTTCCGTTCAGGGCTGCACCAGACACGACCTGCTCCCGGAGGTCAACGCCCTGTTCGTGGGCAACCCGGAAAATCTCCACGCGACAATGGATCTGTGCGGACTATATGATAAAAGGCTGGGGGAGTTCCGCTATATCACGAAGGAATTAGCCGCAGTCGTGGATGGACTGAGTGAACGGGAACTGTGGGATCGCTCCACACAGGGGCCGAACCTCCTGCAATTGGTCACATCCTACGCCAAAAACGCCGCTGAGCATGGATACAAAACTCAACCGTATGCGGAGGTATACGATCAGCATGAGCGGACGGTGCGGGCGGGTCTGAATGCAATGACGGCCTACGCCGGCGTGCTGGCTTCGCGTGGAGAGGAAGACGCGATTTTGGAGCTGCGTGATCTGGCGATGTATATGCGGGAGTTCTGGCAGGACTTTCTGTACTCGATCTACGAAAAGGCCGGGGCAAGGATGGAACGGCAGTATTCAGAAAAATTTGACCAGGCGGTGACCGCCGCCCGCGCGTCCGGCCAGCCCCCGGCGTTCAACACGGAAAAAGCCAGGGCCATTCTCCGCGGCCTGAGCATCCACGCGGAGGAGGAATCAGTTGGCAATGAAAACCTGTATTCTGTCTGGCGGTGTTCCCGCCTGGCGAAACGGATCTGGGATGAATATCCCAGCGTCAAAACCGCATTCTGCGGCAACTTTGTTGTGGACACCAGGGAGCAGTACGCCGATCTCGGAAGTACCGGCAGCGTCAGCCAGCCAGAGCAGCAGGCAAAAGAAATGGAAATGGGAGGGATATAGATGGATCAGATACCAAAGGGCTGGCTGGACTTTCTCCGGGAGCAGTACCCGGAAGGCAGCAGGATCAAACTCAGGGAGATGGAGGATGACCCGCAGCCGGTGGAACCGGGGAGCATGGGGACACTGCAGTACATCAATGATCTGGCCACATTCCACATAGCCTGGGATAATGGCCGTAGCCTTGGCGTGGTGCTGGGCGAGGACAGATTCTCCGTCCTGCCGCCGCCCCTCCAGACGCTGAAGCTGTATGCACCAATGACCGCTGATCTCTTCGAGCCCGACAAGTATGGCGGTATGGAGGAAGAACCCGTTGCCCTGGATGGCTGCTCCCTGCTCAGATACAAGGACAGCATTATGGAGGCGCTGATCCGGGAGCGGATGCCGGAGGAGGCAGAGCGCGGCATCATGCACTGGTATGGCAAGGATGACGCTGTGGATCAGAAAGTTCGTTCTGTTCTATTCACCGCAGAGGTAAGGAATGACCGTCTCTGGGCAGTGGCGGAGTGTCAGGTGCAGGGAAAGCTGACACCTGTGGAGTTGGATACTCTGGCGACCCACCTGGGTGGACAGATGTCCGATGGCTGGGGAGAGGGGTTCGAGCAGCGTGATATCGGCATCGGTGACGGCTGCGAACTGTATGTCCACCTGTGGCAGGACGAGGATTGGAGCATCATGACGGAGCAGGACCGCTTCGATCCCCACTTTGCCGAGCGTCTGCCGGACCTCTGCTGGTCCGTCCGTCCCGGCGATGAGAAGCTCATCTATGTCCTGCGGGGCGAAGACGGATACCATGTGTTGGAGGATGGCAGCGAAAGACCGGGCATAAACCGCCATATGGCAGACTACCACAACAGATGCCGGGGCATTTCCAGGGCCCAGGAACAGGCCATGCTGGCTGGCTGCCAGTCCGGCTGGGACAGCCCCGGTGCCGACCCCAGGCTTTATAAGCCGGAGCTGAAGCTGGCGGAGGAACTGCCGGAACTGTGCTTCTCCACCCTGCCCGGTACCGGGGCCCTCATCTGTATCAAGCGCGGGGAAAGCGGATACTACCCTTCCGATTGGGACACCGGCGATCCCGCCCAGAACAAAAAGCTGGCGGACTACAATAACGAACGGCTTGGCGTAACCCAGGCGCAGCGGCTGGCCATGGAGGCCGGTTCCATGCACGGCTGGACATGTGCTGCTGCTGACCCAGTGACCTATGAACAGACCCCGCAGTTGATGGGCATGGAGCTATGAACAAAGCAATAGGAGGTAAAGTTATGCACAAAGCAGAAGAACTGAAAAAAAAGTTGGAGGCGGAAGACCGGCAGGTAGCAGAAGTGCAGGCCGCCGTTTCCGGGCTGATCAATTATGCCGGGGTCCTCACTTGGAACGGGGGGAAAGAGTATCTGCCTGATCTGCGTGACATTGTGGCAGGCATGACGGCGATGTGGGCGCCGGAGGATATCATATATGATTTCAATGAGCCTTCCCGAATACAGGAGGAGGCCGCTAACCAGATCAAAACTGCGGTACGCAAAAAGGCGCCCTGCCCCACCGTTACCGGTGAACAGGCATTGGACATCATCCGGGGACTCAGTATCCATGCGGAGGCGCTGGAGAAGGAGGGATACCCGCTTGCTTTCTGGCAGTGCTGCCGTCTGGCCCGGCGGCTGCGGGAGGACTTCACCGGCCATACCTCCCAGCCGCTGGTCTTACAGGGAGACTTTACGCCCGATGAAAGCAAGCGCTTTGTAAGATTTGGCACAACGGACCGGGATCATATCATGCATGGCCGGGTGGGCAAAACCCCTGTGCTGATCTTCAATGAGCCGGTCCCTGCTGAAAAGATACCGGAAGGGTGGTACAGCTTTCATTTGAGTGGACGGAATATCAGGGATTCGGACATTTTGTGGAGCTTCCCGCAGCATAACACTTACACGGGGAGCATTCTTTCCAAGACGGACTTCCTGCCGTGCAACCGCCAGATGATGCGGATCGATGGCCAGTTTACCGCCATCCGGGACTTGATCACGCTGGAGGGATTCTGCCAGCAGTATGGATTCCATCCGCAGGATCTTGACCGGCTGTTCCCTGAGATGGCCATGGAGCCCGCCCAGGGAGGGATGACCCTTGTCTGAGGTGTTCCACGTCTACGCATCCCAGGGACGAGTCAACTACGCGGAGCTGGACCTCCCCGCCAGTGACTATGAGATGCTGGATCTCATGGAGCGGCTGCGGCTGGAACCGGGCCAGCCGCCCTATGTGGAGGTATTGAAGATCCGTGAAGAATATAACTATCTGGACAAATGCCTCCCCGAGCTGCCGGATATCTATCAGCTCAACGCCCTGGCGCGGAAGCTGGCAGGATTTACATCCGTTCAGGAGATGGCGGCGTTTGAGGGGATGGCAGGAAAAGAAATGCAGAAAGGCTCCGCCCCTATCGAGCTGACCCGGCTCATCGACTTCGCCCACAGCACGGACTGCTGCGTCGTAGCGGAGAACGCCACGACAGACTATCAGCTGGGAAAATTCCTGGTGGACAATGACTTTATAGAAGAAGCCAGCGGTTTGCCGGACTCCGCGCTGGCGCTGCTGGACTACGTGAAGATCGGCAGAGAGCATAGGGAGCAGACAGGCGGCGTGTATACCGGCTTCGGCTATGTGGAGCGGCAGTCGGAGATCCATTGCGTCAGCAAAGATATGGATCTCCAGCCCAGGAAGCCGTCTTACACCGTCCTGCTCAACACGGCGGCGCTGCCTCTCATTGGCGGCGGCAAACAAAGCGAAGTGATCCAGCTGCGGCTCCCCGCCCCGCAGGCACAAATACAGGATGCATTGCAAAGGCTGGGAAAGCAGGATTGGAAGGATGTCGCAGCATCTATCCAGGACTGCGCGATCCCCTGGCTGAACCACAAAATGTATTTTGACGGCGAGACACCGCAGATACTGGAGCTGTCACAACGCCTGGCGGACTTGGACGCGCAGGGCCAGCTGACCAGGTACAAGGCCATCCTGGCGGCAAATAACTGTGACGAGCTTTCCCGGGCGATATCCCTTGCCAGTACGGTCGACGAACACTTCTTTGAGCCGAAGGCCAGCAGTCCGGAGGACGTGGCGCGGGAGGAACTGGCGGTCGTTATCTGTGAGAAGGACGCGGAGACACTCGTTCCGCACATTGACCTCCAGGGTTATGGCAGCGCTCTGCTGGAACGGGATCATGCAGTCATCACCGGGTACGGCTTACTGGAACGGAAGGGCGGAGAGCCAGTTCAGAGGATGAGACAGCAGCCCGGTCCGGGTGGAATGGAGATGTTGTAGATGGAACGCAGTCATGATGAAATGATCCTTCGCCTGCCTGGAACGGCATCAGAAAAGCAGTGGCTGACCGATCATCTGGAGGCGCTGAGCGTCCGGGAGAGGATCGTCCTCTCCGCCGCCATGGCCCGTGAGCCTCCCAGGGATATGGCCGGGGCGGTAAACTGTCTGCTGACCCTGGATGAATATGAGGTGCGTGGGCTTGTGGGAAGCTATGAAGCTTTGGGAGGACTCTTCCTGTCCGAGCAATGCGTCCCCCAGGATCAGCGGGCGTACTTCGATATGAACGCGCTGGGCCAGACATACGAGGATCAGCACCCTGGCCTGTTCATCAGTAATTGCTATGTGGAATATCCCACCCGCCAGCCGGTCATTGCCTATGATGGGCACGATCTCCCAGGGTCAGAAGCCGAAGGCTGGAGCGTCCGGCTGAAGCTGGCATCGGAGGCCGTACCTGACGGAGCGTGGGTGAAGTTGCCGGACTATAATGAGATCAATGATGGCGGACCGGGGGAAATTCGGCTTGCGCTGGACGAACTGCGGGTGAAGACCGTTCAGGACTGTACCCTGCTGGACGCCCGGTGTATCCTGCCCTGCATTCAGAAGCTTACCAGCCAGTATGATGACCTTGCTGATCTGATCTACGATGGTCAGAACCTGGGGTTCCTGCTGGATGAACGGGGTCAGGGCAGTCCGGATTTTCTCGAACGGTTCACCGCCGCGCTGGAATTGGAGAATTGCTGCCGGATGGATGACGCTGTGAACATTGCTGAAAATCTGAGCAGCTATGACGTCATCAGCAGGGACAAATTCCTGGACAAGGTCACCGAAGAGCTGAGTAAGCAGGAATGGGCAAAGGGCGGCGATGCAGTCAAGGGCTGTTTCGACTACGCTGCCTACGCCGCCGCGCTGGCAGAACGGCAGGGCTATCAGACAACAGAGGATGGGCTGAATTACATCCGCAAACGGGATCCCCCCATATTGGAACAGCAGCGGGGCGGGATGACAATGCAATAATTTGTGACGAGGGGCCGTTTCTCCGGAGGGACAGGCGGCCCCTCTTTTTTGTATCCTTTTCCGGAGAAGCGGCGCCGGAAAGGAAGGAAAATGGCAAGCGAACAGTTGAAAAAACATCTGAAAGGCAACTGCCTGGGCAGGGGGAACGCGGCCACGTATCAGGAACTGGCGCAGACGTTTCGCATCAGCGAAAAGGAGCTGCAGCGGCAGGTCAACCGTCTGCGGAAGAAGCAGGTCCCCATCTGCGGCGGGCCGGACGGCATGTTCTATGCCAGGAACGCCGGGGAACTCTACGACACGATCCAGAACCTCAAGGCCATGGCGGCGGGTCTGAAGGAGGTCATCGCCAGCCTGGAAGGGTCACTGAAAAACTTTGGGGAGGTACAGGATGGAGCAGGGCCTGACAGCTAAACCCTTCATCCCATGGATTGGCAGCAAAGAGCGGTATATTTCCATCATCTGCCCCATCTTCCCGCCCAAAATGCACCGGTATGGGGAGCATTTTGGTGGCAGCGGCTCGATCCTGCTGGGTCAGCCCAGGGTCCGGGGCCGGATCGAGTTTTACAATGACTTCAACGCGGACCTGTCCAATCTTATGCTCTGCGTTCGGGACCGTCTGGCGGCGCTGCTGCAGGAGCTGTGCTACCTTCCGCTCCACTCGGAGGCGGAGTTCCATGCATTCCGGCGGGCCCTTGCCCACGAGAGGATGCCGGATTTCACAGAGGATGAGATCGCCATCGTCAGAGTCATGCTGACGCCGGAGCAGTGCAGAGAGGCCCAGATGATCCTGCAGGGCCGGGCTGAGCTGTGGGATGTGCGGCGGGCTGCGGCCTACTATACGGTGGACCGGAGGAGCTTCAACGCTACGTGTTCTTCTTTCGCGCTGCGCCCCACCAATCTGGAACACTTCCTGGGCCTGATCGAGCGCGCCTCCCGAAGGCTGCGGGACGTGGTCATCACCAATCGGGATTTTGCGGATTCCATCAACGCCATCGACCGTCCGGATACGCTCCACTACTGCGACCCGCCCTACTTTGAGACAGAGAAGATGTATGCCGCGGAGTTCTCCCTGGACGACCACTACCGGCTCCATGACGCGCTGCGGGAGTGCAAGGGTCCGCGGGTGATCTCCTATAACGACTGTGATTTTACCCGCCAGCTGTACGATGATCACTACATCATGCGGTTTGAGCGGCAGAACACCATGTCCCAGAAGAAGGGGGCCATTTTCAAGGAGCTGGTCATCACCAGTTACGATCCAAAGCCCATGCTGGCACAGCGCGCCAGACAGTTCAACATGTTTGAGCGGGAGGGTGACTGCGAGAAGGGCGAGCTGGTCCTGGTCCATGAGCCCTGCAGCCCGATCTATGTGGCAATGCCGGGTATCAAATAAAAAATTGGAGGAACCTATGCAGAAATTTATCAAAGAGACGACCAAGAAGAAGCTCGTCATCCCCAACACCGTGCTGGAGTTGAGCGGCCTGGAAAAAGGCGAGCCGGTGGAGATCCGCGCGGCGGATAGCGCGGTGATCATCCTGCGGAAGGGGATGACCGCGATGGAGGTCATCCGCGCCGTGGACAGCCTCCAGCGGCTTGCGGTGGAGTTGAACGAGTATCTGGCCGGAGTGTGCGGCCACTGCGAGAACTGCGGCGAGGACGGGGAGTGCCCCGCCCTGCCGGAGCGGACGCAGACCATCGTACCGGAAGCGCTCCGGGAGGAGGTTGGCATCCCGGCGAACGCCAAACTCTGCGCGTGGCCGGGAAATGAGCCGGGTACGGTGACGGTAGGACAGGCGGACTACCGTCACGACCTTACCGATGTGCCGGAATGGGAGCTTTCCGTACTGGCTATGATGGGCGTGTGTATGGGGAGCCTGGAGGAGCAGCTCATGGCTGAGGACGTTGTCTATGGATGATTTTCCATATTTATGCCGGGATCCCTATGGGGAGGCCGTACGATACGGCATGGAAAAGCAGTATGATGCCAGCTTCCGGGAAAATGTCATCTGCGCACGAGCCATAGAGCAGGCCATCCGGGACTATTCGGATGAGGTCAACGGAGGACTGGCGGAAGGATGCGTTCAGTCCGTGCTGGAGCGGTATGGTTTCAAGCGGGTGAATTTCGTCCTCGCCAACTCCCTGCAGGAACTCAAGAAATCTGCCTGTGACCACCTGGTCAGTGATGAAACATATCAGTGGGGCCGGAGGACGTTCGTGCCGGAAGACGGACGATTCAACCGATACTACACGGTGGACACTGCCGCCCGGCTTCTGGAGGGCTTCGTCCAGCAGGCCCGGAAGGCATACCAGACACTTGGCTTGTTCGAGCCGGAGCATTGTGTTGGTGACAGGTGTCAGCAGGACTATACGGGCAAGGTACTGGTACTGAGTCCGGACATGCTCCAGGAGAGCTGCTGGACGCCCCGCAGCCAGCTCTGGCGGGCTGCGGGAGGATTTGGCTGCTCCCCCACCGCTTCCGGTCGGGCCGTGTACGCGACCCGTCTTGAAGACGGTGAGCAGACGCGCTGGGACCGTGCCGACTTCATCGGCGTGCTGGACGAGCAGTATCTGCCGGACTGGGCACGTGAGAAGCTGGAGGAGCTGCAGGCACAAAAGCAGAGCGCCCCTGCCATGGACGGCATGGGTTGAAGACAGGAGGATATTCCATGGATATCAAAGTAAAGATACACACACTTCGCACGGAGGGCGGCAGGCTGGCGGATGCCTCGGTCAGCCTGGACGGCTGCTTTGCCATCAGAGGCGTGCGTATCGTCAGCGGAAGCAAGGGGCCGTTTGTCGCCATGCCCAGCTACAAGTCCGGGGATCAGTACCGGGATGTGTGCTTCCCCTGCACGAAGGAGTTCAAGCAGGAATTTGACCGCGCTGTGCTGGACGCCTACCAGCAGCAGCTCACGCAGATGCAGCAGCCCCAGGAGATAGACCCCACTATGAACATGTAAAGGAGAAAAACATCATGAAACGAACCGTATTTTTGCTGCTGGCAGTGGTGCTGCTGGCAGCGTCCATGTCCCCCATTGCACTGGCGGCAGAGGTATGCTACCCCTCTGTCGTGGAGGAGAGCGAGGATGGCGGCGAGATCAGGAAGGTCTATGACCTCTCGCCGGAGCAGGACCCTGCGGGCATCCCCCGCTCGGACTTTGAGCAGAACGGCATCCGCTATACCCTGATCGACCTCCTCAAACAGGAGATGCCGGAGTATCAGGAGCGGCAGCACACCGAGGAGGTGTCGCTGGAGAGCAAGAACAAGGATATGGCCTCTATTCTGGCCCTGCTGCCCCAGGAGAAGGAGTTCGTCACTGCGGACGGTCTGTCCGGCACCCTGACCCTCCAGCTGGACACCGTCCAGGTGGAAACGGCTGGGTACGGCACTTCCAGCAGGAAGGTGACCGCCACCCGCCGTTATCCCAACCTGGGCAGCCAGGACACCCAGTACATCCCCAAGACTGTGGATGAGAACGGCAGGACCATGACCCTGCAGGACGTCTCCTGGCAGACGGACAACACCGGCGATCTGGACGGCTACGCCATGGGCGACCGGTATACCGCCGTGGCCACCTACTCCGGCACCGCCACCAGCAGCTATGTCACCGGCTACACGGTGACGGCAAAATATGTGGGGACTGTCAGCAGGATCGCGCTGGATCGCGTCCGGTACGTGGCGGTCTTCGAGGGGACGGAGATCAAACCCGTGATCCCCGTCCCGGAACCGGCAGTCCCTGATATTGACCCGGACAAAACCGCCTCGGATGGCGGTTTTCAGTTTAACTGGGCCTATATCCTGGTCCCCCTGGGCGCTGTGGTCCTCGCCGGAGGCGGCGTGGGCGCGGCGCTGTTTTTGAAGAAACGGCATGAAGCCGGAGAGGAGAGCGCGTAATGAAGAAAAGAAGATTCCTGACAACTATTCTGGCGGTCTGTATGCTGCTGGCCCTGGCAGCTCCGGCTTTCGCGCTGGAATATTCCTTTGACGCGGAGGAGCAGGACGGCTATGGAAAGCCCACCTCCGTGGAAACCGTGGTGACAGCGGACGGCGGCGCGCAGAAGAACGAGGACGTGAGCAAGAACGCCGCCATCATCCCGCCCGGTTTCGGGACGCCCACCAGCAACACCCTCAACACCGGCGAGTACCTGACCCCTGATCTGGTCCCCAGCTCCATGGCTGCAACCGGCGCGACGGTCAACGGTGATTTCGTAGTCGTTTTCCCACCTGATATGAGCAGCCTGTCCGCTGAGTCTGTGCCGGCCGATCTCTCCGCAGGGAGTACCATGGTCCCCGGAAGCGCGGATGTGACGGTGACTGTGCCGGGATCCACCAGCTCCGGCTATACCGAAGTCACGGACGATCTCTACTACAAAAACGGGTCCCTGGGTACGCTGGAGATCCCGGTCATCGGCCTGACCGTTGACATCTTTGAGGGAACGGACGCCGCCACCCTGAAACGGGGAGCGGGCCATTTCGAGGATACCAGCATCTGGGACGGCAACGCAGGGTTCGCGGCCCACAACCGGGGGGCAAATTCCTACTTTGGGAAAATTCACACCCTGGAGCTGGGCGACAGGATCACCCTCACCACCAAACTGGGGACCCGCACCTACGAGGTGACAAGCGTCTCCAAGGTCAGTGAGACGGACCGCAGCGCTCTCGCCGCCTCCCAGTCCAATGTGATCACCCTTTACACCTGCGTCCGGGATGAGCGGGACTTCCGCTGGTGCGTCACGGGAGCGGAAATTGTGTAAACTGCTTCGTTTGGGCGGCATTTCTTCTCTATAGGTTTGCGGATGTTCCGCTGGACTTGTGACAATTTCTTCGGTATTGTAGTGCTTGCAAAGCATCAAACCATTACAATACAAGGAGGAACAGTTATGAGCAGAAGAAAAGAGATCGCCCTGGTAACGGCGGGCATCCTGGCGGGGATCGCTGTCAGCGGTCCCGCGACGCAGGCAGCAGCGGGACTCATGGCCAACCCCAGCAGCCAGCGGTTCTATGTCAATGAGCAGCGCATACCCCTGGAAGCCTATGAGATCAACGGCAGCAACTACGTCAAGCTCCGGGACATCGGGCAGGCGGTGGACTTCGGCGTCACCTACGATGCCAAAACCAACACCGTCACCATCCACCCGGACGAACCCTACGAAATGGAGGTGAGCGCCCCTGCATCAACCACACCAACCAGCCAGACCGCCCCCTCCGCACTCAGCACCAATGCGGACGGCTCTATCAATGTCCCGCAGGATGGCAGCCGGTACATCCCCCAGGCAGGCGATGTGATCCGCTGTGATGACGGGACCAACTACACCATCACAGATGTGAGCCGGTACGACAAGAATTACTTCGCGGACGGCCCGGTAGGTCCCCTGCCAGAAGCCACCTGCGACTGGAGCCAGTTCGATCAGCCGGAGCTACCGCCAGCGGAAGCACGACATTTCACCGTGGAGGGTGATGATCTCCTGTTCGTCCGCAACCTGCACGAATCCCGCCGGATGCTCTACACCCTCTACAACGCCATGGGCGCGCATCCCTCCACCTGGAAGGACGGCAAGGCCGTCACCCGCAAAAACGGTACGCCCTGGATACACATCCATATGACTATGCCGGAGGGCCGTTCCATCCCCGGCTTCTGGCCCTGGAGGGCGGAACAGGTGACGGATATGCTGGCCTCCTGCCCCTGTGGAGATTACTACCTGGACTGCTGGGACGTCTACATGAACGGCGTCTTCCAGCGAACGGAATATAAAATTGCATGACGATGAACGTAATATGGCAAGGCGCGCACCCCACCAGGTGCGCGCCTTTCTCAACCAAAACGATGGGAGGAACTTCATGAAACGAAGAATTTTAGCACTCCTCCTGGCGCTGGTCACAGTGCTGGGAATGTTCCCCACCGCCCTGGCCGCCTCCAGCGAGGAGGAGGCCCTGGGCAATATCAATATCTATCACAACGGCGAGAAGGTGTCCTACCTCTCCATCAACGGACGGGTCCGGGAGCAGGTCTACACCTACTACAATTTCACAGATGAGACGGGCGCCACCAGACAGATCCCCGCCTACTGCGTGAACCCCAACACCGCCGGTGTTCCCCAGACCGTTCCCAAGGGGACCGGCATCCAGTATCTGGCCAACCAGAAGCACACGGACCCCAAGGTGTTCGGCATCGTGGCATCCGGCTACCCCCACAAGTCCATTGAATCCCTGGGGCTGCAGAATGTCAACGAGGCATACTATGCCACCAAGATGGCCCTGTGGTGCTACATCCTGGACAACTGGAGCATTTCCAACCTGACGGTGAATCCCAGCGCGGACCAGGCGGCGGCCCAGCGTGTGCTGAAAGCGGCCAAGGATATCTACCAGACGGGCATGTACTGGGACCGCATCCTCCAGCCGAGGCTTACTGCCACGCCTGACCAAAGCAAGCCCTATCCCGTCACGGTAGACGGGAAGGACTACTATCAGCAGGTGTTCGCCATCCACAGTGATACCTGGGTGGATACCGGCCTTGTGCAGCTGTCCTTTGCAGACCCGGATGCCGTGCCGGAGGGGACACGGATCGTCAATATCAACGGTAACGACTGCACAGAGACCACAGTCACGGACGCCGGCAGCGGCGGATGGAATGGACAGTTTACCGTCCTGATCCCTGCGGAAGCCGAGGGCTGCGATGTGCAGGTGGCCATTGACGGCGTTGTCCATGAATATGCCATCTTCTATGCCAGCTGCGCGGAGACGGACAAATATGGCAATATCCAGAACTATATGGTCGATACCGATCCCCGCAGGCCCATGAAGATCGATGTGATCTCCAGTTTCGATGGAACTTCTGTTGATCCTGTTCCTCCAGATGAAACGCCCGATCCTTCCCCTACTCCCGATCCCGACCCGGAGCCGGAACCTGGCTCCCTGCGGATCATCAAACGGGAGACGGGTACTTTGGAGCTGCTGAACGGCGCGATTTTTGAAGTAGTCTCCCCCAGCGGCGATACCATTGGGAAGCTCTCCACGGTCAATGGTGAGATCATCATCCCCAATGTGGAGCCTGGAAATTATACCGTCATTGAGAAAATCCCTCCCAAGGACCACCTTCTCAGCGCCCATCCCGCTCAGAACATCACGGTTCGTGAGGGAGAGACGGCAGAAGTGACCTTCGACAATGACCCCTACGGGGAACTGCGGGTGGAGAAGGTCAGCGATACCGGCGAAAAGCTGCCCGGCGTTCACATCCAGATCAAGCACATCGAGAGCGGCAGGACCTACTCCGGCTACACGGAACCCGGCGGCGCTGTGCAGTTCACCAACCTGAAGCCCGGAGCCTACGAGGTGCAGGAGATCGCCGGAATAGCAGGCTGGAAGGCCGACACGGATACCATCAAAACCGTCACTGTG
Source organism: uncultured Oscillospiraceae bacterium (assembly GCA_910579485.1). Classification (GTDB taxonomy): domain Bacteria; phylum Bacillota; class Clostridia; order Oscillospirales; family Oscillospiraceae; genus Pelethomonas. Next base: position 17,542 of record CAJTVO010000026.1, on the reverse strand, counting down.
GTCACAGGCGAAACTTCGACTGTGACCTTCACCAACAAAGAGCTGCCCGGCCTGCGGATCATCAAATATGACCGGCTGGGCCATCAGGTAATGGCAAATGTTACCTTCTGTATTTATCGTGACGGCGAGTTCCTGGGCAACTTCTATACCGGCGAACTGGGCGAGATCGTACTCACTGACCAGCAGCCTGGAACGTACCGTGTTTTTGAAAAGGATACAGGGGATGAAGTACACATTCTGGATACCACGCCCCAGGAGGTGGAACTCCACGCCGGGGACGGTATTAAACAGTTGGTCTTTTTTAATGACAGAAAGCCCGGCATCCACCTCATCAAGGTGGACAGCGCGGACCCGTCTGTAGCCATCCCCAACGCCAAATTTGAGATCAAGTCAGTGGATGGAAGCTTCGGCCCGAAGGAATTTGTCACTCAGGACGATGGGACCATTGACCTGTCCATGCTTCCGGTGGGGGCGTATGTGGTGACGGAGGTATCCTGTCCGGGATACGTCATTGACAACGCCCAGCGCATTATCCAGCTGGACGGGAACGAAACGGCGCAGTTTATCTTTACCAACTCCAAGCTGCCCTCCCTCCGGCTCATCAAAACCAGCGCCGGCGGCGGGCCCCTGCCCGGCGTTTCCTTCCGGCTGGCGAAAATCGAGGACGGCACCCGTTATCTGGACCGTATCACCTCGTCCACAGGGGAGATCCTGTGGGAGGGGGTGGAGCCGGGTGTCTACTCCTTGCAGGAGATCGCCACAGTGTCAGACCACATTCGTGACCTGAAGGAGTACCATGTGGAGCTGTTCCCCGGCAAGACCAGCGAGATCGTTCTGAAAAATGACAAGCGGCCCAATCTCATCGTCTATAAGCACGATGCCGATACCGGCGAACCCATTGCCAACACGGTTTTCACCGTCCGGGCAGCGGACGGTCACAGCGTGGATGAGATCAAAACCGATGCTAACGGCAAAGCGGAGCTGAAGAATCTGTTGCCGGGTGTGTACGAGATCACTGAAAAATCTGTCCCCTCCCCCTGGCTGAAGGATGCTCCGGCGCAGCTGGTGACGCTGTATCCCAACCGGGATCACACGGTCTACTTCAAGAATCACAAGCGGCCCGTCATCGAGATCATCAAGGAGAATGCCGTCACCTTCGAGCGGCAGGCCAATGTCCCCTTCCAGGTCTGGTACGCATCCAACAATACCAGTACCGGGGAACTCAATAATCTGGGAACATTCTACACCGATGAGAATGGGCGCATTGAGCTGAACGGCCCTGAGATGGGCGAGCTGGGCCTGCGGGACGGCTGGTTCCGGGTAAAGGAGCTGGAACCGCTGAAGGGCTTCGCCATCGCGGACCCCGACACCCAGGAGGCGTTCGTGGCTGCCGGACAGGGACATACCTTCGTGTTCCGGAACCGGCCTCTGAGCGCCATCTGCGTCTGGAAGTATGATTCTGTAAATCCCAATCTTGCCATTGAGGGCGCGGTCTTCCAGATCCGCTACCTCTCCGGCAATACCTCCGGTACGGGCGGGACGGTCATCGGCACCTTCCGCACTTCGGCCAACGGCTCCTTCACGGCAACCGGGCTCCAGAGGGGGACCTATATCATAGAGGAACTGTCCAGTGACGGCAGCCACGTCATTGACACGCCGCCCCAGACTGTGTACCTCTCCGGCGAGGACCAGGAGGTCATCCAGGTCTATTTCGGCAACAGCCCCAAGGGGAGCCTACTGGTCAAAAAGGTTTCCAGCTCCAATAACGCCCCGCTGAGTGATGTGGAATTTTTTGTGACCACAGCGGACGGAACGGTGGTGGGAGACGCCAACGGCAAGTTCGTGACGGACGGCGCGGGGACATTCCTGGTGGACAACGTTGACCCCAACACGACACTGGTGGTCAAGGAAACCAGGTCAAAACCGGGGTATTTGCTGGATGATACGCCCCAGACGGCGCAGATCAAGGCCGGGCAGACGGTAACGCTGGAGTTCCGCAATCAGCCCCTGGGGTCCCTGGTGATCCACAAGTACAGCAGTCTGGACCGCAAGACGCCCCTGGCCGGGGTACAGTTCAAGGTGACCTACGCCCCCGGCTGCGTGGTGGATGATGAAAACGGCAAGGTGTCCTCCAACGGCATCTACTACACCGGGCCGGACGGGACCATTACCATCAATGGCATCGTGGGGACGGTGGTCATCACCGAGCAGGCTACGATCCCCGGCTATACCATCGATCCCAATACCAGGAGCCAGACCATCGTTGTCAATCCTGACGATGTTCAGCACGCCTATTTTTACAATACTCCCAAGAATACGCTTATCATTGAAAAGTACATCGAGGAGGAGGGCAGCGAGAACAAGCCCTTGAAGGGCGTGACCTTCCTGGTCACGGACAGCAGCGGGGCCGTAGTCGGCAACAGCAACGGCGAGTACATCTCCGGCGAGGATGGACGTGTGGTGATCCCCGGTCTGGAGCCTGGGTCCACCATCACCGCGCGGGAGGTCAAGGTCCCGGACGGCGTAGTGCTGGATGGAACGCCGAAAACCATCAAGATCAGCGATGACGGGGCGAACATCCTCCGCTTCTACAACAAGAAGACGGGATACCTTGTGATTCGGAAACTGGACAAAATTTCTAAGCAGCCCCTGGCAAATGTAGAGTTTGAATTGACCTACGCGGACGGCAGCTTTGTGGATGACAACTTTGGGCATCTGTCCAGCAAGGGCCGGTTCAAGACCAACGACGCCGGGGAGATTCGGGTGCCGGTGGTGGGAACTGTGGTCGCAAAGGAGCTGACCCCCTGTCCTGGGTACGTCATTGACGAATCCACCAGGATTCAGACCATCACAGTCAATCCGGCGGACACCCAGACGATCACGGTATACAACGAACCCCTCTGCACATTGACTATCTCGAAACGGGACGCGGTCAGCGGGAAACCTGTACCCAACACGGAATTTACTTTGCGGGACGGCGATGGCAACCTCATTGGCCGCTACACCACAGGGGCCGATGGGACCGTGACGGTGACGGGCCTCATCCCCAATTCCACGGTCGTTGTTGTGGAAACCAGGGTGCCGTCCAGCTATGTCCTCGATCCTACGCCCCGGACGATCATTGTCCGCAACGGCTCCGGCAACAGCGTTGTTACCGGAGGGAACGGGACCATTGGCGGAGGAAGCTCCTCCGGGAACGGCAATGGCAGCGGCAACCATGTGGACGTGGAGAACATCCCCAAGACCACGCTGACCATTGAAAAGTACCTGGAAACCGAAACCGGAAACGTCCCTCTGAAGGGAGTCACCTTCCTCGTGACCGACAGCTCCGGGGCGGTCGTTGGCGGCAGCAACGGCGAATACATCACGGGGGAGGACGGACGTATCGTCATCCCCAATTTGGAGCCAGGCATCACCGTTACCGCAAAGGAACTCAAGGTCCCGGACGGCGTGGTGCTGGACGCCACCCCCAAGAGCATCGAGATCAAGGGCGGCGAAGGCGGACAGACGCTCCGCTTTGTCAATAAGCCTACCGGGTATCTCGTCATCAAAAAACTGAACAAGCTCACTTCCGAGCCTTTGGCTGGGGTGGAGTTCAAATTGAGCTATGCTTCCGGCGAGTTCGTGGATGACGCCTATGGGCATCTGTCCTCCCTGGGACTTTACAAAACCGATCTGAATGGAGAGATCCGGGTCCCGGTTGTGGGCACCATCGTAGTCGAGGAAACCAGGACCTTGCCCGGATTTACCATCGACCCCGGAACAAAGCGGCAGGTGGTCACGGTAAATCCCGCAGACACCCAAACCCTCACCGTGTACAACACCCCCAGAACGACGCTCACGATTCAGAAGCTGGTGACGGGCACCACGGACAAGCCCCTGGCTGGGGTCGAGTTCCTCATCACCGACAGCAGCGGAGCCTATGTTGGCCCCAACAAGGGCATCTACAAAACGGACGAATATGGCCGCATTGTACTCTCTGATTTGAAGCCCGGAACGGTCATCACTGCAAAAGAAACCGCCACAGTGGACGGGTTCGTGCTGGATGGTACGCCGAAGTCCATTGAGATCGAGGCAGGCGAGGGCCAGACGTTGACCTTCTACAACGCCCCTGTTGGTGGTCTGGAGCTGATCAAGGTCAACGAAGCGGACAAGACCCAGCGCATCCCTAACACCACTTTCGAGATCAGAAAGATGGACGGCGCTCTGGTGGACACCGTGACCACGGACAAACAGGGCCGCGCCCACCTGGATCTGGACGCAGGAGACTACTATGCGGTTGAAACCGAAGCTGGAGAGGGATTCAAGCTGGACGCCACTCCCACCTACTTCACCATCCAGGACGGCAAGGTCACTACTGTCACCATCACCAACAAGGCTTTTTCTGGTATCCTGCTGCATAAAACCGACAGCACCACCGGCAAGGGGATTTACGGCGTAAGCTTCCTGTTGTACGACAGCAGCCATAAGCCCATCGGGCAGTACACCACAGATAATTCCGGGTACATCTATATCGAGGACCTGACCGTCACCGGGCGGTATTACCTCAAGGAGCTGGAGAACAAGGGCTATCTGGTGGACACCGAGATGAAGACGGTCTACGTCACCGCTGGCGAGACGACCATCGTGGAGTGGAAGAACACACCCATCACCGGCCAGATCCAGGTGACCAAGACCTCCGCTGAGTACAACACCATGAACGGCTGGCCTGCCGGGACGCCCCTGCCCAACACGGAGTTTGAGATCTATGAGCATCGCTCCGGCGATCTGGCGGACACGATCAGGACAGACAAGAATGGCGTTGCCAAGTCCCGGCCCCTGCCGCTGGGACGTTACAAGGTGGTTGAGTCCAAATCTGCCGATTATTACGGCTTGGACAAGACACCCATCGAAGTGGAGATCGAGTACGCCGGCCAGATCGTAAAGGCCGCTATGACCAACAAGAGCCTTTATACCAACGTCTCCATCACCAAGCGCGGCTACAGCGAGGTCGTTCCCGGTCAGAGCATCAAGTATGATCTCTCCGGCATCGGCAATAACTCTACTACCGCGCTCACATCTTTCTACTGGCGAGACACCCTGCCTACCAAGGCGGTGCGGCTGGATAAAATCGTCACCGGGACCTATAATGTGCCGGGGAATTACAAGATCGTCTACAAAACCAACCTCAGCAGCGAGTACCGCACTCTGGCGGACAATGTCAGCACCCAGCAGAACAGGGTCATCATCGCTTCTCCCGCCGCGCTGGGGCTGGCCTCCAACGAGTGTGTGACGGAGTTTATGTGCGTGTTCGGTGTGGTCCCGTCCAACTTCCGGCAGGTGGAGGCTCCCGCGGTCTACTGCAATGTCCTCTCCGGTCTGACGGGCGGCACCCAGTTCGTCAACCAGGCGGACGTGGGCGGCGTGTACAACGGACAGTGGATCATGGCGACGGACCGCTGGGTCACCACGGTCTACAAGCCCGGTAAGCCCCTGCCCAGGACAGGGTACTGATCTGAAAACCATATAATAATGTAGGGGGCCGCCCTGCGGGACGGCCCTCCAGCTTTTGGGAGGTATTTATGCGAAAATTCAAAAAACATCTGCGGCTCCTGCTTCTTGCCCTGGCGGTGATGGCCATCCTCTGCGTTCCCGCCTTTGCTTCCTCCGGAGGCAAAGGCAATGTGGGCGCGGTAGTGGAAAGCACCTGGAAGGATGCTGCTGGACAGATCAAAACCGTTGTCAATAACGTGGTTTTTCCCGCGTTGGACATGCTTTTGACCATCGCTTTCTTCGGAAAAAGCGCCATGGCTTACTTTGATTACAAGAAGCATGGCCAGTTCGAGTGGACCGGGCCGGTGATCCTTTTCGCCTGTCTCATCCTTACCCTCACCGCCCCCACTTACATCTGGACCATCATCGGAATTTAAGAAGGAGGGCAGAGATGAGCGAGATCAAAAACAGAATGGTCCTTCTGGCGGAACAGCTCCGGGAGCTGACCCACGGGATATGTAAAATGGCACCCGGGCCCTATGGGATCGGTGTGTCAACAAACGCCGTTTCGCCGCTGACCGCTATTCTCAAGCTGACACCCGAGCCATTTAAAGAAGGGAACATCTGCCTGCCCGGCAATCAGACCTGTACGGTGGAAATGTGTGCATTTACCGAAGAGCAGCGGGCGCTGCGAACGTATCTGACCAGGGACGAGCTGGCAGCCTTCATCCAGGGAGACGATCCCGCTGCCCGAATCGTGGCGGAAGCGATCCTCCGGATGAACGACTCCAGCCCCGTTGTCACCGTACAGGAATGTAATGACGCATTCGACATTCTCGCAGACTGGGAGATCAACGGGCAAGGCGATCCATCTGCCGCAGAAACGGAGTTTATTGCTTCGCTGTCTAAAACTTCAGCGCCAAAGGCGGGGATGGAAATGACCATGTGACGCTACACAAAATGTGTCAGCCATATCTTTTCCTGCCGCAGACAAGTGACCAGGTCTATCTTCTTGGTTCCAACTTCCATAAAGGAGATGGTTGCAAAAGCCCCCTCCCGCCTGGTCAGCAGGCCGCGACCGAAAATCTTGTGGGTGACCTCTGTGCCAGGGATGTAATCCTTCATCCAGTTAGCGATCTGTTCTTTGGATGGACCGGCTGGTTTGGTGGGCTGGGCCTTGCGTTCCGGCTCTTTCTTCGGCTCCTCGCCTAAAAACTGAGAGACGAATGAGAACGAGGCATCGGAGGGCTCTCCAAATTTGTTTTCATAGCAGAGAAACTCCAGCTGCTTCCTCGCCCTGGTAGCTCCCACATAGAAAAGCCGCCGCTCCTCCTCAAATTCCTCAGCTTCGTCCGCAGAGGGCAGCAGCCCGTCCACCGCGTCGATCAGGATGACATGGTCATACTCCAGCCCCTTGCTGGCATGGATGGTGGACAGCACGAAGGGACAGTCCGGGCGGGGCTCCAGAGTCTCAACGCGCTCCTTCAACTCCTGCAAATGCAGGAGGAACTGCCCCACCGAGGGCGTCTGATTCGCCAGAGAGAGAAGAATGTCCAGTTTGGTCGTGTCGCCATGCTGCTCCTGGAGGTAGTCGCCATATCCCATATAGCGCACCAGCCGCTGGATGGCGGCGAAGCTGGTCAGGTAGGGCAGCTTGGAATAGTGGGTCTGCATGGCCTTCACCTTCCCCATCTGCCAGGGCTCCAGCCCGCCGCTCTCCAGCAGGACCTCAAAGACGCTTTTGTCGCTGGGCATCCCGTAGAGCAGCTGCGAGATCACGGCCTTTTTCAGCTTCAAATCTAATTTGTAATAGAAGCGGAGAAAAAGCTCCTTGTTACCGTCATCGAAAGCGAATTCCAGCATATCGGTGATGTCCCGCACTAGAGGACTGGCAAAGAAAAATCCCTCCCGTTGGCGGCAGGCGTAGGGGACCCCCTTCTGCTCCAGCAGGTCAATGAGCGGCAGGGCGCTGTCATTGTTGCGGTAGAGGACTGCCGTGGACTCCTCACAGTTTTCCGCCACTTTCAGCAGGTAATTGTACTGGCGGTTGTAGTCCTCCAGCATGATCCTGCGGATGGGACTGCCCTGCTGGTTCTCGGTACGCATTTTCTTCGGGCGTCGGTTCTGGTTGCGGCGGATGAACGCATCCGCCTTCTCCACGATGGCGCGGGTGGAGCGGTAGTTGGTCTCCAGCTTCAATACCTTCGCGCCGGGAAAGACCTGCTCGAACTCCAGCAGAGCCTGGGGCCATGCGGCGCGGAAGCCGTAGATGCTCTGGTCCTCATCGCCTACCATGAAGATGTTGCCGCTGCCGGATGCCAACAGGCGGAGGATGGCGTGCTGAATTTTGGAGGTGTCCTGGGCCTCGTCCACGCAGATGTAGGGCCACCGGCGCTGGAAATATGCCAGGATATCCGGGTGCTGCCGGAAAATGCGGTATGTGAAGACCATCTGGTCATCGAAGTCCATGCGCCTGCTGCGGAGGAGATAGTCCTGATATTCGAAGTAGACTCGAGGAAAATCCATCCCGTCTACCTTGTGGGCATGGATCTCCGCTTCGGTCAGCATCATGTTCTTGCAGTAGGTGATATGGGTACGGGCGTCCTTCACCTGAAGATCGCTGGGGAACGCGGTTCCGGTGCGGGCCAGCAGATCGCGGATGACGCTGTTGATCTGCCGCTCATCGTCCAGCAGGGCAAAAGGTTCGGTCCCCTTCTGCCGGGCGTAGCGTCCGATCACCACCGCGCACAGGCCGTTGATGGTGCGAAAGGTCAGCTTGTCCGCGTGGCCTTCCCCGAAGAAGCTGATAAACCGGGCTTTCATATCCCTGGTAGCCGCCACGGTGTAGGTCACGGTCAGTATCTGTTCCGGGCGGATGCCTTTGCAATGGAGCATGTACCCCAGACGGGTGACCAGCACGGTGGTCTTGCCGCTCCCCGGCACAGCCAGCAGCAGGATGGGGTCCTCTGTCTGACGGACGGCCTCCTCCTGCTGCCGGTTCAGCCGGACGGGGTATTGACTTTTGAACTCCTCGTAGGTCATGGGCGGCTCCTGCAAATTTTCTTGCAATCATTCTAACCAATTTACGCCTGCGTGTCAACGCAGGGAAACGGAGGTGAAACAAATCTTTATCTGGGATTTTGTAGCGGACACGATCATGGGCAATCTCATGGACTGGTTCTATGGACAGCTCGTGGGGTTCCTGGGGAACTTCTTCGCCATCATGGGCATGATGGGCGTGGAACTCTTCGAGCTGACCTGGGTGCAGTCCGTCGTGACATTTTTCAGCCAGCTGGGCTGGGCGCTGTTCGGCGTCAGCGTGGTGGTCTGCTGTTTTGAGTTTGGTCTGGACTACTCCACCGGACGGGGCAGCATCCAGCAGACGGCGCTGAACATCGTGAAGGGCTTCCTGGCGGTCAGCCTGTTCTCCACCGTCCCGGTGCGGCTCTATGAATTGTCCGTGACCCTGCAGGGGCAGTTCACCGCGGAGATCACCGGGCTGGGGACCAGCATTGGAGAGGTGGGACGGCAGATCATGGAGGACTTCTCCGCCGTGACCAGCCTCAGTGACATGACCGGCGCGCCGGACTTCATGATGTCCATGCTCACCAGCCCGATCATGCTGATCTTCTGCGTGATCGCCATGGGATATGCCGTGATAAAAATATTTTTTGCAAATCTGAAACGGGGCGGCATCCTGCTCATCCAGATCGCGGTGGGAAGTTTGTATATGTTCAGCGTGCCGCGCGGCTACTCGGACGGGTTCCTCCAGTGGATGAAACAGGTCATCGGCCTGTGCCTGACGGCGTTCCTCCAGGCCACCATCCTGACTGCGGGCCTCCTGGCATTCCGGGAACACCTGCTGCTGGGGCTGGGACTGATGCTCTCCGCAGGAGAAGTACCCAGGATAGCCGGGACCTTCGGACTGGACACCACCACCCGCGCAAACATCATGTCCGCCGTCTACACCGCCCAGGCGGCGGTGAACACCACCAAGGCTGTGGCGGCGGCGATCAAGTGACAGGAGGTACGCATGATACCGATCATATCTTCCACAGCAGGCGGCGCCATACCAGATACTGCGGCAGCGGCCATTTTTCAGATGGATGCGGGTCATTTCCTGGATGCACTGCCCCAACAGGAAATATTCGATCTGATCGTTACTTCCCCGCCGTACAACATTGGCAAAGCCTATGAAAAGGAAATGCCTCTGGATGAGTTCATCTTATGGCAGAGGGAGATCATCACGAAGCTGTGCCCGCTGCTGAAGGAGACCGGAAGCATCTGCTGGCAGACCGGCAGCTATGTCAAAAAGGGTGCGATCCGCCCTCTGGACATTGACCTTGCCCCGATCTTCTATGATATGGGCCTGAAGCTCCGCAACCGCATCGTCTGGCGGTATGGACATGGCCTGCACTGTAAGCACCGGTTCAGCGGGCGGTATGAAACCATCCTCTGGTTTACAAAAAGCGAGGACTACACGTTCAACCTGGACGCTGTACGTATCCCAGCGAAATACCCCGGCAAGCGGAGCTTCCGGGGGAAGGACCGGGGGCAGCCGTCCGGGAATCCTCTCGGGAAGAACCCGGAGGATGTGTGGGACATTCCAAACGTCACCGGCAACCATGTGGAGAAGACGGCGCATCCCTGCCAGTTCCCGGTCGGGCTGGTGGAACGTCTGGTCCTCGCGCTGACCAACGCGGACGGACTGGTGTTCGACCCATTTGCGGGGGCTGCGTCCGCCGGTGTTGCCGCACTGCTGCATGGCAGACGATTCTGGGGCTGCGAGATCCGAGAGGACTATGCCGGGATCGGGCGTGAGCGGCTCGAGAAAACGCTGTCAGGGGAAATTCGCTACAGGCCCCACGACAAGCCGATCTATGACGGCTCCGGCAGCGCCCAGGCTCAGATCCCGGCGGAATGGAAAAAGCAGATATAATGAATGAAGGAGCAGAACATGAAACTGATCTATGTAGCGTCCCCCTACGCCGGGGATGTAGAACGAAATGTAGAATACGCGAAGCAGGCGTGCCGCACCGTGATGGAGAGCGGACACGCCTTTTTTGCGCCCCACCTGTTGTACCCGGCTGTGCTGGATGATGCCGTTCCGGAGGAGAGACAGACGGGCATTGAGATGGGCCTGACCCTCCTGCATCGCTGCGATGAATTGTGGACCTTCGGTTCCGTGACCAGCAGCGGGATGCAGGCGGAGATCGAGGAAGCTGAACGGCTGCGGATCCCGGTGCGGAGGATGGATGTGGCGGAGGGGCTTGTGCCGGAGCGGTGCCTGGATGTGACGCTATGCGGATGAGAGACAGGGTTCGTGCTGCGGTACAGGCTTTTTGTGAAGGCCAGGACCTCCGCGCCCGTCTGGACGTTTCCGAGTATGAGCGAAGCCTTGCAGAGCAGGTATTGGAGTTGAAAGGACGGGAATGCGAGGGACTGCGAAGGGAATTGGATGAGAGAGATTCTCAGATGCGGTTCTTATACGCCAGAGCAGACGCGCTCTCGTCCGCCTTGACCTTGAAGGAGTTCTCCCCCGGGCTCTCCACCACAGAGGAAATGAAACGATTTTATGGTGCGCTCTCCCGCAGCCTGGACCCGGACGGCTTCACGCTGCACCGTATGGCAGAGCGGCTGACGGGTGTGGACACAGTGGGCCTGTTTCCTTACGAAGATGCCTGTGGTATGTTCGAGGCCGCAAGTGGCCAGGAGCTGCTGAAGTACCTGACCGCGTACTGCTTTGACGCGGTGGAATGGGAAGTCGTTCCGGGTACGGCCTGTGAAAAGGCGGTGCTGGGTGCGGTGGATGCCTCCACCCCGGAATACCGGCAATTCGAGCATCAGCTCTATAAGAACGTACTGGAGCGCATGGGATTTGAGGGGCTTCTGGTCTCAGAGCAGGCCGGTCAGACGGCCGAAGTTGTAACGATGGCTATGTGAGGAGGGCAGACAATGAAATATGGCGTCACAGCCGCCACCCGTCCGGATCCCCCGTGGGGCCGGACCGTCCGGTGGCGTTGCGACAGATATGGCCGCCCTCTGGCGTTCGATTCCGAAACGGAAGCCAGGGAGGCGGCCATGGCGTTCAATGGCCAGCGGTGTACGTTCGAACCGAACTACGACAATACCGTCCAGCCGCTGGAGAAAGAGGAGGCATCGCAATGGAACATGGAACTGAGCTGACGATGGGATCGCTCTTCGACGGCATCGGCGGCTTCCCCCTGGCGGCGGTCCGGAACGGGATCACGCCCGTATGGGCCAGCGAGATCGAGCCGTTCCCCATCCAGGTGACAAAACTCCGCTTTCCCCGCATGATCCATGTGGGGGACATCACCAGGCTGAACGGGGCGCTGCTGCCGCCGGTGGACATCATCTGCGGGGGGAGCCCCTGCCAGGACTGAGCGTGGCCGGAGCGAGAGCCGGGCTGGCCGGCGCACGCTCCGGCCTGTTTATGGAACAGATCAGGATCATAAAGGAGATGAGAGATGCAGACAAAAGAGCTGGCAGGTCAGGGGTCGATGTTCGGCCCCGATTCTGTCTGTGGGAAAATGTGCCCGGAGTCTACAGCAGCGGAGCAGCGCCCGGCGCGGACTTCCGCGAGGTCATCGAGGCGTTCATTCGGATCGAAGAACCATACCTTGATGTTGTTAGACCTGCGTCCGGGCGCTGGGAATATGCTGGGGCCGTACTGGGAGTACGATCCTGCGTGGCTTGGGCAACGTGGTCCGCTGAATACTTCGGAGTGCCCCAAAGGCGCCGTAGATGCTTCGCTGTCACAGATCTTGCAGGTTACAGTCCCATCCAAATACTATTTGAGCAGGACTGCCTGCCTGGGTATCCTGCGGCGCGCGAAAGAGCGGGGCAAGCCGCTGCCTCCCGAGCTGGAGCTGGCATTGAAGCTCCAGGCGGGGATCATCCCCCCATCCCTTGACGTCTGCCCGGCGCCGCCGCTGGCGTTCCATATCAACCAGCGGGAGGAGACCATCAACCTGGGCGTCATCGCAGGAGCCCTGATGCGGACGCAAAATATGCAGATGCAGACGTTCGTGACGCAGCCTGACGCGGACGTCCCTGCCAGCCGGCAGATGGCCTTTGCTGCCAATCAGCGGGATGAAGTACGGGATCTCCACGATGTAGCCGGCGCGTTGGGCGTGCAGCCGGGGATGAAGCAGCAGACGTTTGTCGCCAGCTGCATGAACCCCTGGGATACGCAGAGGACCCGTGTCTTTATGCCGGAAGGCACCGCGCCCACTCTGGCCGGTTCGGATGGCGGAGGCGGAAGAAATCCGGGCGGCCTCGTCTATACCGCCGCCTTCTCCGCCGGCGCGGGAAGCAAGGCCGGAAGCATCGGCTATCAGGAGGAAGTATCTCCCACGCTGAAAGGCAGCCAGGGCGGCGGCATGATGCCCTCCGTTCTGTGTCTGAACGACCAGGGAGGCAGCGTCATGGACTGCTCAGAGGAAATGACCGGTACCCTTCGGGCCCAGGAACATGGGCATCAGCCGGCGGTCCTGTTTGAGAATCATGGGATCGATGCGCGGTACACCGGACCTCACGAGATCGCACCGACGCTATCTGCAAGGAGCGGCACTGGGGGCAACAATCTCCCCATTGCGCTGCAACGGTCTGCGGAGTGCAGAACGGTCTTCGCAAGGCAGAGAGTGGACGAGTTTAAGGAGTCCGATACAGTTTCCACCGAAAGCGCCCGCCAGCACAAGGACGCCACCGACCTCGTCCTTCATACGAGCGGTGACGGTCCCGCCATCCAGCTCATCCGCAGACTGACGCCGTTAGAGTGCGAACTTCTCCAGGGGTATCCTCCCGGCTGGACGGACCTTCCCGGCGCGTCCGACTCCGCCAGATACAAGGCGCTGGGCAATTCCGTGGCGATACCCTGCGTAGAGTATCTGCTGCAGGGTGTGGCGCTGGTCCTGCGGGCTGAATTTCAAATCAAAACATCCCCAGAGACTTGAAGAGGAATATCCAGAGAAACATGGTGGCAGCGGACAACAGCGTGGTCACCGTCACCGCGCTGGCGGCAAGCTCCGGATCGCCGCCCATCTGCGCCGCCATGCTGAAAGAGGACACTGCCGTTGGAGTGGCGAACATGGAGATCAACGCCGCAAACTCAGGCCCCCGCAGGCCGGATAACGCCGCCAGTGACAGGGCCGCGCCAGGATATACCAACAGCCGGAGGGCTGTGCAAATTGCAAGGTTTCGCCGGTGGAGCCGCACATCCTGGAACTCGAACTGTGCCCCCAGCAGGAGCAGGGCCACCGGAGAGGCAGACGCTCCCAGCTGTGAAATGGGGTTTTCCAGACAATCCGGCAGGCGCAGTCCGGAGAGATTCGCCAGCAGGCCAGCCACCGAGGCGACGATCAGAGGATTCTTCGCAATGCCCAGCAGGATATGGCGGATATTGATATGCTTCCGGCTGAAGGTTTCCAGAGTAACGACGGCAAGGGCGTTGTAGCATGGGACCACGATGGCCAGCATGATGGAAACGACGGCAAGGTCCGCGCCGGGACACAGCTCCTGGATCAGAGGCATCCCCAAAAGCAGGAAGTTACTGCGGAAGGACGCCTGGATCATCACTCCCCGGCGGCTGTTCATAGGTTCCACCCGCTTGATGAAGGCCCAGGTGAGCAGAAACAGCACCAGCAGCACCGACAGAGCCAGCGCCAGACTCTGGAGGCCGGCGCCTCCACGAAGGTTGGAACTGTATATGTTGTAAAACAGCATCAGCGGCAGAAGTGTGTAGAACACCATGGTATTGAAGCGCCCGATGGCCGCTTTCTCCAGATGGAGCATGCGTTTGGCGCCATAGCCCACCGCCATCGTGGTGAAGATGGAGATGACAGCATTCAGAGACAGGAGGAAACTGTTGATCAGCACGTCTATGACCGCCTTTCGCTTTACATGGGGATCGTTGTTGGTTCTGCTTCGTTTTCTGCGTTATCTTCGTTGGGTTTGGTAATAGCTTTGCGGTGCGGTTGACGGTATACTTGGCCTTGCAGATCGGGAAAGGAGAGAAGCCAAATGGAACCGCAAAAGAACCTGTGTGCTATGATCCCCCTCTCCCTTCACGCCAGGGTGCGGGAGGAACAGGAGAGATCAGGTCAGTCACTGAGCGTGTATATCACGCAATTACTCACAGATCATTATCAAAAAGGAGACAAAACTATGGAATTTACCAAGACACTAGCCTTCCAGATCCCCGAGGAGCTTTTTAACCGCATCAAGGACCATCTGGAGCGTGAGAAGCAGCGCACCGGCAGGAAGCTCAGTCAGAAGGACTTCGTCATCGGCCTCATCGAGCGGGCGCTGGAGGCGGCTGAACAGCAGGCAGAGGAAGACCAGGAGGAGGAAGATCATGCTGACGTGGGATGACACGCCCCAGAAGGATCAGAAGGGAACGGTCCTCAGCGTGAGCTATAAGGCTGACATCCCCCACTGGGGCAAAGCCAGCATCCACCCGCACATCCACCATCCCGGCGAGATGTTCCTGGACTGCCCGGAGCTGGGGATCAGGATGCACCCCCTGGGACGGGTCTTCGCGCTGGATGCGATCACTCCCGCAGAGCAGATGCTGATGAAAACTCTGGAGCAGCGCGGGATATGGTGCCTGGAGGCGCTGGCCGCCATCGGCATCCCGGAATAGCGGAAAGGGGACGGCGATGCCGTCTCCTTCCCGTTTCAGCCCTTCCTTGGCGATTTTACATTGTCATACGGAGGGATCGTTCCCTCAATGATCCCATGTTCTGCCTCAAACATTTTGATATTCTGCCGGATCAAAACCAGTACATGGCTGTTCACAGAACGTCCCTCATACTCCGCAACATAACCGAGCTTGTCCAGCATTTCCTCCTCCATTCGAAATGAAATGCTTTTGACGGACATACCATCACCTCATTTTAGATATATTATATGTTTATTTTATATCCGGAGTGTGGTACAATTCAGATATAGCTATACTATACATCTAATAAATTTGAGGAGAGAGAGTATGCGAGTGGCTGTGATCGGCTCAAGAGGGCTGCTGGTGGATGACCTGGAAGACTATCTTCCGGAGGAGACGACCGAGATCATTTCCGGAGGGGCAAGAGGAGTAGACGCCAGCGCAAAAGCTTATGCGCTGCAACATGGGCTGAAGCTGACGGAGTACCTTCCGGAGTACGCCAGGTACGGACGGACCGCTCCTTTGAAACGCAACATTACGATCATTGAAAACGCGGACCTGGTCCTGGCCTTCTGGGATGGGGCGTCCCGTGGAACAAAATATGTGATCGATAACTGCAAAAAACGGAATATACCTGTAAAGATTTATATGCCCGGCAAATAAGTGGAGGTGGTTTTGATTTTTATCTATCCCGACAACCTGACCGCGAAGCCGACACTGTGGCTGTGGGAACTGAAGGACCTGGCGGTGGTGGGCATTGGGCTTTTGCTCTCTGTCCTGGCGCTGGCTTCCTTCGGCTTCCTGCTGCCGCTGGTGCTGACGGTGCTGTACGCTTTTCTCAGCATCCGTATGGAGGACGCCAGTATCCTGGATTTCCTCCGAAATGCGGTCTCTTTCCTGTTCCTGCACCAGCAGTTCTACGAATGGAGGGAGCGGCGTGAATAGAAAACAGAAGAAGGAACAGAAGCGGCTGCTGTCCACGCGGCAGCTCATGGGGATCGACCAGTTCACGGAAAACGGCCTGAAGGCAGGCCGCAGTGAGCTGGTCTTTTTCCTTATCCAGCCGGACAATCTCTCCGTCCTCTCCTCAGAGGGCGTCCGGGGGAAGATCGTAGCCCTGACCAACCTCCTGCGGGGCGTGGAGTCCGTCCGGCTGCTGGCGCTGGATTCCCGTGAATCCTTCCAGAGCAACAAGGACTGGTACCGCCGGCGGATGGAGCAGGAGACGAACCCCGCCTTGCGGGAGCTGCTGCGGCAGGACGCCGCCCACCTGGACAGCATCCAGGCCGGGACCGCCTCCGCGCGGGAGTTCGCCCTGGCCTTTGAGCTGGACCGCCAGAAGGAGGAGAACGCCCGCAGCCAGGTGACCCGATTGGAGAAAAATATCCGAGACCAGGGCTTCCGGGTGCGGCAGGCAGGGCGGCAGGACCTCATGCGGCTGTTGGCGGTCTACTACCAGCAGGACATGACGACGGAAGTATTTGAAGATGTGGACGGCGAAAGGTGGGTGAACGCGGATGCCTAAGCGGACCTCGAAAAAGGCAGGACCCGCGCCGGAGCCTCTGCCCAAAGACTTTTTGGACATGATCGCTCCGGCAGCGGTGAAATTCAACACGGATCATTTTATTTTGGGCAGCGCCTACCACTGCGTCATGGCCCTGCGGAGCTACCCCGCTACCACGGAGGAGCTGGCCCTTCTCAGCCACTTGGGGGAGCGCAGCGGGGTGAACCTATCCATCTGCCTCCGGAGGGTCACGACGGCGGAGGAGCAGAAGATCATCCAGAACGCCTCCAATCGCAGCAAATTCGAACGCGGCAGCACCAACAACATGCAGCAGAGCGTCACGGCGGAAGCCAACCTCCAGGACGTAGCCGCGATGGTTGCGGCCCTGCGCCGCAGCAAGGAGCCGCTGATGCACTGCGCGGTCTATATCGATCTCGCCGCGGACAGTCTGGAGGCGCTGCGCACCCTGCGGGACACGGTGACGGGCGAGCTGATCCGCTCCAGGCTGGAGGCGGACCGGCTCCTGCTCAAGCAGCGGGAGGGCTTTCTCTCCGCAAACCCGGCTGGCCGGAACGCCTTCGGGTCAAAGTGCGAGCGGGTCCTGCCGGCGTCCTCTGTGGCGAATCTCTACCCCAGCAACTACTCCGGCAAGACAGATCCCCAAGGCTTCTACATCGGCAGGGACAAATTCGGCAGCAACGTCATCGTTGACCTTGACCGCCGCGCGGACGACAAGACCAACGCCAGCGTCCTCATTCTGGGCAACTCCGGTCAGGGTAAGAGCTTCCTGCTGAAGCTGCTGGTCACCAACCTGCTGGAATCCGGGAAGTCCGTGATCTGTCTGGACCCGGAAAATGAGATGGGGGAGCTTTGCGGAAAACTGG
>CAJTVO010000025.1 GCA_910579485.1 uncultured Oscillospiraceae bacterium | reverse complement strand
TTTTTGAGCAAGGAAACGCTTGAGTTTGTTACCCCCCGCCCAAAAATGACAAAATTTCTTCGGCGTTTTCTTACAATTTCAGATTGGCGTTGACACATTGTGGCCTGGCGAAACACCGCCGAGTTCGTCAGCAAATACTTTAGCAAGGGCCGTATGGCCGTGGTGGAAGGACGCCTCCAGATTCGGGACTGGACAGACAAGGAGGGCGGCAAGCGCCGTTCCGCCGAGGTGGTAGCCGACAACATCTACTTCGGCGATAGCAAGAAACCAGACTCCGGTGGGGCTGGTACTGGCGGTGCGCCCAGCTACGGCGGGGAGAACTACGGATATTCGGGCGGGGACGGCCAAGATCTCGGGGACGAGGATGGGGACGGCTTTCCGTTCTGAAAGGAGAGAAAATCGTGATTAAGAGCAAGATCGAATGGTGCGACAGCACTTTCAACCCTGTGACGGGCTGTCTCCATGATTGCCCGTACTGCTACGCCAGGGGCATCGCTACACGTTTTGGCGGGTGCGATCTAGCCCCGGACGGCAAGACCGAGAAGCAGATTATCACTCTGACTGAGCGGCTGAAGGTGACAACGAAGGCCGGCGCGGTCCACAATGCCGCGTATCCCTACGGGTTCACCCCGACGATGCACGAGTACCGGCTGAAGGACCCGTCTACGAGGGGATTCGGAGAGATTGTGTTCGTTTGTTCGACGGCCGATCTGTTCGGCTGGTGGGTGCCCGATGAATGGATCACAAAGGTCTTTGATGCCTGCAAGGCCGCCGAGGGCCACAGGTACTTGTTCCTCACAAAGAACCCGCAGCGGTACGTCCAGCTCGAAAGCAAAGGGTTGCTGCCTGAACTGGACACATTCTGGTACGGCAGTACGATGGACAGACTGATGGCGGATGTCTTCAAGTCCAACCGGCACAACACATTCGTCAGCATGGAGCCCATCCTTGAGCCGTTCCCGTACCCGAGCAGCCCGGAGGCCCTGCGGGACAACTGGATCATCATGGGGGCGGAGACCGGGAACAGGGCAAATAAGGTCGTTCCCGAGCGGGGCTGGGTAGAGCCGTACGTCAACTTCTGTAAAGAGAACAACATCCCGGTCTTCATGAAGGACAGCATGAGGGCCGTCTGGGGCGAAGACATTATCACTGAGTTCCCGTGGGGCGATTGAAGGAGGAAGCCATGACCACTGATGTGAAGATTTACGCAAAGACCATTGAGCCGGAGGCCAGAGACCAGGTGGACGCCCTGGCAAAACATCCAGCGAGCGATGGCTCGAAAATCAGGATCATGCCGGATGTACACGCTGGCGCCGGGTGTACCATCGGAACGACGATGACCATTCACGACCGGGTCTGCCCGAACCTCGTGGGTGTGGACATCGGGTGCGGTATGCTGGCTACGAAGCTTGGGAACGTGCGGCTTGATCTCGACGAGCTGGACAAGGTGATTCGATGGAATGTGCCGTCCGGCTTCAATACGCACACATACAGGACGGGGTGGTTTGACCTGTCCGGCCTACGCTGCGACGCCATAGACCAAGGCCGGGCGCTTTGTAGCATTGGCACACTTGGCGGCGGCAACCACTTCATCGAGGTCGACCGGGACAAGCGAGGCTGCCTGTGGTTGGTGATCCATACCGGTAGTCGGAAGCTGGGCCTTGAGGTGGCAAATTGGCACCAGAAGCGAGCAGTTGATGCCACGATGAAGCCGGGTCAGGAGGAGATCGCCAAGCTCATCAGTGAGTATAAGGCGTCTGGCCGGCAACAGGAGATCGCCGACGCCCTCGCCGCCTTGAAGAAAGAGCGAGCCAACTGCGGAGACAAGAACCTCGCTTTCCTCACTGGAGGGCTGATGGATGACTACCTGAACGATATGGCCATCATCCAGGCGTTTGCGGATGCCAACCGAAAGGCCATCGCAAAGGCAATCCTGGAGAAGATGCGGCTTGTGCCTGTGGAGCAGTTCACGACTGTACACAACTACATCGACCTGGAGAGCATGATCTTGCGGAAGGGGGCGGTGTCTGCGAAGAAGGGGGAGCGACTCATTATCCCCATGAACATGAGGGACGGCTCCCTGATCTGCGCTGGGAAAGGCAACCCCGACTGGAACGAGTCTGCGCCACATGGGGCTGGCCGGCTGATGTCCCGGAGTAAGGCCAGGGACAACATCACCCTCGGGGCCTATAAGGAGGCCATGCGGAATATCCACACCACCTGCGTCAGCTTTGACACCATAGATGAAGCTCCGTTTGCCTACAAGGATATGAAGGAGATTATGGGATGTATTGGGCCCACCTGCGAGGTGGTGGATATTATCAAACCGATCTATAACTTCAAAGCGGCGAACTGAGAGCGGAGTAGACAGAAATGGGAAAGAACGGATACCTTCAGCGACAGAAGTGCGCTGTGGACGCATACCGTCAGGCTGAGAGGGATACCTATATTCAGTTCATGATTGATATGTTCATGGTGGCACTGAACGACCCGGAGGTCATGGGGAAGGATGTATTCGGCAAAGACCGGATTGCGAGAGTGGTCCACGCTGTGGAGTGTAACTTCACCCGGTTTGAGCCGGCCTTGACAAAGTCGGACGAGGCCGATTACTGCCAAGAAAAGTTGGACCAAAGGCTTGCGAAAATACTGGGCAAGGACACACTGGTTCCGTTTCTGAAGCGCTACGAGTGGATCGAGATTTGGGGGTATGGCCCCAAGAAGAAATAGCGGCAGTCCAGGGGGAAGTGAGGTGAACGGGTTCCTGAGCTATGGACAGTGAGAAAAGATACGACGTGGAGGCCGTGAAGGCAAGGCTGTATGCGTACCGGGAAATGGCCAGAGACATCGAGAATCAGAATGAGCGCCTTGAGCGGATCAAAACGAAGTTGGTTGGCGTGGGAGCCCAGAGCATTACTGATATGCCGAAGTCTCCAAGTCCTGCGGACGACAGAACGGTGGAACTCATCCAGCAGAAGATGGAACTTGAGGATGAGATCCGTGCAGTCATTGAGCAGAGGAAAGCTGAGAGGGTGTTTTTCGAGAGGGTGATAAAACACCTTCGACGGTCAGATGAGCGGGCGGTTATCAGAGTCAGGTACATCGACAATGCGAACTGGGATGAGGTTGTTGACGTTCTGTTCGGAGGAAGAGAGGATCTGCTTGAAAAGGAGGATGTTTACTTGAGAAGAACATATAAACTCCATGGTCAAGCGTTGTTGAGTATGGCAAAGTATATCGAAGAAAACGAGACCGGTAGGTCGGGTACAAGCGGATGAGTCAATACCTACCTCATTTCGGGGAGCGCCAGGAGATGCAGGCGGGGGCTTCCCGAGAACGTGAGCAAAAAAGAGCAAAGACCAGGAAAAGGGAGTGTGTGATGCTCTCTTTTACGAGAAGCGGAAACATTCTATAAACAAAAAATATTAAAAAATAATGCGAAAACATATTGATATAGGCGCGTAATGTGGTATAATAACATCACAAGATAACCAAATGGTAACAGTTGGAGGCCAGACGGAATCTTAGAAAAATCCCACCTAAGCGGTCAAGACCACAAAGGTGGGAAATAAATACCGGGCAGGAGGTAGAAAGGAACATGGATGACGAAATGACCACCAAAGAAGTTGATCGGCTGGCTGATTGGTTGAAAGCCAACGGTCATACTGATGAGGAAATCCTTCAGTGCATCAAGTACATCGCGGGGACTCAGGGCCCCCAGCAGAGCAACAAACCCAGGCAGTAAAAAATTAGGCGTCCCCACACCTTCCACAGCAAAGGACGCCTAAAACCCCAACGGGGCAAAGGGAACCTGCCGTCCCTCTGCCCCAAGGATACCAAAAAGGCAGTGAAAAGTCAAGGCAATGAACCCCAGCAGTAAAAAATTAGGCTCCCCCAAGCCGACCAAAGCACGGGGAGCCTAAGCAAACCAAACGGAGGCGGTCCAGAGCCTGCCATCTGTTCCGCCTCCATGATAACACAATGGCAGGAGAAAAATCAAGGAGGAATTAAAAATGGCAGCGAAGAAAAACGAGGAAGTCATTGCAATCCGCCCCATCAGCATCAAAAAGGTTACACTCAAGATCGTGGGTGACACGCCGCTCATCATGCACTCCTGGAGCGAGAAGGCCAAGCGGATGATGTTGGAGGCCCAGATGGGAACGGCGAAGGGGAAGAAGAAGGACCCGAAGGATCCGATGGAGGACTTCATCGACTCTATGTACTGGCTAACCGAGAAGCCGGCCACTCCGACCCAGGAGGCATTCGATGCGGCAATCACTTCTGGTGCGAAGTTTGGCTTTCCCGTCACGGCATTCAAGCAGGCCGCTATCAGTGCCGCCTACCGGATGGGGTACGTGAAAAACCAAATGGGGTTGCGCGGCGCCTTCTTCATCGACTCTGATGCCGACGGCATGGTTGAAATTCACAGCGATCCCCCGGTCATGCGGGAGGATATGGTGAAGATCGGTATGGGTACGGCCGACCTCCGCTATCGCGGCGAGTTCCGCAACTGGAGCGCTGACCTTACGATCAGCTACAACGAGAACGGCGAGTTCAGTCTGGAGAACATTGTTAACATTATCAATGCGGGCGGCTATGTCTGCGGCGTTGGTGAATGGAGGGCGGAACGGGACGGACAATTCGGAATGTTCCACGTGTTAGCCGGCTGATTTTGGCAGGCTGGGCAGGGCTTGTTTAGGCACGGTCGGTCCGGGTAGGAATAGGCATGGTTGGGCAGGCGTGGTTTGGACGGGTTGGGTATGGTGATGCCGGGTCAGTCGGGGCGTGGCGTGGTTTGGCAGGCAAGGATAGGCAAGGATAGGCAAGGACAGGCAAGGACAGGCAAGGACAGGCAAGGATAGGCAGGCGAGGCCCGGCAAGGCTAGGTGGGTTGTGGCTCGGTCTGGTATGGCATGGTCCGGCAAGGCGAGGCATGGTTTGGTCGGCAGGGTGACAAGAAGAAATGGAGGTATCACGATGGTATACGCATACAAGAGCAATTCCAGAATCCGGGCAGATGCCCAGGTGGCTGGCAAGATGTGCGAGCAGCTTGCGAAAACGGGTGGGCTGACGCCGAAGCGGCTCGTGGATGCCAACAGGGCAGAGGATGCTCCGCTCCATGGAGAGTTTGAGTGGAACGACACCGTGGCTGCGGAGGCATACCGGGAGGGACAGGCAGCCCACATCATCCGCTGCATCGTTATTAAGACAGAGGAAGCTCCGAAGGTGCCGGTTCGGGCCTTTGTTCGAGTGACGGAGCCCTCTGGTGACTACACACCGATACAGGTCGCGATGAAAAACGATGATATGATGGAGAGGCTGATGTCCAGCGCCAGAAAGGAAATGGAATGTTTCGTGCAGAAGTACGGTGATCTTGAAGAACTCAGCAGCGTAATCGAGAGCATGAATAACGTTCTGGCGAAGGCCGGGTGACGAGTGAGGAAGGGGTGAGTTTTAAGGCTCACCCCTTCTTTATGCGAAAATCGTTTTCAGATATGGGAACATGCTAAAAAAGAAAAAATAAACAAAAAAATAATGTGAAAACATATTGACATAGGTATGTAATGTAGTATAATGACATCATAAGATAACCGGTTGGCTATCAGAGCTTGAAGGAGGGCCCAGAGATGAAGCCTGAGATGTTGAGCCGGATGAGCCTAGAGAGACTTGTTGATCTCTTCGAGGAGACTTCCAACAACAAGGACCCGCACATCCCGACCGTGCGTGGGTGGCTGATGGATGCCATTGAGGCTAAGAACCCGGAAGGTTTCGACGCCTGGCTTGAAAGCGAGCTCGCATCCGACGAAACCCTGAGAGCCTTCGTCCTTTAAGCGAACCAGATCTCGGCGGCGGAGCCCACGGAACACCGAGGGCAAGCTGAATAGCCCGCAGCCAGCAAGAAACCAACAGCTCCGACAACTGAACACCGCCCGGAGTGACGCTCCCGTAAGAAGTTGGCAGGGAGGCTAAGGAATGGCCGATCAAGTATTCGCTGGGTTGAAAGCTGAAACTGGTGTAGCCGGTCGAGAGATGCGCGTAGCCGCCAGGATGAGCCGTGAAAAGCGAGCCGAGTAAGCAGAGGCAGAACGGAAGTTACCACACACCTGAAAGTGGGAGGAGCGCACAGAACAGAAAGGAGCACAGAGCATGGCTATCTACACCGTTTATGCGAGCCGGGCCGAGGAGATCCAGAAACGGCTTGACCGGCTGGCCAAGAAGGCTGCCACCTATGGCATCCCGTTTTCTTACAAGATCAGTGAGGAGCACCCGCAGGAGGTTGCGGTCTACGCCGTGGATCACATCACGCAGACCCAGTCCGTTGACCGCGTCTACACGGTGGCCGCTGTTGACTTCGACGTTGAGTGCGACGATCTCATCAAGGCTAACGGCTGGACGATCCGGGCGAATGTAGAGCATGGGAAGGATGGGAACATCGTAACAGGTTTTGGGGATAAGCCGGTAGACCCCCGATGGTACACGGCTCCCGCCAACTGCGACCACTGCAAGACGAACCGGTTCCGCTCTGTCACCTTCTTCTGCGAGAACGAAGCCGGCGAGATCCGACAGGTCGGGCGTACCTGCCTGAAGGACTACACGGGGATCAGCCCTGCGACCGCTGCCATGTGGGCGGAGGTCAAGGATCTGCTCGATGAGGATATGGACTGCACCTGTGTGGAGTGGGAAAGCCTCCGAGGCGGTCGGATGTACAGCCTGGACGTGGTCCTGGCCCACGCCTTTGATGCGATCAAGGAGTTCGGATACCGCAAGAGCGACTACCCTGGGAGCACCAAGGACGAGACCACAAAGAGAG
This sequence comes from uncultured Oscillospiraceae bacterium, assembly GCA_910579485.1. GTDB lineage: Bacteria > Bacillota > Clostridia > Oscillospirales > Oscillospiraceae > Pelethomonas. The sequence continues at coordinate 25,636 of CAJTVO010000025.1, read as the reverse complement.
TGCTCGACGAAGAGACTCCGACGTCCGAGGGCCTGAAGAACGCAGCCCTGATCCGGGAGTGGATCGTGAGCTTGAACGATGTGGTCCGGCAAGAGAACGAAGAGCGACACAAGGCATGGGAGGACGGAAAGGCTCGGGCTCTCGCTGATGGCTACACGGAAGAGGAGTTCAACGATTATGGGGTGTGTGATGGCTACGTCCCCTATTTCGTGAGCAAGGTATCGGATCTGGAGCGCAACTGCATCCCGCTTGCTCTGTCCGGGTTTGCGGCGGTAAAGCACTTCGGGCGGTTGGCCTATATGCCCTTGGCCTATGAGCGGTACAAGGAGCGCAAGGCCCGTGAGGCCAAGCGGGAGGCAGAGAGGGCAGCCGCAGCGGCAGCCTCCGATTTCGTTGGCACGGTCGGCCAGAGAATTACCATTCCCGCAGCGACCGCTAAGCTGGTGACATCGTGGGAGGGCTACTACGGCACGACGTTCCTCTACAAGTTCACGGACGAGGCCGGAAATGTCTATGTCTGGAAGTCCTCCAAGTGTGTAGAGATCAAGGACGGGATGACCGTCAAGGGCTCCGTCAAGGAGCACAGCGAGTACAACGGCGTGAAGCAGACCGTGATTACACGGTGTGCGGTCGCTTGAAATTAGAAAGGAGACAAGACCATGGCGAATATGAGCTATTGCCGGTTTCGGAACACCCAGTCCGACATGGATGATTGCCTGGATGCAATCCGGCAGGGGAAAAGCCTGAGTGCCGAAGAAGCCCGTGCTGGCCGTCGGATGTTTGATGACATCCTGGAGTTCTGCCGGGACTACGGCATCATCGACACCTATGACAGCGCGGTTGACGAGCTCTCCGAGAAAGGGGATGAGGACGATGAGTAGCAGTCCGGCGCCGCCCGGAGTAACGAGCTTCCGTATCAGCCCGGAGAACTTGGAAAAGTGGATGCACCAGAACAGGGCGGAATACACCGGCGCATTTGTTGAGGGGTGCCTTCTGGACAACTTCGTATTGGTTTGTAAGCGTGGGTTCGCAGCCGTTTACGAGCACTACCTGAACTGCTGGAGCAGCGACTACCTGATCGAGTTTCAGCCCGGCACCGCCCAGGGCGTATGGAAGAACTGGTATAAATTCGAGGAGGTGGCTTCGTGATGTGGGTTAGATGGAGCCATTGGACGGATGCCGGTATGGTTGAGATGGGGCAGGGTCCCATCAATAAGCTGGAGGAGAGCATCCGAGAGTTCGAGCAGGAGGCCAAGAAGGTTTTAGAAGAAACTGGCGCCGACCATGTAGTCTATGCGGTGAAGGACCACAACGACGACGGAGAGTTGGATGAGATCCGCTTCTACATGATCGCCATGGGCGACGAGGAGTTTCAAAAGGACGTGGCGAGCAAGCCTGGACTCCGGGTGTACGCTCTCCACAAGAAAAATTAGGAGGTATGAAAGATGGGAACGAGAAACCTGGTGGCTGTTCAGATTGACGGCCAGTACAAGATCGCCCAGTACGGGCAGTGGGACGGATACCACAGCGGGAAAGGGCTGGAGGTTCTGGAGTTTCTGCTCGTCCTTCATCGCACCGGAGAAACTGGATGACCTGTGGAGGCAGTACGGTGCGGACGAGGAAGGTTGGGTCACGCTGGAGCAGTCTGACGCCATGAAGCGCGACCACCCGGAGTTCAGCCAGGACACCGGCGCCAAGATCCTTGACATCGTGCAGGGGCACCCGGAGGGCATGGAGCTGAACGACAGTATCTCCTTTGCGGGAGATGGGCTGTCCTGTGAGTGGATCTGGGTGATCGACTTCGACAGGAGGACATTTGAGGGCTATGAGGGCGGCGGCAGCAAGCGCCTGGAGCCCGGCGAGCGATTCGCTGAGTACGATTCCGATGAAGGAGTGATGGGCTATCACTCGCCGAATTTGGTGGCTGCATTCCGTATCGACGACCTGCCGGACGAGAAGGCGTTCTTGGCCTGCTTCGAGAGAGGAGACATGGGAAGATGAATGAGATCAACAGAGATGCCATGACTGAGCACATCATGGTCAACCTGCCGCTGACAGAGCAGGACTACTTGGCCGGAAACGGTGAGGGCGTGTGGGTCCTGGTGGACCCGGAAACGAAGAAGGCCCATGACACGGACGCAACCGGCGAGGGGTATGTTGGGATCCTGGACAACGACAGCTTCTACTATCCTGGCCTGAACCATGGTGAGCTTCTTCCCTTTGAGATGCGCGGCGAGTGCCGGCCGGTGGCCGATTTCCATTCGTTCCTGTCTGAGCTGACAAAGCTGACGCCAGAGGGGAAAAAGCTGCTTCTCTGGCAGATCGCCCAACACCGTGCGCAGGAGTGCAAACCTCCCATCTGCTACGGTTGTCAGTTCTGCGGGGACAAGCACAGCTTTCCTGAACCGAACGACCTGATCGAGGCGGACCTGGAGAATCCCCTGCTGAAGCACTACTACTGTTGCTGTGGAGACTGCGATCTCTACGAGAAAGACATCACAGGGCTGGGCATCCAAGAGTGCGAGCACTTTGAAGAACTGTAAGGAGGTGCGGAGATGAAATGCTTGACTGACCGTCAGGAAATCGCCCGGGCAATAAATTTTGGAAAGTACCCAGTCATCTGCATTGATGTGGAAACGCCGGTGCGAGATGGGGTCCTGCAAGGGGATATAGTAAAGGTGGCGGCACCGAATGACCGTTACCCCGACAACTACATCTGCGGTCATGTGATGAAGTTCGACGACGATGACCGCTATGTCATCATGCCCGAGAACGTCTGCCTGAAGGAAGACTTCGGGTATAGCGATGTGGTCAGGATGCTTGGGTACGCCCAGGCCCCCATGCTCCACGCAGGGGAAGATGTGGTCCTGATTGAGAACGCTCCGAAGCAGAGAGCGGCCAGAGTTCGCATGATGCGTGTATCCGACAGTGTCCGGGACTTCGTGTTCCCGACCTGCCGTCTGGAAGATTGGAGGGATGAGTGATGGACATGGCTGATCAGATCAAGGCTATCGGCCGACGGATCGAGGCGGTAAGCGGGTATACTCGCTAAAAGGTGCCTTATGTTCAAAAAGGAAGGGAGGCGAACGGTGGTGCATAAGTACGCAGCAATCATGGAGCTCTCTAACGGGATGCGGCTTGGATTGACCATAAACGCCGATAACCAAGCTGAGGCGTGGGAGAAACTGATGAAGCATCGGTGCATCGGGAGTACTCGGTCCATCGAATTGGCCGCAGTCCTTGTATACGAGGACGAGATTAAGTGAAGGGAGGTGACTGAGATGCAGGAAAACGAGAAGATGAACTTCGAGCAACACGAGTTCTCCACGAAGGAGGAGGGCCTGGAAAAGCTGAAGGGTGCCGTTCGGCTCCGCAACTCTATGGGCGGTGCGCTGTACTGGAACATTCTGAATGATGATTGTCTCAGAATGGCCGATAAGCTCTTGGAAATGGGCGTGAGTAAAGACACGCTGGCCGGGATACTGAATGGCTGATCCCAGGAGCGACAGGCATGATGAAGCTGAAGTGCCGTAAATGCGCCCATTTTTACAGGACAATGGTAGGAGCCGATGGAGCCGGGTACAACCCGGCCCCGTACTGCCATTGTTACGAGGACACTGGCAAGCCTGCGAACATTTTGACGCAGGAGTGCTTCCAGCCCAAAAGAAAGGAGGCGAAAAGAAATGAGCCTATATAATATGCTCTGCGGATTTAGCCCCGCCTGCTTCTGGCTGATGCCGATGCTCGGTAGGAAACAGGAGGAGTGGCCCAGGTTCCGAGACTGTTTCCTCGGCGAGAATAAGGATACCATTGTGATCTATACAAGGGTCGGCGGCGGAAACCGTAAGTGCGGGTACGGAGAGGAGGAACTCTACAAGGACCCAAACTTTATCAAGACCTGGGATGATGACCGTGACAGCACCTACGGGTACTACGAGTTCAAGGTCCCGGATAAATGGCGCATCGACTTCAACAAGATCGTGGCCGGAGAGGCAAAGAGTGTGTCGGATGAGTACAAAGCTCTCCTGGCGGAGTTTTTCCCGAAGCTCACCCCTACGGTTTTCGGACCCAGCTGATTTCGAGCAGAGCGACATAGGGACACAAAAAGAGAGTGTTCGGAAGAGACAGGAACTGGAGGGTAGCAAAGTACATTGAATGTCACCCTTTACCTGTATTATCTTGTAGCATAGAAAATCTGGAGGGCCGAGGGGTACAGGAAATCCAGATGCTATGCCAGACAACAAATGGAGGTTATGAGATGAGCAAGATTCTTTTCACTTCCGAGTCTGTCACTGAGGGACATCCCGATAAGGTGTGCGACCGGATTTCCGACGCCGTCCTTGATGAGGTTATGCGTCACGACCCCAACGGACGGGTGGCCTGCGAGACCTGCTGTACCACCGGCATGGTCCTGGTGATGGGCGAGATCTCGACGAACCACTTCATTGACTTTGCGGGCATCGCCCGGAAGACCATCCAGGACATCGGGTACGACAGCCCGGATGCGGGGTTCGATGGGAGGACCTGCGCAGTCATGGTGGCAATTGACGAGCAGAGCCCGGACATCGCCATGGGGACAAACGATGGCGTCGGCGGAGCCGGGGACCAAGGGATGATGTTCGGCTACGCCTGTAACGAGACCCCGGACCTCATGCCCTTGCCGATCACGCTGGCGAACAAGATGGCATACCGCCTCGCCCAGAAGAGAAAGGACGGAACCATCCTCGGTATCCTCCCCGACGGAAAGACCCAGGTGACGGTGGAGTATGACGAGGGTGGCAACCCGGTACGGGTTGACACCCTCGTCATCTCGACCCAGCACCGGGCCAGCGTCAGCGTTGATGACCTGGGCGGCCCGTTGGTTGAACACGTCATCTCCCCGGTGCTTGAGGAGGCTGCCAAGTACCTGCCGAACCTGGACATCGGATCTTATGACCTGTTTATCAATCCGACCGGCCGCTTCGTCAAGGGAGGCCCCGCCGCAGACTCTGGCCTCACCGGCAGGAAGATCATTGTGGATACCTACGGTGGGTACGCAGCGCACGGCGGCGGTGCCTTCTCCGGCAAGGACCCGACCAAGGTGGACCGCTCCGCAGCCTATGCCGCCCGGCACATCGCAAAGAACATCGTGGCCGCCGGCATCGCCAGCAAGTGCCAGGTGCAGCTCGCCTACGCTATCGGCGTAGCCCAGCCCGTGTCCATCCGCGTGGATACATACGGCACAAGCGAGTATAGCGAGAAGGCTATCTGCGACGCCATCGAGAAGGTCTACGATCTGACCCCTGCCGGCATTATCAACTGGCTTGACCTGCGCAAGCCGATCTACACAGCGACATCCGCCTACGGCCATTTTGGCAACGTGACGGGTGATGAGAGGCCCTGGGAGCAGCTCAACACAGCGGAGCATCTCAAGGCTGAGATCCAGTAAGCGTCCGCCGGGCGCTGACTGGCAAGATCCCCTGAGTATCGAAACCACGAGGCGCCCAAACAGCCCACAGAGCCACGGAGAAGGGGCAGGAAAGGCGAGGGCAGGTCGGGAGACCAACGCCGAGCCAACTGTCACACCATAAAAAGGGCTTTCCGTGCCGCAGCCGCAGAGAAATGAAGGACCGCACAGAGCATTGCAAAAACTGTGCAAAAAGGCGGTAAACCATTGCTTTAGGTGGTATATGTGGTATAATAAGTTATAGATATTCAGGAGGAGTTCAAATGGCAATTCTGACCGGCAGATACAGCAACAAGCGCCTCAAGGAAGACGGGTACTACCCGGTGGGCATCAGCATCGGGAAGCCCAGATTCCCGACCGGCTACGACATCAGGGAGCAGTGCTACGCCCTGGCTCCGAAAGGCTTCATGCTGAAGATGGAGTTCGAGCCGTACAAAGAGGCGTATTTCCAAAAGCTCGAAGACATCGGCGTGGACAAGGTCATTGGCATCGTCCAACGTCTTGAGGCCAGGGCGGCCGATGAAGGCAAGGATCTGGTGTTGCTCTGCTTCGAGGACATCAGAAAGCCCGACCAGTGGTGCCACCGGACGCTGTTTGCGGAATGGTGGCTGGCCCACACCGGCGAAGTGATCGAAGAGCTGGAAGAGGCGGAGCCGTCGAAGGAGAAGAAGCCCAAGACGGAGGCTGAATCGCCGGAGGCAAAGATGGAGCAAACAAGCCTGTTCTGACAGGGAAATGAGCGGTGAACCGGGTGGCGGAAGCCGCCGCCCGGCCCGCAGATACGCTGCTGTAGCTCAGTTGGCAGAGCCAGGGGGGAGTAGATGGCCCTCAAGGGTCGCCGGTTCGAGTCCGGCCAGCAGTACCGAGGGCCCTACCTCTGCGCCGACGCCTACGTGCCAACGCGGGAAGAGTAGCGGCGGGGCCCTTCCGCTGAAAACTGCGCCACAGGCGTGTGACAATCTAAGCGGTAAATTCTGTGTGGTGGTGGAATAGAACACGCAAGGTTCGCCGAGCGTGGGGAGTGCTCACCCGGCGGGGGCGTACCCAGTAGACACGACAGTGAGAAAGAGTAGCCGCCCATGAAGAACGAAGCAATGGTGGTGAAGTCGCGGGCGTAGAGCTTCGGTGAAGCCCGTATGCGAGGTGGAAATCCTCGCCCGCACAGCGGCGAAAGGAGCCAGGGTAAAATGACTCAGCCTATCAGAATCGGAAAATACAAGCACTTCAAAGGAGAAATGTACGAGGTTTTGACCTTTGCGCAGCACACAGAAACCGGGGAGGCTCTGGTCATTTACAGAGCCCTCTATGGGCAACGTGGCGTATACGCCCGGCCGTTGGAGATGTTTGCGTCAGAGGTCGATCATGAGAAGTACCCTGATGTGAAGCAGAAATTCAGATTCGAGTGGGTGGAGCCCTGAAGACATATACCCGGAACTGGTGAAAGTGCATCATGCCCTCCTTCCTGGAGGGAGTTCCTGCCCCGCAAGCAGGGTTCCGGTCCATATCCGGGGTTGGTGAAAGAATCACACTCAGCTACCGGCTGAGAGTTCCCACTTCGCTGTGGGGCCCCGGTCCACTTCTGCCATGAGGTAGAGGTCTCCTTTCTCAGATATGACCACATTCCGGTAAGGGTCACGCCTGTGACGTCGGTAAGCGCCATGGGTGCTCCAGTGCGATTCTGGTGAGCCGGTATTATATCCGGGCCTGGTGAAAGGTATCACGTCCATCTTCCTGATGGGAGGTCTCGCCCCATAAGCGAGGGCCCGGTCCATAACGAAGGCAGTCGGTGTAAAGCCGACTGCCTTTTCATATGCACATCCGGGCTCAGGGGGTGAGTCTGGGTAGTGTAACACAGAGGAGGTCAGGACAATGGCGTATTTCATGGACCCAGGCGCAATGTTTCTTGGCTGCCTGAATGGGGTGGAGCAGAAGTTCTTGATCGAACTGATTAAGACCGCCCGGCAGTCTGGGTATACGAGGTTCGTAGAGCCTTGCGCTGGTACATTCGCCATGGCCAATCTGGCAATCCAGTCCGGCTTCAAGCCTGAGCAGATCGAGACCAGCGACGTGAACATGATGACATCCGTGATGGGATATGCCATCACGGGGCAGTCTCTCGCTCCGCTGGAGATCCACGCCCACGGATTTGAGGACAAGGATCTGCTTGACCCAGCCGTGGCACTGTACGCACAAATCTATCTGCGAACATCGAAGAATGCGGGAAACGAGTATTTTCACAATATCCTGCGCGACCTGCGCACCAGAAGAGAGGAGCACATCGAGAGCATACGCCGGCAGCTTGAGGTCACACGGAACCTGCTGGGCGGCATGAGCTACCGGCCGCTGGATATGTGGGACCACATCCGAGAGGTTATGGATGACCCGCATACGATTATCGTGGCGAATCCGCCGACCTACTTTGCCGGGTACGAGAAGTTCTATGACACCCAGGGGAAGATGACCTGGAAGGAGCCGCCGTACGGTATGTTTGACCCGGAGACGGGCCACAAGGAGCTCTACAATCTGATGATGGATGCCCCGGCCCTGCTGCTGTGCTACCAGGAGAAGAAAGCTGGGGAAGCTGTCGGGCACACGATCTTTGCCCGGTCTGGCACCAGGGCGGACCTGAACTCCTACATCACGACAAACCGTGAGGAAGAGGCTGTGGCCCTGGCCAAGGGGAAGAAGATCAAGAGGCCAACCGAGGGCAAGCTGGAACCGCTGAAATGCAGTATGCTCCCGCTGGACTATGAGATCACCGAGGACAGCGACGTGAAGATCGTCCAGATTACCGGTGCGAACGCCCAGTATTACCGGATGCTCTGGACGCACAACTTCGTGGGCTCCCAGGCAACCTACAACCGGGCACTGCTGATCGACGGCTATGTGGCCGCTGTGTTCGGGATCTCGAAGATGGCTGCCGATTCGATCTTTGTCTGGTATGTGATGAAGGCTCCACACGAGAAGTTCCGGCTCGGCCGCCTGTGCTATATGCTAGCGCAGAACCGGCAGTTCGTCGACACGTTGCTGGATGACATCGACAAAGAGAAGGTCGTCAAGATGAGGACGGCCATGCTGACCAAGTATGCGGAGAACAAAGAGGTTCGGGGCATCATGAAGCTGGTCAACCGGCAGGAGGATGCGCAGAACGGATACAAGCTTACGTATGAGGCCTCTCTCGTGGAGGGGCGCGATGAGAAGGCCACACTTGCCGAATGGCTTAGGAGGGAAAAGAAATGGCAGGAGAGCAGACAACAGCGGTAAGCTACGAGAAGATCTATGACATGGGTACGGGCCTCATCATCGCAAAGGTGCCGCTCGACAAGGTCCGAGAGCAGGACATCAATGCCCGAATCATGAAGAAGGAGATGCAGGACCAGTTGACCGCCAACATCAAGAACAGGGGACAGCTTGAAAGCTTGCCTCTCTTGGTGGAGAAGGATGGAGTTCTGGAGATCATCTCCGGCCATCATCGGATCAAGAGCGCCAGGGCGGCCGAGCTGAAGGAGATTGTCGCCATCATCGACGTGAGCGGCCTCTCTCGAAGCAAGATTGCGGCAAAGCAGTTGGCCCACAACGCCATCAGCGGATTCGACGACCAGGACGTGTTGAAGGAGATCTGCAAGATGCTGGATGATGTGGATGATATGCTGGAGAGCTTTGTCGGAAAGGATGTCCTGAAGGAGCCGCTGGAGCAGTACGACAAGCTGCTATCGCCTGCGTTGCAGTTCGACTTCAAGAATATCACGTTTTCGTTTCTGCCCCACCAGATCAAGGACATGGATGCCCTGGTCAAGAATTTGGAGAGCTCTGCCCCGGAGATCATTGGCGTGGCCCCATATGAACAGTGCAAGCGTTTTATCGAGGCGCTGGCCCGGTATCAGAAGTTCTCGGACATCCGCAACGTTGGTGCTGCCATCCACTCGATGATTGAGAGTGTCACTGAAAAGATGGACGATGCGGGCTTCAACGAGGAAGAGGACTGGACATACCTGACGAAGCTGTTCGGAAGCAATGCCATCCCGGCGGAGTCTGCGGCCACGATTACCAAAGCCATCAAGAAGGCAGAAAAGGAAGGTACAGTCACCAGCAAGAACCGGTGGCAGTTGATTGAGAAGTGGTCCACCGATTACCTGGCAGGAAAGTGAGTGATGTGATATGCCAGCCCTCAGCAAGTACAATTCTGAGTATCACGACGATTGGGCCTGGTCGCTGGCTATCAAAGGCGCTACGAACGAGGAGATCGCCCAGGCGTTCGGCGTCTCGACCCGGACCTTCATCCGCTGGAGGCAGGAGCACGAGAGCCTCGATAAGGCGGTGACGGAGGGGAAGGACATCGCCGACTCGAAGGTCGAGAAGTCCTTGTACCAGAGGGCCCTCGGCTACCAGGTAACAGATGTTGAGAAGACCATCGACATGGACCCGAAGACCGGAGAGCAGAAGCCGGTCCGGGTCAAGAATACGACCAAGACCATTGTGCCGGACACTATGGCCATCATGTACTGGCTGAATAACCGGAGACGCACCCAGTGGTCGCAGCGCCAGGAAGTCGCCCTCTCCGCCGGCGATGACTCCGAGGATGTTGTGATCTATCTGCCGGCGAATGGGCGGGACCCGGATGAGCAAACCGGAAAGTAAGAAAGTTCGTGTGCTGCGCCCTCAGTTCGGACCGCAGGAGCAGTTCCTGGCGACGCCGGCGGACATCTGCATCTACGGTGGAGCAGCCGGCGGCGGCAAAACCTACGGCCTGTTGCTGTCGCCGCTGAGATACAAGAATGTCAAGGGCTTCGGCTGCACGATTTTCAGGAAGAACTACAACCAGATATTCAGTCAAGGCGGTCTGTGGGACGAAGCACAGAGGATGTTCCAAGGGCTCAGGGGAGCGCAGCGGAAAATCTCGGACGGGAGTTGGACCTTCAATGATGCCAACGGAGACCCGATGGGGAAGGTGTCGTTTGCTCACATTGAGCGCGAGGAAGAGCTGGAGAACTGGCAGGGCGCTCAGATCTGCGAGATTGGCTTTGATGAGCTGACCCACTTCTCGGAAGAGATGGTTTTTTTTATGCTCTCCCGAAACAGGTCGATGTGTGGCGTAAAACCGTTCATGCGGGCCACCTGCAACCCGGACGCCGATAGCTGGGTCGCCAAGTTCATTGAGTGGTGGATCGACCAAGACACAGGATACCCCATACCCGAGAGATCCGGCGTTATCCGCTGGATGATGCGGAGAGATGAAGTCATCACCTGGGCCGACACGAAAGAGGAGCTTTGGGAACGGTTTGACCTGAAGACCAAAGAGGAACGTGACGAGCCCAAGTCGGTGACTTTTATCATGTCGTCCGTGTACGACAACCAAGAGCTGCTGAAAATTGACCCCGGCTACCTGGCCAACCTGAAGGCCCTGTCACTAATCCAGAGAGAGCGGCTGCTGAAAGGCAACTGGAAGATTAGGGCCGCCGCTGGGCTTTACTTCAAGCGGACGCAGGTAGGCGACATCCTGAGTATCATGCCGCAGGACGTTGTCCAGTGGGTCCGGTGCTGGGACCTTGCAGCCACGGAGAAGACCGAGAAAGGCGATCCGGCGTATACGGCCGGTGTCTTGATTGGGAAGAGGAAAAATGGCCGGTACATTGTGGCGGACGTTATCAACAAGCAGATGTCCGCCTCAGACGTGCGCAAGACGATCAAGCTCACGGCGCAGTCGGACAGGGCCGCCTACAAGAGGGTCAGGATTCGTCTGCCGCAGGACCCCGGACAAGCCGGAAAGGAACAGGCGCAGTCCTACATCAAGTTCCTGTCGGGATTCGATGTGACCGCTGTGCTGGAAAGCGGCAGCAAGGAGTCCAGGGCGGAGCCAATGGCCGCACAGTGGCAGGCGGGCAACTTCGACATCATGTACGGAGAATGGAACGAAGCGTTCCTCACGCAGTTGGAGAACTTCCCAGACGGAAAGTTCAAGGATATGGTCGACGCAGCCGCCAACGGCTTTGCCGAGATCGAGATTAAGTCGGCGTTCAACGTCGGCAACCTGATTTGAGAGAACCGGAGGTGATTGACATGGGCGACAGGCGGAAAGACCAGGCGGAGCGCATGGCGAGGTATGCCCACCTGATCGAGCAGCAGACCGGCAAGGCTGTGCGCCCCTTCCGCGCCGATGGGTATGTGAATCTGCTCAACCGGTACGGAACCCAGCAGGACACCACAGAGCGGTATCGCTATCAGGCTGAGCCGATGGTTCCGGACGAACTGCTGACCATGTACTACGAGGGCAACGGCCTGTTTGCAAAGATCATCGACACGCCAGCGGAGGAAGCCATCAAGCACGGATTCAAGCTGGAAGGACTGAAGGACCAAAGGGTTGAGGACTTCTTCACTGAGGCCCTGGATGAGCTGGACTGGGAAGAGACGGCCATGACCGCTATCCGGTGGGCCAGACTTTTCGGCGGCTCCATCGCCGTCATGCTCATCAACGATGGGCGTGGTCTTGAGGAGCCCCTTGACTGGCGCAGCATCCGGTCCATCGACGACATCCGTGTGTACGACCGGTCCGTCATCCAGCCGGAGGAATGGAGTATGTTCTCCTACGACCCGCAAGACCCGTTTCGCACAAGGGGTTCCCGGCTGGGTATGCCGGAACGATACCATGTGAGTAGCCGATACGGCAGCTTCGTGGTCCACGACAGCCGGTGCCTTGTGTTCCAGAACGGTATCCTGCCGGAGAATACGACCAGCTCGGTTTACCAGCTCTGGGGCATCCCGGAGTATGTGCGCATCCAGCGGGCCATCCGTGACGCTGAGATTGCCCATGGCAGCGCCACAAAGCTGCTCGACAGGTCGGTGCAGGCGGTCTACAAGATGAAGGACCTGGCCGCCGAGCTGGCCACAGAAGAAGGCGAAGACCGTGTGCTTCGTAGGCTCCAGACCATCGACATGGCCCGTGGCCTGCTGAACAGTATTACCATTGACAGCGAGGGTGAGGACTACGACTTCCGCCAGTTCCAGTTCAGCGGAGTGTCTGATGTCATCGACTCGACCTGCAATTTCCTGTCAGCGCTGACCTCAATCCCGCAAACTATCCTATTTGGGCGATCCCCGGCTGGCATGAACGCCACTGGTGATGCCGACCTTGAGAACTGGTACAACGCCCTGGAGAGAATCCAGAAGCGCATGGTGAAGAAGAACTTACGCTATCTGCTCTCCGTGGTATTCCAGGCTGGTGTCCGCACCGGAGAGGTTGACGAGGTGCCGAAAATCAAGATCTCCTTCAATCCGCTGTGGTCACTGAGTGACATGGAGCAGGCCGACCTTGAGCAGAAGCGGGCCCAGACCCAGCTGACCAGGGCGCAGACGGCGCAAACCTACATCGACAAGCAGGTCATCGACCCGTCGGAGGTCCGCAAAAAGCTGGCCGACAGCGAGGAGTTTGACGTGGAGAATATGCTCGACGAGTACGACGATGAGGAGCTGTTTGCTGGCATGGAGGCCCAGATGGGCGGCGATGTTCCGCCCGGGACAAATCCACAGGGAATGGAACAGGGCACAGCCAATGCGGCGCAGGGGATGGGGCCCGGTTCTGTTCCACAGGGAGAGACTAGCAGCATTACGGAACAAGGAGCCTTTGCCGAGTACGGCCAGGGGGTCAGTCTTGAGGAGCATAACCGAGATCCCGGCAACGAAGGGAAAGCTCCCGCAGCAGCCCCGGCGGCCACGAAACTCCCCCAGGATATGAGCGAAGAAGAGAAGCAACAGGCTGCCAGAGCCTCACAGGCGGACGCAAACGATACCCCTACCCCCAATACTACCGAGGGGCTAAACCCATCTTCCGTGGGCGTTCTGGTGATTTCAGACGGCAAAATCCTCACAGGCACACGGCACAACGATTTCGGGTACGGCTTGATCTGCGGGCCGGGCGGCCATGTTGAGCCGGGAGAGACACCGACACAGGCTGCCTTCCGGGAGACCGAGGAGGAGTTCGGTATCAGCCCAAAGAGCCTGATCCCTCTCGGGCGGGGCCCGAAGGAGCCAGAGACCGGGCTGGAGCCGTACCTGTTCCTGTGCACCGAGTATGAGGGAGAGCCAGACTGCGTTGACCTGGAGATGACGGGCGCCACCTTCCGCACGATGGAGGAGCTGGAGCAGCTCGCGGCCTCCATGTTCCAGCCGTTTGCTGATGGTCTGGAGATCCTGAAGGAGTGCATCGAAACCTCCCTGTTTTTCTGGGACGACGGTGGGGAAGTGTACGAAAATCTGGTGGACAGCATCATCGCGGCAGAATGTAACGGAGGTACTCATAGTTCTGGTAATAAAAATTTAACAAAAGAACCTATTGACTTAGGCGGTAAATCCCCTACAATTAAGTTATCAATCACTGAAGGGGACGGAGGCCCTGGTTCTGGGAACTTCGGGCATGAGGGTCGGAAAGGCAAGCTTGGTGGCTCGTCGTCCGGTGGTGGCGGAACAACGTTTCATAATGTTGACTATGAAAAGGCCTTGACTGGTCTAACAACATCTGGTGGCAAAGTTGTAAAAGCCATCGACCCTCATTTATACAAGCAGGCCAAGAAAAGAAACGTTTATCCGAGCAGCATTTCCGCCGCTTTAAAAAAAGGGAGAGCGACACCAGGGAATGTCCCAGGCAGAACGGTATACACATATCGTGGAACAAGCGTTGTTTTCGTAGATGACATTGGGCAGGTAAAAACTGTAATTTACAAAGGGCAAAGAGCAAAGAAAGGCGGGTAGTCATGAGAGAAGCGCTTAAAAACCTCAGCGCAAAAGAAATTATCTTTATTTGCAAAGAGTGCTCATTGGATGAAAAGCGGCTTTTTGCAATGGATGACGATACGCTCTATGATGTCGTTTATGAAACGATGTGCAACATTGAAGTCGAAGAGGTCTGCAAGTCTGATGGGGGGGAAGACTCCGAAAGATGTGAAATTGCTTCGGATATTGTTACCGCTCTCGGAAATGCCCTTGCCGAAGAAGAAGGGTTTGTCAATGAAGATGATATAGATGAGAGCTGACAAATCTAAACTGCACAAGAAATGAGCAGAGTGCTTTCGGGCACCCTGCTTTTTTGATGCCAACACAAATCGAAAACCTATCGCCAAACCTCCGTAAAAGACCGTGAAGGGGGTACCGTCCGTGAACAATACCCAACATCAAGAGATGGTCAAAAAGGCCGTACGGGGCCGCTTCCGGGGCCACCAGACTATCAAATCAAAAGCCGTACCTCTGTACCCGAAGACGGCAGAGCGTGAGTTCCGTCGCATCACCGGCGCCTACATGAAGCTGCTGAATGAGGAGCTGAAGAAGAAGCTACCGGACATGATGGCCGAATACCGGCGGGAGCGTAACGGGGATTCCCGTTTCGACGACAGCCAAGACCTCGACGCCAAGCTCCGGCTGCTGCTTCAGGATGTAGCGGCGGCCCTGGAGAAGCGCATTGCCGAGTATGGCCTCGACCAAAAGGTAGAGCAGATCGCCAAGATGACGAAGAACGCATCCATCCGAGAGTGGAAGCGGGCTGTGAAGGACACGCTGGGCATCGACCTGCTGGATGACTACTACAAGGGCGAGTTCTTTGAGGAGGCCATCCGCCGGTGGATAGCTGAGAACATCCTGCTGATTAAGAGCATTCCGAGTGAGACGCTCGGGGATATGCGAGAGATCATCCTCAGTAGCTACTTAAAGGGTAGCTCCATCCGGGACATCCAGAAGGCGATCCAGGAGACATACGACGTGTCGAGGCGCAAGGCCCAGCTCCTGGCCCGTGACCAGGTGGCCACGCTGAACGCCCAGCTTACGAAGGCTCAGCAGACGGACGCCGGTTGCAAGAAATACAGGTGGTCTGATTCTCGGGATGGCCGGGTGAGAGACTGCCATAGGGAGCTCAACGGGAAGGTTTTCAGTTGGGACGACCCGCCGGAGATGTGGTATGAAACGAAGAGGGGCCGGGTATACACCGGGCGAAGGTGTCACCCTGGCGAGGACAACTGCTGCCGGTGTGTAGCTATCCCGGTATTTGATCGCGACAGCATTGATGTCCCGATGAAGTAGGAGGTTATGCTCCATGAGGGACAAGGAGAGAATCAAGGTTTTTGTCAGAATTGAGAACGGGCGGACAGTCTGTATCTGCAAGCGCGATAGAAAGCGGTGCAAGAGGAAAGGCTGTTCGCCCGAAGTCGTTGAGAGAGACCGGTTTGCCGGGTGGGAGGGGACCTTCTGCCGCGACCGGTACGGAAAAAGCAAATAGGCGGTGAACGCTATGGACAAATACGCATTTGCAAGGAGCCGAGATGCCCCTGGCGCCGTATCGTCGGCGCCGATTTTGGAGGGAAGGGAGGATAAGCTGTGAAAAACGCCTACACGATTAGCAGCATTGCCCGGCAGTTCTGCAAGGTGGCCGATAAGATCGACAGCCTTGCGATGGGCGTTCAGGACACAGAGCAGAGCGCTTCTGACCTGTCCGAGGTATACCAAGGGCTTCTGCTTGATGAAATCGAACACGCCCAGATCTTGACGCTGGAGCTCACGAGACTGGCGGCAGAAATCGCCAGCGAGGGAGAAGCGAGCAACGCTGACGGAGACGGTGGTGCCTTTGCCCCCGGTGAGCTGACTGCCGAAAAGCCCGGCGAAAACGGTGACGGCGGAGACAGCGGGCAAACCGAGGGAGAGAAATGACCCCGGATGGCCAGAATATTCCAAGAAAGGGGGCGGGTCTATGGCTGAGGCCCCGAAACTAACCCGTGTGATTCGCTTGGACAGCCTGCCGCTGGGCCAGGCGTATTTCACACCCGAGGGCTACCTGAAGGACAGACCGATTCTGACCAGCACAGGTATCTTCGAGTATAAAAACCCTGATGGATCCATCAGGAGGGAGCTGCGGCTCCCAGAGGAAGTCTTCAAGGCGGAGAGTCTCACCTCATACAAGGGGAAGCCCATCATTATCACGCACGATGCCGGTTTGGTAACGAAGGACAACGTCCATCAGCACCAGATCGGCACAATTTTGAGCGATGGCTACCGCAGCAACAATGACGTTCGTGCCGAGATCATCATTCATGACACCGACGAGATGAAAGAATGTGGCCTGAAGGAGCTTTCCCTCGGCTATGAGCTGACCATCGAGGAAACCCCCGGTGTCTGGGAGGGCCAAGAGTACGACGTTATTCAGAGAGACATCCTCATCAACCACTTGGCCTTGGTCCGGGAAGCCAGAGCCGGTGAACAGGCGCGGCTAAATCTTGATGGCCGTGATCCTGCAAGAACTCTCAAAGGAGGAAAAGCAACTATGGCAACCAGCAAGAAAAACCCTGCGCAGAGAGGCAAGCGTAATGACGGTGTCTTATCTCCCGAAGAGCTCACCAAGGCCATTGAGGAGTACAAGGCCCGCCGCGCCCAGCGCCTCGCCGCCAAAGCCGACGAGGGCACGGCCGCTGCCGATCCCGCTCCTGCGGCCGATCCTGTTGAGCCTGCCGCTCAGGATGGGGAAGACCCCGTCATCGCCCCCGCCGGCCAGGAGCCCGCTACCGTTGAGGAGAAGGTGGCTATGGTCAAGGACCGCCGCGACCGCCGCGACGAGGAGGGCGATCCTGCCAGCCTGGAAGAGGCGAACGGCGTGATCGCAAAGCAGGACGGCGACATGGACATCCTGTTCGACATCATCGACACCCTGCTTGCGCAGAAGGCGTTCGATGAGTGCGGTGGAGATCCTGCCGCAAAGGGCGATGGCGTTTGCCCCGAGTGCGGCCAGGACCCCTGCACCTGCTCCAAGGGTGACGGTGAAGGCGAGGGCGACCCCACCGAGCCCAAGACCGACGGTGACGATGACCCCATTCCCTCTGCCACTCCGTCGGATGTCGTGCCCGGTGCGGTCATGAACGCTGACAGCGTGGACGCTATCGTG
This sequence comes from uncultured Oscillospiraceae bacterium, assembly GCA_910579485.1. Lineage (GTDB taxonomy): Bacteria > Bacillota > Clostridia > Oscillospirales > Oscillospiraceae > Pelethomonas. The sequence continues at coordinate 8,282 of CAJTVO010000025.1, read as the reverse complement.
CGCCAGCGTGTCCAGATTGGCGTGGTCGGTTCCATGCTGCACCTGGACGGCATCGAGAGCATGAGCCTGCCCGCCGCCAAGGTGGCCATCATCAAGGCGGTCCGGCCCGAGATTCGCCTTGACGGCAAGAGCGCCGCATATGTGAGCGCCATGTTCGATTGTGCGGTCGCGGATGTTCAGGCTCGGTCCCGCAAGGATACCGACTACCAGAAGCGGCAGATGTTCAACCGGGATTCCGCCGGGAGCGGCGCAGAGGATAGCCAGTCCTCCGAGGCCCGCCGGAAGGCTATGATTGAGCGCCGCCAGAACAGAACGAAGGAGGAGAAGTAAGATGAGTGCTCAGACCAGATACGGCTATTCTACCCCGATTGGCGCCGCCGGCGGCATCGTCGACCTGGCGCCTCACGCCATCGACACCTTTCTGAACGAGGAAGAGTCCGGTGTTCTCCGGTTCGGCGTGGGCGTTGTGCAGGGCAGCAAGCCCGGCATCAATATTGCCCTGCCGGACGATAAGGCCACCGCCGCTGTGTTCGAGGGCATCACCACCAACAACCGTACCACCGAGTACGACATGGAGGGCAAGCTGCACGTCCGCAGCGGTGCCGCTGTCGGCGTCATGCGCTACGGGAAGATCTACGGGCGAGTCGCCGAGGGCATCGAGCCCGCCTATGGTGATGCGGTTTACCTGATTACCAGCGGGGATGAGGCGGGCTGCTTTACCAACGAAGCCCCCGCCGTTGTGGCCGAGGGCGAAGCTGAAGCCGCCGCCCCCGCCGCAATCGCCGTCAAGGCCCGTTTCGTTGGCGGCGTTGACAAAAGCGCCCAGATCGCCGCGATTGAGTTGTTCAATCAGGCCCAGGCGTAAGAGAAGAGGAGGAATCGAAAATGGCTAAAACCAAGCACCTGCACTACGACAGTGCCGAGATGCGGACGCTGAAGCAGTCCGCCATCCCTGCTGCCATCATGGCGTCCGAGGGCACTCGCTTTGATAGCGCCGAGGACGCCTCTGTGTTTTTCGCCAGGGAACTCGACCATGTCAAGGCTCAGTCCTACGATGTCGAGTACCCTGAGCTCACCGCCCTGCACCTGTTCCCGCAGACTTCCGAGGCCGATCCCGGCGCGGAGACCATCACCTACTACACCTACGACAAGACCGGCCTGGCGAAGATCATCGACAACTACTCCACCGACCTGCCCCGTGCCGATGTGACCGGCAAGCCCAGCTTCGCCAAGATCAAGTCCATTGGCGACAGCTATGGCTACTCCGCCCAGGAGATGCGGGCCTCCAGGCTGGCAGGAAAGTCCCTGGACGCCAGGAAAGGCGAGTCCGCCCGCTACCAGATCGACGCTCTGACCAACAAGATTGCTTGGTGTGGCGATGAGGAAAGCGGCCTGATGGGCGTCCTGTCCGAGGGCCAGAACATCCCCATGTACGCCATCACCGCCGGCAAGGATTCCAGTAAGACCTCTTGGCTGGAGAAGACTGCCGATGAGATCCTTGCCGATGTGAACGGCATGGCCCGGCAGGTTGCCAAGATCACCAAGAACGTCGAGCGCCCTGACACGCTCTGCGTCCCGGCCGATGTCTTTATGGACATCAGCACCCGGCGCATCCCCGACACCAGCACCACCGTGCTTGCGTTCATTCAGGAGCACGCCCCCTACATCAAGGAGGTTGTATCCACCGCCGAGTTGGATTCCGACTCCATCGAGACTAACCCCTACGCCGCAGCTGACGAAACCGGTGCTGGCGTGGCGTTCCTGTTTAAGAATGATGTGCGGAAGCTGTCCTTGGAGAACCCCATGCCGTTCTATCAGTATCCCCTCCAAGTGCAGAACCTGGAGACCACCATCCCCTGCGAGTCCCGGACGGCTGGCGTCATCGTGTACTACCCGCTGTCCGCCCTGATCGCTGTTGGTGTATCCTGATCTTTTTGCGGAGCGGTTGGCCGGTTGGCCGCCGCTCCGCTCTCTTTGAGCTAACATCAAGACGTAAGGCGGCCAGGGTGCCATCCTGTGACCGCCCGCGAATGACATGGAGGTTATCACATGAAACTCATCAACACTGGCACGAAGATTATCAATGTCGGCGAGAGGATTCTGATGCCCGGCGACACGATGCCCGCAAACGAGGAAATCGTGGGCACCCCTGCCATCAGGGCGTTCATCAAGAAGGGCTGGGTTTCCGTCGATGACAGCGAGGAGGAGTTCCAGAAAGCCGTCGAGGCCGAGGCCAAACGCCTTGCCGAGGAGGCCGCCAAGAAGGTTGCTGCTGAGGAGGCTGAACGGATTGCCGCCGAGGAAAAGGCGAAGGTGGAAGCTGCTGCCAAGGCCAAGGCTGAGGCCGCCGCCAAGAAGGCCGCCGAGGAAAAGGCGAAGGCGGAAGCCGCTGCCAAGGCCAAGGCTGAGGCCGCCGCCAAGAAGGCCGCCGAGGAAAAGGCGAAGGCGGAAGCCGCTGCCAAGGCCAAGGTTGGGGCAGAAGCCAAGGCTGCCGCTGAGGGCAAGTAAGGAGTGATCGCCATGAAAGCCATCGAGTATATCCGCCTCATCGGTAAGGAGTTTGCCGCTGTCGAGGACAGTGAGCTTGAGTTGTGGATTGAAATGGTCCGCCCGATGGTGAGTAAGCGGCAGTTCAGCAAACTCTACGATCAGGCGATTGCCTATCTGGTATGCCACAAGCTGAAGATGGCTGGCAATGGAGAAAACCCGCTGGGGGATCTGGGCGCTATCGGCACCGGTTTCGCTGTTGGAAGCGTGTCCGAAGGAGGCTCCAGCATCAGCTTTGGGGCGAACCAGAGTTCCAACCTCGCAACGGATGCCGAACTCGGCCTTACCGCTTACGGTGTCCAGTATCTCAGCATAAGACGAATGGTGATTGTCCCCATTCATTGCAGTGGGGAGCCTTTGTCCGGTACATCCGGGAAGGCCGAACAGCGTAGCATTGTACCCGTGGCAACGAAAGACCGGCTTGGTGGCGTGAAGGTCCGCAAAGGCTCCGGCCTGAAGCTGGATCCCGACGGGAACCTGTTCATCGACGATGCGAGCGCCTCCGAAGTGGGCGGCATCGTGGAGGAAATGTGATGGGCTTCGGACTCTCAGATATGACGCCAGAGGGAAGACGGTATTTTGCGGAGCTACAGAAGCTCTCTGAGCTTGAAGTGCAGGTCGGGTTCCAAGGTGATCAGACCACTGAGGATGGCACGTCCCTTGCGGAGATAGCCGCCTATAACGAACTCGGGTCATCCGATACTCCGGCCAGACCGTTCATGAAACAGAGCTTCGAGAACCACGAGGAGGAATTGAGGGCCGCCTGCGAGAGGGTAAACGCCGCCATCGCATCCGGTAGCTCCGTGGAGCAGGCCCTCAATGCGCTAGGTGTGACTGTTAAGGGCATTGTCCAGGGGGAGATCATTGATGGCGATTTTGCAGAGAACGCCCCGTCCACCATCAAGAAAAAAAAGTCGGAGCGACCTTTGATCGATACCGGCACGATGCGTCAGTCGGTGAACTACGTCATCAAGAGGAGAGGTGGGTAAGCCGTGAATATCACGATCTTCAACAAGAAGTATTGGGTCCGCCGCTTCGGCAAGCCCAAGAATGTGCGCGGCTATATCACTTCTGGGCGTGAGGATTTTGTTGTGAGCCTGCACGTCCACCCGATTGGCTCCGACGCCATGCAGGCTCTGCCCGAAGGCGAGCGGAAAATGAAGCACCTTGAGGGACACGGAACCGCCGTTCTCATCCCAGCCAATCAGGAAACCGGAGTGAAGGGGGACCTGCTGTTTTATCACGGCGAATGGTATGAATGCACAGCGGCCCAGGAATGGGATCATACAGTGCTGTCGCACATCAACTACCAGTTTTGCCTCGTGCCCACGAATAGCCCGAGGTCTGCCGACATCAAGGACCCGCCCACAGCCGCCCCAGACGCACCGAGCGAAACCGAGCAACCGAAGGAACCAGACGAGGAAATGCCGATTGCCACCGACAAGAATGTCGGCGGCGTCATGGTAAAGGACGGCTCTGGCCTCAAGGTCGACGAGGAGGGCTACCTCTCAATCGACGAGGCATCCAAGGAGTCCGTGCGGAGCCTGCTGGGGGATGGGGGTGATGGCCCATGAGGGTTGGACAGGCAAAGGAGCTGTTTCGTGCCCTGACCAAGAAGTATTTCGCCGAGGCGCAGGTCGTCTTTGCGAACCAGAGCAGGACCCCGATGCAGAAGATCCCGCTGGTGGTCATCACACCCGGCAATGTGAACAGGCCGACACACCCGAACTACGAAGTTGTGGATGGGGTGCTGGTCGGGAAATATCTGTCTCGGTTCAGCCTGACGGTTGACCTGTTTTCAAATGGGGCGCCGGTCATTGACGAGGAGACCGGCGAGATTGTGGCATACGAGGACAACGCAGAAGAGGATCTACTTGCTTTCGTTGATTTCCTCAATTCTGAGTATGCCCTCACATGGAGTCACCGGAACGATGTCAGCGTTTTAGTTGACGGAGATGTGCTGAGCCTCACAGGTGTTGTGAACGATACGACCTATCAGTATCGGGCCCGCCTGACGGCTCAGTTTTATTTTACCCAGAGGGCGGTGGGCCATGCCGCAGTTCTGTCGGAGGACAGTGTCCAATATCCCACGGGCGAGAAGGACCCGGAAACCGGAGAACCGGCCTATACTTCCGATGCGCCGGAGGACACTGAGAGCCGAACGGGAGACTGGGACCGGATCAGCGGCAAGAAGCCGGAGGACAACGTAATCGTCAAGCCCGAGTTCACGCCGACCGCCAGTGGTGGCGGCACCGAAGAGCTGGCAAGCATCGAAACCGGCTACTTCACAGAAGCTGAAATTAAGGAGGAAAAAGCAGATGAGTAAGAACTACGATTTGATTGCAACTGTTGATATCGACATTGCAACCCCCATCGTAGACGATGCAAGCTTTGACAATCTGCTGATTATGGGCCCGCCCCCGAAGGGTGGTCTGCACACACCTGCCTATGTGGGAGTCTACAGGAAACTCACGGAGGTAGAGGACGCCGGCTTTGTATCCACCGGAGAAGACGCAGACCCCATCGGCGTTGCGGCCCGTGTCGCTTTTGCACAGAGCCCCACGCCCACACAGGTATATATCGCCGTCCAGAAGCTGTCCGCAGAGGCAGTTGCTTCAGAAACAGTTATCAAGGGAACCAACGCCGCCATCAAGCAGTATGTCGGTGTGAAGGAAAATCTCACCGGCTGCACCATCAAATTCAGTGAGGTGTCCCGAAAGTTTTCCGTTGAGCTGTCCGGCCCCATGTCCGGGGTGAAGAACACTGGGTTCATTGACCTGCTGAACGCGGTTACTGCCCAGGGGTACATTGTGTCCACTGAGGACAAGAAGATCGAGAGCTTGGCCGACCTGAAGAAGTTGAATATGTTCAAGGAGCTTGCCGCCATGAAGGCGGGCGATCCCGACCGGAGCTATGTCATCGACGTGAGCAAGGAAGGGGCAAGCGATGTATCCTACGCCGTTGAGGTGTCCTATCCCAGCGCTGATACCCCGGCTGCGTTTGCGTTTCAGGAGGATCCGCCCCTCAACACCCCCGAGAAGGAGCTGGAGCTACCCGCAAGCACCATTACAAGGGCCCTCGGCATGAATGGCTGGTATGTGCTCTGCTCCGCCGGTATCGACTCGAAGTATTACGAGGAGATCGCCGCCTACATCGAGACCCAAGAGAAGATGTTCGCCTATACGGAGCTGAACTGCTTCCCAGCGCCTGGTGCCGAACGGGCGGAGGGCGAGGACCAGGTCATCCCCTCTGTTGGCACTGTGTATTTCCGCACCATCGGCTGCTATGGTCGGGAGAGTACCAGCCAGGCGCTGGAAGACATCCCTGACGCCAACCTGTACGAGAACGTCGCCTTCGTTGCCAAGTGGCTTAATTACAGCTCCGGCAGCGAGACCTCTGCGTTCAAGTCACTGTCGTCCGTCTACCCGTCCGAGCTCACCGGCACCGAGATGAAGCTACTGGCTGAAAAGAACCTGAACTACTTCATTACAGTGGGCAATAAGAACATCACCATGAACGGCAAGACCATAGGCGGCGAGTGGGCGGACGTTATCCGGTTCCGCGACTGGCTGAAGAATGATATGCAGCTTCGGGTGGTGAACCTGTTCGTTACCCGGCCGAAGGTGCCCTACACAGATAGCGGTATTGCCTTGGTGCAGAACCAGATGATCGCCTCACTGAAGGCCGGGCAGGACGCCGGCGGCATCGCTGAGACCGAGTTTGACGAAGACGGGAACGAGATCCCCGGCTTTGTTACCTCTGTCCCGCTGTCCGCCAGCCTGAGTGCCTCTGAGAAGGCATCTCGCCGGCTGACCAAGTGCAAGTTCAAGGCTCGCCTCGCTGGTGCCATCCATTTTGCCGAACTCAAAGGCAGCCTGACCTACGAGCTGTAAGGAAGGAGGGCTAAGAGATGGGAAAGATTAAAACCTACAACCCGAAGGAAGTCACAATGGCCCTTGGGTCCCACATTGTTTCCGGCTACAGTGACGACACCTTCGTTGTGATCGACCCGAACGGCGACGGCATCACCAAGAGGGTCGGGTGCGACGGCGAGATCGTCAGAAGCATCAGCCCTGACGATACCTTCGTCATCAAGATTACGGTCTTGCAGACCTCCGACAGCAACAGCTTCCTTCAGAACAAGTTCAATCAAGACCAGAAGACCGGAGATGGTATGTTCCCGGTGCTCATCAAGGACCTGCGGGGCGGCATGGTATTCAGCTCCGACGCCGGGTGGGCGGTCAAGCCTTCATCCCGGCAGTTCAGCAAGGAGTCCCAGAACCGTGAGTGGGAGATACACACAGGCGCTGGCATCCTGAACGAGTAAATCGGTAATTGAGGGGCCGCCCGTGGTAGGCGGCCCCTCCTGCATACTGCGTAATGAATACGAGGGGGTATTTCGCATGAAACGCATGGAAACCACAGAGAAGGTCATTGGCGAAAACACGTTCTACATCAGACCATTCGCCGCATTCACGGCGGCAAATATCAGCGGCGAGGTGATCGCTGTGCTGTCCCCGGTACTCGGCGGACTCGCTCCGCTGTTCGGCAACATGGGGAAAGAGGAGGCTGGCAAAAAGGAAGCCGGCAAGAAGGCCGAGGCTGAGAGCTCCGACGCTGCAAACTGGATGGACATGGACATTGAAAAGGCACTGCCCTCCATCACTGATGCCCTGGGCGGCGTTGACGGTGACAAAATCGAACACCTGATGAAGAGGTTGCTGGTCGATACCGGGAACATCAGCGTGGAGGGACCGGACACTGACGGTAGCGTTAAGGTGCTGGACCGGGACCTGGCCGACGAGGTGTTCTGCGGCGAGATTCAGGATATGCTCATCCTCTGCTTTGAGGTCATTAAGCTGAATTTCAAGGGTTTTTTCAAGAAGCTCGGAGCCCGATCTGGAAGCCTCACCGAACGGTTTCAGCGGACGGTAGCTCCGACATTAGTAAGTGGGGAGAGCTCGACGTAACCCAGTTCTCGGAGCTGGAAATGAGGATGTACTCGCTCATCAAGTCTGGGTACGCCTCAAAGACTGAGCTTGAAACCGTCTACACTCTTGACGAAGCCCTGAAGCTCTTTGCCCTGTACCAGATGGACCAGGACATTGAACGGGGCCAAGCCGCAGAGATGCGTCAAGAGATGCAGAAGAAATAGAAATGTCCTGCCTGAAAGTTGTTGAATTTCCTATTTCTGAATATAAAAAATATTTGAAAATGGCTATTTCATATAGTCCAGTGGTATGAAGTCAAGGGGTGATTGAAGGAAAAATTCAGAGGAAAACAGCGGAAATAGCGTAGAGACACAGGAAAAAGGCAATAGCAAACCAAGCCCTGCCCCTGCAAAATTTTGAAACAGGGCCTGTTCGTCAGAGCAGTGAGCGTTGGCTCAGCCCTCCGGCGGCTTATACAGGCGGTTGTCCTTCAGCAGTCGAAAGACCAACCGAACCAGTTTTCTGGCAGTTAAAGCGAGTGCGCGTTTGTGCTGGTGCTTATTGACCTCTTTATATTTGAGGTCATAGTAGCGCCGGAACTCGGAGTCGCATCTTCTCACGGAGTTGGCGGCTTCCAGCAGGTAGTAGCGAAGGAAACGATTGCCGGACTTGATGAGTTTCCTGTCCTGGGCTTCAAACTCCCCGGACTGGTGTTGGGTCCAGACGAGGCCGGCGAATTTGGCCACAGACGCTTGGGATCGAAAGCGATGGATGTCACAGATTTCGGCGATGATACCGGCGGAG
>CAJTVO010000024.1 GCA_910579485.1 uncultured Oscillospiraceae bacterium | reverse complement strand
TACATATCCAGGATGCTGTCGTTGCCACTGCCCATAAATAACGCCACCTTTTTCCGTAATTTTTCTGTTCCCCGCGGGGGGCCAAAAGGGCAAAATTCCCCCGCGCTGATTTCATCATTGTAGTTATCGGCAGGATGCCGCCAAAAAATAAGCCGTCCGCCAACTTTTCTTCTCCCGCCTCCGGCGAAGGCCCCGGCGGGCCCGGTAAAGGCCCGCCGGGGACCTGCCGCGGCCGAACAAAGTATGATTTGAAATGGAGTGACGCCAATGCCAGACCTGCTGGGCGTGACAAACGCGGTACCGGGCAATGACTCGAACCTGATCAACCGCAATATGCCCTCCATCCCCAACGACCCGCGGCTGCAGAACGCGCCGGACCCCACCCGTGTCACCCGCTCCGACAACCGCTCGGAGCGCCAGGACACCGGCGATCCCTCCGGAAGCCGCGCGCTGCGTTATGATTCCAACTTCCTCACCTTCCTCCAGCGCATGAGCGATACCCCGGGCCTGGCCCGGACCATGACGGAGCTCCTGCGCACCTTCCAGGGGACGGTGGTCTCCTCGGGCATGGAGGAGGGGATCGCCGTAGAGATGTCCGCCCTGCTGGAGATGCTGAAGATGGACGAGGGGGAGTTCTCCGAATTCTTCCGCTCCCAGATGCAGCTGGGCAACCGCTTCGGGGGCCCCTTGTTCTCCATCCTGCGGGAGGCCTACGGCGGCACGGATTCCGAGGTGCTGCGGGGGAACATCCTCCAGTTCCTCAAGCGCTACAGCGACTATTCCTCCTCCGGCCACGTCCAGGGGAACCTGCTGCGGACCCTGACCCGGCTGACCCGGGCCATCCCCGCCACCTACGGCAACCAGCTGCTGGGCATGGTCTCGGAGCTGGAGGGGAAGATGTCGTCGGGGGACCGGGCGGGAGCGCTGAAGCTCCTCCAGGGGTCCATCATGCCCTTCCTGGCGGGCTACACCTCCCGGACCAACGACATGGGGCTCAGCCGGGCCCTCATCTCCCTGCTGGCCCTGGACGTGGCCCGGTACGAGAGCGGGTCCAAGGAGGGGGTCATGCAGGCCTTCCGCCAGCTGGGCTCCAACGCCGCCCTGCGCAGGAAGCTGGGGGGCGTGGGGGAGGCGGACCTGCTGCGCCTGCTGGACCGGAGCGCTTTCGCCCAGGCCGCCGCCAAGGACCAGTTTGCCGCCAGCCTGGCCGAGGCGGCCCAGCGGGCCCTCCGGGGCGGGGCCGGCGCGGAGGTGCAGGACGCCTTCCGCAACATCGTCTCCGCCTTCCTGCTCAACGAGAGCGTCTACATGCCCCTGACCCATCTGGCCCTCCCCCTGGAGTGGAACGGGAAGATGATGTTCAGCGAGCTCTGGGTGGACCCGGACGCGGAGAACAACCTGAAAAATGGCCGGGGGGACCGGGAGAACGTGATCCGGTTCCTCTTTAAGATGGATATCCAGGACCTGGGCTTTTTCGACATGGTGCTCACCTGCCAGGGGGAGAACGTGGACCTGCAGATCTTCGGTCCCCCCGCGGTGACCAGCTTCGCCGGGATGGTCCAGGGGGAGATGACCCGCATCCTCTCGGAGAACGGCCTGAAGCCCTCCGGCGTCCAGGTCCAGACCATGGACCGGCCCCTGGAGATATCCGCCGTGTTCCCAAAAATATTTGAAGGAGAGAACAGCATCAATGTCAGCGCATGAAAGGCCCCGCTCCGCGGGGAGGGCGGTAGCCCTCAGCTATGACGGCGGCTCCGGCGCGCCGGTGGTGGTGGCCTCCGGCATGGGATACATGGCGGAGAAGATCGTGGAGGTGGCGGCGGAGAGCGGCGTCCCCGTCTACGAGGACAACTCCCTGGCCACCATGCTGTCCCAGCTGTCGCTGGGACAGGAGATCCCCGATTCCCTGTACCGGGCCATCGTGGAGATCTACGTGTACTTTTTGAATTTTGACCCCGCCGACCCCGACAAGGCCCGCCGTGAGCGGCAGGCCCTGGAGCGTCCGGCCGCCGGGGAGAAGGGAGCGGAGTGATGGAGCGGTTATATCTGATCCTGGACAAGACGGGCCACGCCCTGGCCCAGGCGGTGCTGGAGTCCCCCCGGATCACCGAGGTGGTGCAGCTGCGCCTGACGGAGGAGACGGAAGTGGACTTCCTCCAGGTGGGGGAGATCCAGTGCATCGGCCTGGACAACGGCTCCGCGTCCATGCGGGGCGAGGTGACCATGCAGCGGGGGGAGCGGCTGGTGATCCGCCCCGGCGCCATGCTGGGGGCGGAGGCCCGGGAGAACCTGCGCATCCAGACGGATTTTGAGAGCGTCATGTACCCGGTCACCGGCTACTGGAAGGGCCAGCGGGCCATCAAGGGCCACGACCTGAGCTGCGGCGGCGTGGCCTTCCACACCGCCCAGCCCGTGAAGGTGGGCGAGGTGGTGCAGATCGTCCTCCCCGTCACCGATTCCCCCCTGCTTCTGCGCACCCGCGTCCTGCGGAAGCTGGATACCGACGAGCCGGAGCCCCTGTACGCGGCCCGTTTCATCGACCTCTGCCTGGACGAGGAGGTCACCATCCGCAAGGCGGTCTTCAGCATCCAGGTCAGCCGCCCGAAAGCCAAGACTTGAGCCGTTTATGAAAGGAGTCTTATCAATGCAGCAGACACAAACCTCCCCCCGCCGCCATTGGAAGCGGCGGGCGCTGTCCCTTCTGATGGCGGCGGTGATGGTGCTGGGGCTGTGCCCGGCGTTCCCCGGGACCCAGGCCTCTGCCGCCCACTGGGCGGACCCCTATCTGAGCCAGCTGGTGGAGTGGGGCGTCATCAGCACCGCCCAGGCCCAGAATCCCGACCGGGCCCTGACCCGGGCGGACTTCATGGGCATCGTCAACCGGGCCTACGGCTACCACGAGATAGGCGAGATGCCCTTCGAGGACGTGGCGGTGACCGACTGGTACTACGACGACGTAGGCATCGCCTATAACGCCCAGTATATCAAGGGCACCTCCCCCACCACCGCCTCCCCAAAGGACCCCCTGACCCGGGAGACGGCCACCACCATCCTGGGACGGAACATGATGCTCCAGGACTCCGCGGGGGAGATTTTGGACTTCACCGACGCCCGCCGGATCAGCACCTGGGCCCAGGGGACCATCAAGTCCTCCCTGGAGCACTATCTGGTCAGCGGGTATGACGACGGCACCTTCCGTCCCCAGCGGAACGTGAGCTGGGGCGAGATGGCCTCCATGGTCACCCGCCTGATCGGCACGCCCCTCCAGGAGCCCGGGGATTACTCCCTGGGCGGCACCTTCGGCAACGTGACCATCACCTCCCCCGGCGTGACCCTCCGTGATACCGTGGTGAGCGGCGATTTGTACATCACCGGCGGCGTTGGCCTGGGGGACGTGAAGCTGGAGAACGTCACCGTCCTGGGCCGGATCATCGCCAGCGGCACCGGCTCCAGCGAGGGCGGCGGTGCCAGCATCCTGCTGCGCAACGTTACCGCCGACGAGCTGCTGGTGGACAATCTCCAGGGCAAGGAGGTCTCCGTCCGCGCTGACGGCATCACCGAGATCGGCAGTACCACCGTGCGTACCAGCGCCTATATTGAGGACAACACCCCCGAGGGCCTGGGCCTGCATATGATCTCCCTGGAGGGGGAGAGCTACCCCGAGGGCGAGGAGCCCGAGGGCTGGGAGCCCCCCAAGCTGACTCTTGCGGGCCGGATCGAGGAAGTCGTCAACCGCACCCCCGGTTCCACCGTCCATGCCGCCGCCGGTACCATCGCCAAGCTGACGGTGGACGAGGCCGCTGAGGGCTCCGCCGTGATCATCGACCGCAACACGGTGGTCAAGGAGCTGAATCTGGACACCGCGACCACGGTCACCGGCGAGGGCGACATCGACAAGCTGGTGGTCAACGCTCCCGGCTGCGTAGTAGAGATGCTGCCCGACGAGATCGTCATCCGCCCCGGCATCACCGCCGAGATCAACGGCGAGATCATGGACAGCGTGGCCGCCCAGGAATCTTCCCTGGAGCCCCTGATCTTGGCTGGCTATCCCCAGGCACAGGATATTACGCCCACCGGCCTGGACGCCGCCTTTATGACCAACAAGAGTGGTACCGTGTATTGGGCTGTCAGCCCCATCACCGAGGGTTCCGTTGGCGAGGAAGAGCTGATCAAGCCTCCCTCCTACGGCAGCATCGCCGTTGCCAGAGGCAGCGTCAAGGCGCCTAAGGGCAACGAGGAGTTTATTTCTAAGATCGCCGGTCTGACCCCCGGCGGATCGTACTATCTCTCCGCCGTGCTGGTGGATGCCCGGGATAAGCGTAGTCCCACCAAGGTCATTTCCTTCGCCACCCCGGATAACACTGTTCCCGCTTTCTGTGCGGGATATCCCCACATGTCCAAGGTATCTCCCAAGGACAGCGTGGCCGTGGTGATGCCCACTAAGGACTGCAAGCTGTACTATGCGCTGCTGCCCCAGGGTGCGGTAGCTCCCAAGATTGAGGAAATGAAGACTAACGCTGTTGCCGGAACCTTGGGCTACGGTGTGCGGGACGTTTACAAGAACACGGAGGACGCCTTCCGCGTCAATGACGTGACTCTGGCGGAAAAGACCACCTACGTACTCTATTTCTTCCTGACTGACGGTGTGAACAACTCTGCCGTCACTAGCCTGACCTTTACCACCGATGACGAGACGCCGCCGGAGTTCATCATTGATCCCCATGTCGTGGACGTAAAGGCCAACAGCGTGGGCCTGAGCTTCCGCCTCAATGAGGACGGCATCGTCTATTGGGTGGCCGTGCCTGCTGGCACCGTGTACCCCAAGCCGGAGCCTGGAACGGATGAGCAGACCGCCCCTCTGACCAGCGATTACGCGAAGCTTCAGGTGGCCTCCGGCATGAACATTGGCGCCGAGGGAAAGGCTGGACGGGTAAATGCCAAGGCCAATGCCGATGGCACCATCAGCGTCAGCGGTCTGAAGCCCGAGACGGCCTACGACTTCTACTATGTGGCCAAGGACAATGCCGGACCGGACCGGAACTACTCCCTGACGGTGAAAAAGATTACCATCAACACCCTGGACGAGACGGGCCCCAAGTTCAAGCAGTCCTTCTCCCGGGTTTCCGGCACGGACAAGACCAAGGACCCCATGTCGGATACCGCGATTTATATTGATGTTTCCGAGAACATCGCCTACGCGGGCCAGGGAGGCGGCACCGACCTGCTGGAGCTGTACCAGCAGACGCGGACGGGCTCCGAGGCCGACAGGAACGCGGCCATAAACAAGCTGGCCTCCAACCTGTTCGGAAATGCCCAGGACGAGAACATGGGCATCAAGCTCTTCAAGGTCAATATGCAGAACAACGCGCCCACGCGGGTCCCCTCCAAATGGAGCACCTCCCAGACCACGGAGGACTGGGTGATCGACTACACGAAGGCCACGGTGACATCCCTTCCCTCCGGCGGCATCCGCATCACCTTCCCGTCCGAAGGACTGCACCTGGAGAACGGTGCGAAGTACTTCTTCACCATCGGCGAGTATAGGGACATCTCCAACAAGCAGAACATGGTCTCCCCCAACCCCGTGGACTTCTTCCGCAATGAAAGCGCCTCCCTTGCCGGACAGCACGATGTGAAGCCCTTTATTGTGGAGTTCCCCTGGGTAGACCTCTCCAGTCCCGGCGTGGACCCGGGCGCCGAGCCGGTGTCCGATGGGAAGGCGGTCCGCGTGGATATGAGCTTCCTGATGGCGCCTTCCTCCACTGAGACTGCCAGCGATTCTTACAGCTACGACGTCCTGCTGTGGGCCTTTAACCAGGTGGAGTATGACCTCTACTACCGTGTGGTGGACCTGAACGGCAACCAGATATCCACTGTATCGGAGGACGGCACCTCCTCCTATCCCAGTGTATACAACTACTCCAACCCCAGTGATCCGACGGATAAGGCCGAAGTTAAGAACTATCTCATCTTCCCCGAGACTGAAACCAATAAGGCGGACAAAAACGGATGGTTCAACCTGGGCAAGAGCAGCAATGTGGACGGCGCTGAGAAATCCGCCAGCGGACGCAGTGCCATCAAGCACTTCAATAACAAGGGAGCTTCCATAGTTTTCCCCAAGCTGAACAAGCTCAGCAGCAAACTGAACTATGAGTTCGCCATCCACCTGACCAAGATCAGGGATGTCCCCGAGTTCCAGAACGGCAAGGACACCTGGAAAAACTGGAATGAACAGGTGATCTTCCATATCAACGTAGGCGCTGGCCGGTCCAACCTGCTCGACTCCATTTCCAACGAGAAGACCGCGGTCTACAACACGTGGACGACTCTGGAGAAGCAGGGGCTCAGCAACAACGGCATCAAGTCCATTGGCCGCAACTACAACGAGAAGCCCGCCCCCGACACGCTGGAGATATCCTGGCCCTTTACCGACAGCAGCCTGCCCAACTTCACTGGCGTCCAGATCAAGAAAGAGGACCTGGGACCCAACTCCGTCAAGGTGCAGTTCAATATGAACACTGCCGGTACTGTGTATTGGGCCGTAGGCATGGCGGATTCCGGCCCCAACAACATACCGGAGGTCATTACCACCCGCAGGGCGGATGTAAAGAGCGAAGCCAGCATCGATCAGCAAGATGTGAACAACGGCGGACTGCTGGCCTATGCCGGCACGGGGGATGCTTACTGGATCCGTCTGACAGACGTAGAGAAAAACGGCAGGCGGAGCCTCGCGCCCCCGGACATCACCAAGGGCGAATCCATGCAGCCCTGGATGGCCGGAACGCTGGCGAGCCCCCCGGAAGGGCCTCTGGATGAGAGCGACAAGCCCGACAGGAACTCCAAAGACGATCCGGAGCTGTATAACCTGATCCTCGCGCCCGACCCGCTGTGGGTCCGGAACCCCACCGGCGAGAATGAGATCAACCACGGCGAAAAGTACACCGAGGGCCGTAAAACGGACTTTTTTGAGATCGATAACCTGTCAGCTGATACGAATTACTTCCTCTATGTGGTGGTAAAGGGCTCGTCGGACGACCCGTCCCACGTGTACATCTATCAGTTCAAGACGGCGAAAGGCACACCCATCATTTCCCTGGGCCGTTACGCGCAGAGTGACTCGGTGGGCGGCGCGACGATTGGTACGGATATCGACTCCAATCTGAACTACATCGTATTCTCCCTTGAGAATGCAAAGATGATCAAACTGCTGAGAAGTCCCTTTACAGTTGGCACGACGTATGGACTGAAAAATACCACGACGGGAGCATTTTCCCTGCCCAAGAACTACAAGCCGGAGCTGGGGATAGTGGACGATGCTGGAAACGAAGTATACACGGTCCTGGACGCGCTGGTGCATCGTTACAGCCATACGAAGGTAGCTAATTCTGAGGTGGGATCGGATGAGCAGCTTGTCCTCCCGGGCGGCACCTATGATGGAGCCTCCGTGTTTGACATCTTCGCTTCCGACGATCTCAAGATCGAGTTGAGCGGAGCCCTCCACGGCGAATTTCTCAGTGACTTCCTGGGCGGTATCCAGGAAAAAGTTCCCCTGACCTCCAAAACCTTGAAGGGTACGAAGAACGGCGGCCAGATCATCAACGAGCAGCTTGCCATTGATAAGGGCACCAACTACATCATTTTGGCCGTTGCCCAGTCGCCTAACAAGGGTGATAAGGAGAACTATGAGGTTGACGCCTATGCGGCCTATACACCGATCCGTATCGGCTCCGCGAAGGCGCCGGAGACCGGCAGGGACCTGTGGGCGGTGAGCATGTCGGGAACCGCGACGGACACATCGTATCGGGGCACGATTTCCATCACCTTTGATACGCCGTTGTATGCGCAGACTGGCGGCAGAATGCCCCTTGACGGCAACATCTTCAAGACCCTGGGCACCTGGACGCCGTCTGGTCTTTCAAATCGTCTGGCTGTAGATGTTACCTCTACCGGCATGAACTCGACCATCACCTTGTCCAACCTGAGTGAAACGCTGGGATGGCAAAACGGGGACTTTATCCTCATTCCTGCTGGCAGTATGTTCAATGGCGACAGTGACCCCACGCAGAAGAATCTGTCTATCCGCGTTACAAAGGTGACGAGCGGTATCAACGTACAGATCCAGTGGGGGAGCGAGGTATACAACGAGATATTCCCGTTTGAACAGCCTCAGGATATTACCGCGTATATTGAGGTTCCTAATAATCCGAATTGGATATTGGAAGGTGATCCGGAAGGGACGCAGACGCTTTATATTGACGAGGCTAATAATCAGACGGTCAAATTTACTTCTTCCGTAGCGCCTCCCCAATATGCAGCAAGCTCAAGCTATAATTGGAGTTCTTCCAGGGATAGTGTTCTCGCGCTAAACACTGCCGACCAAAAGAACAAGGACGCAAGCTTCACGGTGAAGGGAACGGGTGAAGCGCTGATCACCCTGGATATTATTACGAGCCTTCCGACAGGAATAAAAACGACTCGAAAGCAGTTAAGAGTTATCGTTGGAAATACGGTAACATTTACAAGTGTTAAGGGAGATGGCAATTCTGCGGCAATAAGTGACGCCGATCCCAATAGTGTAAGCGTAAAGGTTTCCCCAGATAACCCTAATCCTACCGTAACATTTACCTTTACGAGTGTCAGGCCTCTTGCATCTACGGGGTTGGATGGAGCGTTCAGTCCAAGCGATGCATTCTCCGCTCCCACGACATCGCTGAGTGCTGATGGCAAGACGATAACAGTGTCAGCAAAAGTTATGAAATTAAATAATCCTATAGTAACATTGACACTTAAGTCCGGTACAACCACGCTCAGTACTGTTACCGTTGGTCTCTCAGGCAGCCAAAGCACCATGCAAATCCCTAGCAACCCTAACCCCTTCGGCAACTAACCCCCGGGAGCGGGCGCAAGCCCGCTCCCGCTCTTCTATCCCGGCAAATGATGAAAAAGGAGCGTTTTCATGAAGATATCCACAAAACGACGGTGGCTGTCCCTGTTGCTGGCCTTTCTCATGGTCCTCACACTGACTCCCACGGCCCTGCTGGAGGGAGAAGGGACCGATCAAACGCCCACTCCTCCCACCACGGAAGATCCCGGCGGGGATGAAAATACCCCTGCCCCAGAACCTCCGGACGCTGGCAAGATCAAGAAAATCGAACTGCGCAGTGACAGCGGCATCCTTTACGGTCAGAGCCCCGACTACACCATTACCCTGGAACCCAACTCCTCCGAATCCCGGGGTATTCCCATTACCGTAGTCACCGACCCGGATAACAGCGAGACCCAGAAGGTGAAGTTCACCTGGAAATCCGACAACTCTTCCGTTGTCCGCGTGTCGGAGGATACCAACAATAACGGTCACAGCGGTCACATCTACGGACTCACCCCCGGAACCTCGGTTGTTACGATCAGTGACGGAAAGGACCTGACCTGCACGGTCACAGTCACCGTCAGCGGGATCAAGCTCAGCGAAGAGCTGAAAAAAGGCATTACCATTCTGGAGAATAACAGCCAGACTTTCACTCTTGCCGATAAGGACTACGAGCTCTTCGGAAGCGCAAAGGGTGACAGCGCGCAGCTTATGCTCTCTGTGGTCAACAACAAGCCCAACGTTGTCGTGTCCCCCGCCTCCGCGACCCAGGATACCAGCAAATTTACCGTAGAGGGCCGCAGTGAGGGCACCGCCACCGTACACGTCTCCGTGACCGCCTCCGGGCATGAATACTGGGACGAATTTCCAGTCACCGTTGAATCCAACGAGTCTATCATCGAATATACCGATGGCTGCAGCAACGCCAAGCCGCTGCGCTTCTCTGAGCTGGAAAACCAGATCGCCGCTCAATGCAAGGAAATGACCGGCGGCGAGCTGACATCCATCGTTGACCTTCGAGTAGCCACCAAGGAAGGTATCCTGTACCTGGGCTACAAATCCCCTGAGGATACCGGTGCTGGCGTAGGAAGCACGGTGACCTACTACGTCCGTACAGGGGTACGGGGACCGTATATCTCGGATATCACTTTCATACCCAACCCCTCCTTCGGCGGCGAGCTGGCAACCATCTCCTACACAGGCCGCTCCGCCGATGGCCGCACCTTCAAGGGCAAGATCAAGGTGACCATCACTGATGAAAAAACCGACCTCACCGTCTCCACCAAGCGCGATACCCCCCTGGAGCTGACCTCCTCTCTGTTCAGCAAGACCTGTCACGAGCAGACCGGTTCACCCCTTGGCTACGTGATCTTCACCCTCCCCCCCACATCCCAGGGCACCCTCTACCTCGACTATACCGACGAGTGGAACTACGCTGCCAAGGTCTCCCCTAATGACCGCTACGACCCCAAGCAGCTGGACGACATCACCTTCGTCCCCGCCGAGGGCTACGTAGGCACGGTGCGCATCGGCTACGCGGGATACAGCGTCTCCGGCGTCAAATACAACGGCGAGCTGGTGATCCAGGTCAAGCAGGGCCTGGACGACGCCATCACCTATAACGACAACGGCGGCGGCCTGGTGAGCTTCGACCGCGGGGACTTCGAGGACTTCTGCGAGAACGCCACCGGCAAGGCCCTGTCGGCCATCTCCTTCACCCTTCCCCCGGCCTCCCAGGGCGTCCTCTATCTGAACTGGAACGGCGCCCGGGGCACCGCCGCCGCCGAGGGCCGGGAGTATGGCGCCGCCCAGCTGGATCGGATGACCTTCGTCTCCGCCGAAGGCTTCAACGGCGTCGTGCGCATCCCCTTCAGCGGCACCAGCCGTTCCGGCCTCACCTTTGCGGGAACGGTGGAGCTCCACATCCAGACCACCGGCAGCGGGACCGGGGACATCACCTATATCTGCGCCCCCGGCCAGTCGGTGAAGCTGTCCCTGTCCGACTTCTCCGGCTTCTGCCAGAGCGTGACCGGCCAGCGGCTGCACTACATCAGCTTCCAGTCCCTGCCGGATTTCAACCAGGGCTCCCTCTACCATAACCGCACCAGCTCCGGCAGCATGGGCACCCGGGCCACCACGTCCACCCGGTACTTCAACAGCGCCACGCCCTATATCGCCAACCTCTCCTTCTGGGCGGCCGGCGGCTTCAGCCGTGTGGACATCCCCTTCACCGGGGCCTCCGTCAACGGCCAGTCCTTCACGGGGGTCCTGACCATCACCAGCGGCGCGGGCGCGGGCAGCGGCCAGCCGGGCGCGGTGACCTACACCGCCGTGGGCCAGACCCCGGTGCCCTTCTCCGGCAGTGATTTCGACGCCGCCTGCCGTCAGGCCACCAACGCTGCCCTGAGTTATCTGCAATTCGCCCTGCCCTCCTCCGGCCAGGGCATCCTCTACTACGACTACCGCGCCGGTACCGCCCCCACGTCTCTCGATCCCGGCGCCACCCTCTACCGTTCCGGCGAAACCTCGGTAGACCGGGTGACCTTCGTAGCGGCCAAGGGCTTTTCCGGCGTGGCGACGGTGCCCTTCACCGGCTGGGCCATCGACGGCCGCCAGTTCCAGGGCACGGTGCAGATCACGGTGCGCGCGGACGCCGCCCTGGGCGGCCTGGTCCGCTACGAGAGCTGGGGCGAGCCCGTGCATCTCAACGCCTATGACATCCAGACCGCGTCCGGCGGCACGCCGGTCTCCCTGCGCCTCACCGGCCTGCCGGAGGCCAGCAGCGGGAAGCTGTACTACCAGTACAACGGCCCCACCCAGTACAGCTGGCAGGGCAATACCTCCACGATCTACAGCCTCTACGGCGATCCTACGGTGTCCAGCCTGACCTTCGTGCCCAAGGCCGGTTTCTACGGCGAGGTGAGCATCCCCTATACCGCCTCCAACGGCGACGGCACCCAGTATAACGGGACCATCCGCATTACCGTGTCGGAGCCCGCGGCCTCCGCCAACTTCGACGACCTGGGCGGTTACTCCGCCCAGATGAAGTCCGCCGTGGACTACCTCTATAACCTGAACGTAGTCAAGGGCACCGGCGACCGCCGCTACGAGCCGGGCAAGTCCATCCGGCGCGGCGACTTCTGCGTGATGCTGTCCCGGGCCTTCCAGTTCAACGTAGGCAGCAGCGTCCAGGGCTTCAGCGATGTAGCCCCCGAGTCCTACTATGCCCAGGCCGTCAACGACATGTACGCCCTAGGCATCGTCGCGGGCGTAGGCGGCGGCAAATTCGAACCCTCCTCCACCCTCACCCGGCAGGATGCCGCCCTGATGGTCCAGCGGGCCCTCAACCAGGCTGGCATCAGCGTCCCCGACGGCAATGCTGCCGCCTTGGCGTCCTACAGTGACCGAAGCCGCGTGGCGGACTACGCCAAGGGCGCGGTGTCGGGCCTGGTCCAGCAGGGGCTGCTGCCCACCTCCGGCGGGCGCATCTCCCCCCGGAACGACCTCAACCGCGGCGATATGGCCATCCTCCTCCACCGCGCCATGACCAAGTGATCCTTTTTCTCAACAGAAAAAAGTACCAAAAACCGCCCACACCTTGCAGGTGTGGGCGGTTTCAAAAGTTTGGGGCCGCCCTTTTCAAAGGGCGGTGGGTCCAGGGCGAAGCCCTGGCGGAGCCTGGATCAGACCAACAATATACACTCCATCCCGGGGATCCGAAGCAGGAGTCTGTCCTGTACCGGGGCGAACTGCTGCCCCGAGATCACGTCGGTTGCCAGATGCCCGGACCAGGGGATGGAGACCTCCTCCACGCCGTCTCCCACATTGAGGATGGCGGCGGTGACCTCTTCCCCCTCCTCCCGGGCGAAGGCCAGCAGCGGCCCCTTCGCGTGCAGCCACTTCAGCTCTCCGGACTGCATGGAGGCCCGCTCATTGCGCAGCCTGCCCAGTAAAGCAAAATGCCTTTGCAGGGCCTGGTCCTCATGGCCCCAGGGATAAGTTCCCCGGTTAAAGGGGTCCTCAAACCCCTCCATCCCCGCCTCATCGCCGTAATAGACCGTAGGCGACCCGGGAAAGGCGTAGAGCAGCACCGCTCCCGCGCGGAGCAGCCGCGTCCCCCGCTCCCGCTCCTCCGGGGACATGCGGTAGTCCGCCCGGGCGGTCCGCTCCTCCGGCCCGCCTTCGGGCCCCACCCCCAGCATGGTCAGGACCCGGGCCGTGTCATGGGTACCCAGGAGATTCATGGCGCTGTAAAAGGCGGGCCGGGGATAGTTCTCCCGGATGACCTCCATGGCCTCCACGAAGGCCTCCGCGCCGCCCCCCTGGAGATAGGCCAGGGCCGCCGTTCGGAAGGGATAGTTCATGAGCCCGTGGGCCTCCCGCCCCAGCAGATATTTCCGCCGCTGGTCGTAGGCGATCTTGTTGCTGCCGTCCTCCCAGACCTCCCCCAAGAGGAAGCTGTCCGGCTTCTCCTGGACCATGACCGCCCTGATCCTGGCGATGAACTCGTCTGGCAGCTCGTCGGCTACGTCCAGCCGCCATGCGTCCGCCCCCGCCCGGAGCCACCGGCGGATGATGGAGTCCTTTCCCTCAATGATGTAATCCATATAGCTGGGGCAGGTCTCGTTGACGGCGGGCAGGGTCTTGACGCCCCACCACGCATCGTACCGGTTGGGCCAGTACAGAAAGGCGTACCAGGGATAATAGGGGCTCTCCCTGCTCTGGAAGGCCCCGGCCCCGGGATAGGCCCCCTGGGCGTTGAAGTACCGGCTGTTGCTGCCGGTGTGGTTGAACACCCCGTCCAGCATCACCCGGATCCCCAGCGCGTGGGCCTTGCAGCACAGGCGGCCGAAGTCCTCCTCCGTCCCCAGCATGGGGTCGATCTTCTCATAATCCCCGGTGTTGTACCGGTGGTTGCTGTCGGACTCAAAGATGGGGCAGAAGTAGATGGTCCCCACCCCCAGGGACTTCAGGTAATCCAGTTTCTCCTCCACGCCCGCCAGGCTCCCGCCGAAGAAGTCCCGGTTGCGCACCTCGCCCTTCTCATCGGGAAGGTACTCCATCCCCTCCTCCCAGTTCTGGTGGACCACCCGGTCCCCCAGCATCCCGGCGGGGTCGGGGACGGCCAGGCGGCGGAAGCGGTCCGGGAAGATCTGATACGTAACGCCACGCCCGAACCACTCCGGCGTGGGCGAGGAAGCGTCGTAGACCGTCTGCTGCCACCAGGCCAGCGCCTTTTCCTCCTGACACAGGCCGTTCCTGCCCAGCCAGACCGCCTCTCCGTCCTCCTTCTGGAGCCGGAAGGCGTACCAGATCAATTCCGGCTGTTCCGGCGTCTCATAGGAGGCGGCGAGGATCCCCTGGCCGTCTTCCCCGAGGGCGAAGGCCAGGGGCTGCTCCCAGTAAGCGTCCGCAAATTCCTCAAAGAGGAGCAGCGCCCCGGCGGTAAAGTCCCGAGGCGGACGAAGGGTCACGGTAACGGCAGACCCGCATGGGGCCGCGCCGTAGGGGGTCTTGTACCGGGTGTCTCTGGAATCGAAGATCGTCGTCATAAACCGCTTTCCTTGCTGTTGTATTTTCCGAACACTGAATCATTACGGCAGCAGCGTCCCTTCCGGCACCACCGTATAGCCGATATCGCCGGGGGCGAAGTAGTCGTTGAGGATCTGTACGGCAGTGGAAGCCAGGGCCGCGCCGCTGCGCCCCTGCTCGATGACCACCGCCACGGCGATCTCCGGCTCCTCAAAGGGGGCGAAGCACACGAACACGCCGTTGGCCACTACGTCGCCCACCTGGGCGCTGCCGGTCTTAGCGCCGGCGGAGACGATGCAGTCCTTGAAATCTCCCGCCAGGGACCCCTTGGCCACCAGGTCTCCCATGCCCTTCTTCACCGCCGCCACGGTCTCCTCCGAGAGGTCGAGGTCCGACAGGACCTGGGGCTCGTGGGTGTAGAGGACCGCGCCGCCGTCATAGCTGGTCACGTCCCGCAGCAGGTGGGCGTCCAGCCGCTCCCCGCCCCGCAGGAGGACGGCGATATAGTTGGCCAGCTGGAGGGGCGTATACAGCTGCTGGGCCTGTCCGAAGCCCGCCCAGGGGGACTGGTCCTCACCCGGCGCGTTCTCGTGGCGGGAGCCCACCCGCTCGCTGATCTCGATGCCGGTGTGCTCCCCCAGCCCGAAAGCGGCGGCGTACTCGTTGAGCCGGTCCAGCCCCAGCTGATAGCCCATCTCCGCGAAGAAGTAGTTGCAGGAGACGGTAATGGCGTCGCTGACGTTGATGCGCCCATGCCGCCCCCTGCTGCTGTTGTAGAGCCAGCAGTTTGCGTAACTGTTGGGGTCCCCCGGATAGGTCCAGTGGCCGGTCGCGTTGATTTTGGTCTTGGTGTCGATGATGCCGGCCTCCAGCGCGGCGGCGGCGGTCATCGGCTTAAAGGTAGAGCCGGGAGCATACGCCCCGTTCACCGCCCGGTTGTGATAGGGAGCCGCCGGGTCCTGGGAGAGCTCTTTGTAGTCCTCCTGATAAGTCCTCTGGCTGTAGGTGGGATAGGTGGCCAGGGCCAGGATCTCACTGTCCTTCACGCTGACCACGGCGGCGGCGCCGCCGATGGTCTTCATCCGCTCCCGCTCCTCATCTGTCTTGGCTCCCGCCTTGGCGGTCTCCACGCCGTTGGCCAGCGCGGCCTCCACCTGGGCCTGGAAGTCGATGTCGATGGTCAGCGCCACCGTGCCGCCGGGCTGGGGCGCGATGGTGTAAAGCTCGCTGGTGATTTTCCCGTTCTGATCGGTGGTGATGGCCCGGGTGCCCTCCTTGCCCCGGAGCCAGGACTCGAAGGCCAGCTCCGCGCCGTCCTTGCCCACCTGCTCGTTGAGCTGGTAGTGGTGGTAGGCGCTGAGGTCCTCCTCTCCCGCCTCCTTGGCGGCGTCGTAGGGCGCGTTGAGCTCGGCCAGGGCCTCCTTGTCCGGGATGGACCCGATCCGCCCCAGGATGTGGGCGGCGTAGTCGGTGTGGTACTGCCGCACGGCCTTGCTGTCCACCACCGTACCGGAGAAGCCCCCGTCGTTGAGCAGGGAGATGAGCTCCGCCGATACGTCCTCCGCCAGGAGGTAGGGCACCGTGGCGGCGTTCCGCTCCAGCGTGCGCAGGCGCAGCTCATAGAGGACCCCCAGCACCATCCGGGCCTCCGGCTCCGTAAAGTCCTCCGGGATGCCGAACTCCCTGCGCATCAGCCCCATCAGGTCCTCCGCCGTCAGGCCGGAGGAGGCGGACAGCTCGAACGCCTTCACCAGCTTCCCGCTCATCAGGGGCAGCTTGGTCTCCTCCGTGATCTCCGTAGAGGACCAGTCCCTGTCCCGCAGGAAGTTCTGGAACCGGAGCCGCTGGGTGCTCCCCGCCGCCTGGAAGGTGTAGGCGTAAGGCCTGCCCTGGGACACGGGCAGCCCGTCCTCCCAGACGATGCCCTGCTCCCGGAGCAGCTGCAAAAGCCGCAGCATGGCCCGGGCCACGCTCTCGGAGTGGACCGTGTTCCCCTCCGCGGGGATGAGGTCCGCCTCGTCCGCCACCAGGTCCGGATCGAAGCTCACGGTATAGACCTGCCGGTTGGAGACCAGCACCTTCCCGTTCCGGTCCGTGATCTTTCCCCGGAAGGTCTTCACCTTCTGGGTGGTGGTGATCTGGGTGGTGGATTCGGACCGGTAGTCCGCCCCGTGGACGATCTGGGCGTCGTAGAGGATGCCCACGAAAAAGACCAGGCAGACGATATAGGCGGCGATCAGAAGGTTGGACCTTCGGAAGAAGTGTTTTTCGTATTCCAAGAGTGACTCCTCTCTTCAGCGTTTGGTCAGTAATCCGCCGTGCATCTCCGGAAGATGGTCCGGTACAGCGGCAGCACGAGAAGCAGGGCCGGCAGGGTCAGCAGGGTCTCCCCCAGGGAGATCCGGGCCATGAGTCCCAGATACTGCCCCCCGGACAGGATCTGCACCAGCATCCGGAAGGCCCCCGAGGCCAGCATCCCCAGGGAGGACACGATCAGCGCGCATAAAAAACCCCTGGACAGCAGCCTGCCGGCGATCCCCCCGGAGAGGGAGGCGATCACGGGGAACAGGATGGCGAAGAACCCCCGGAAGGGCGCGGGCACCAGCAGGTCGCACAGCACCCCCAGCGCCAGGGCGAACACCGCCCCCTGCCGGGGCCCCTCGAACATGGCCACCACCGCGGGCAGCACCGGGTACAGGAAGGGCGTCAGCCCCAGCACCCGGATATGGCAGAAGAACATTTCCTGGAGGCCGCACAGAAACAGCGTCGCCAGTGCGTAGATCACCCATTTGAAGACACGATAGCTTTTTGGCTGCATAGCGCAAACGCCTTTCTCATTCCACGATGTCGAAGCTGGTGACCACGAAGATCTCCGTCAGCCCCTCCAGGGACATCTCCGGCCGGAGCACGGCGTACTGGGCCAGCCCGTCGTCCCCGGTGCGGACCTCCTCCACATAGCCGATGACCACCTGAGAGGGATAGTACCCCCCCAGGCCGGAGGTGACGATCAGGTCCCCCGCCACCACGTCCGGCTCCGCGCCCAGATAGGACAGGGCCATCCGCCCCTCACCCATGAGGGAGAAGTCCCCTTGGGCCAGGGCGCTGCTCCCGCTGCGGAACACCAGCGCCCCGATGGAGGACTCGCTGTCCAGGATGGTGCGCACCGTGGCCCAGTTGAGCCCCGCCTCGGTCACCACGCCCAGCAGGTAGCCCTCCTCGGTCACCACGCAGTCGCCCACCTCGATGTCGTAGGCGGTGCCCTTGTTGATGGTGAGCAGGCTGTACCAGTTGGAGGAATCCTGCACCAGCACCCGGGCGGACTCCAGATGGAGGTCCCTGCGCTGCTCCCGGAGCTCCGCCACCTTCCGCAGGTGGGCGTTTTCCTCCCGGTCGAAGGTGGCCTGCCGGACGTCCTCCTCCATCTCGGCGATCTTGAGCTTCAGCTGCCGGTTCTCCTCCTCCAGCTCGTCGAACCGGGTGAAGTAGTCCGCCCAGCGCCCCAGAGTCTCCGACACGGCGGCGGACAGGGCCCGGAAGGGGGAGGCGGCGATCCCCGCCAGATTGGGCAGGGCGGCAGAGGTGGCGGAAAAGTAGCTCATGACGCTCAGCAGCACGGCGATCACCGCCGCCAGGGAGAGGATCATGATCAAAAATCGGTTGGATGAACGCTTCAATTACAGATCCTCCTCAGGGGAAAAGGGATGGACGCCGAAGTCCTCCAGCATGTTCCCCAGCAGATACAGGGGCAGGCCCATCACGTTGAAGTAGTCCCCCTCGATCCGGGAGACGAACAGCGCCGCCTTCCCCTGGGCTCCGTAAGCCCCCGCCTTGTCCATGGGCTCCCCGGAGCGGATGTAGCCCCAGATCTCGTCCTGCTCCAGGGGCCGGAAGGTGACGGCGGTGGTCTCCGCCCTGGTCTCGATCCGTCCGCCTTGGCACAGGGTCACGCCGGTCCGGACGTGGTGGGTCCGTCCCGAGAGGACGGAGAGCATGGTAAAGGCGTCCACCTGATCCTGGGGCTTCCCCAGCCGGAGGCCGTCCAGAAAGACCATAGTGTCGGCGGCGATGATCAGCGCGGAGGGGTCTCCCGCCAGGGCCCTGGCGGCCTCCGCCTTTTTCCGGCAGATGGAGGAGACGATCTCCTCCGGCGAAAGGGAGGGGTCGTAGTCCTCCTCCGCCTGGGGGACGAGGATATCGAATTTTTTGATCCCGATCTGCTCCAGAAGCTGCTTCCTTCTGGGGGATTGGGAGGCCAGAATGATTCTCGGCATAGTATTTCCTTCCGGCGCGGCGCGCCGGTTTCGCTTTCTTCGTTTGATCCGCGGCCCTTCCAGGCCGCCTCCATCCGGCGCCCCTGGGCGTCCAATGGAACTATTTTGTATCAAGTTGTCCGCTCCCCGGCAACTTCCCCCCGTTTCCGCAGTCCATTTGAGGGAAGACAAACCTCCGCGTTTTCACGTACGGAAGAAAGTCGATGCCTAGGTCGGGTACCAGACCAGCGCAGCCGGGCTTACAAAGGGCTGTTGCGGCGCACCTTGTCAACTGAATTGAATGCTCAGCGTCCCGTGGAGCCGAATCCCCCCGCGCCCCGCGCGGTCTCCGGAAGGTCTTCCACGACCTCAATCTCCGGATGCAGCACCGGAACGATGACCAGCTGCGCGATCCGGTCCCCGGGCTCCACCACATAGTCCACATCGCGGTAATTGTGCAGGCCCACGCTCATGGGTCCCCGGTAATCGCTGTCGATGACCCCGATCCCGTTGGTCATGGTGATCCCGTGCCGGATGCCCATGCTGCTGCGGACGGCCATGATACCCACATATCCCTCCGGGATGGCGGCGGCGATCCCCGTAGGGATGAACGCCTCCCCGCCCGCCGGGACCACTACCGGTCCGTCGATGCAGGCGTGGAGGTCCAACCCTGCCGCCCCGTCGGTGGCATAGTAGGGCAGGGGGATATCCTTCCCGATCTTATCCGAAATGACCTTGATCTGTAATTTCATCATAACATCCTTTGTAACCGTATTATTCCACGCCTCGATAAAAAAGACCCCGCGTGTAGTCCTCCGGCGGGTCTCCCGCCTCGCCCCGGTACAGCCGGACGATCCGCGCGCATTCCTCCGGCGGTTCCGTGGTGAAGCGCAGGTTGGCCCAGCGCAGGCCGCATGTTTGATACTCCGGCTTGTCCGCCAGATAGAGGACCTTCCCGTTTTCGATCTCGCTCCGGCAGCCGAAGGCCGGGAGCACGGGAAAATCCTCCCCCCGCCGGTCCGTCAGGGTGTGGACGGCGGCGCAGGGGGACGCCCGTCCCTGCCGGACCGGGCATCCCCGTCCGGCGTTGGAGATGAGGCAGTTCTCCGTGATCATCAGCGGCAGCCGTCCATAGACCGCCGCCTCGCAGTCCAGGGGCTTTTTCAGATCCCTGATCTGCTCATAGCGCAGCTCGAAGGAGAGCGCCGCGCTTGCCAGCCCCCAGTCCCGGCATTGGGCCAGGGAGCGGCTGTTGAATACGTTCAATCCCGGACCGCCCCGCATGGCGAGGCCCGTCTGTTCTCCCAGGACGATCTGCCCCAGGTTCTGCACCGCCAGGGAGGTGCATCCGATCTCCCTGGCCTTCTCCAGCAGCGAGAGCAGCCCCGGCATTTCCCGGTCCGTGCAGACGCGCGGCAGCAGGGCGCAAAGCTCCACACCCCGATCCCGGAACGCGGCCGTGCAAAATTCCCCGGCCCGTTCCACCGGAAGATACGCGATATCGGGAGCCAGCTTCGCCAGCTCCGCCGTCAGCTGCTCCGGATGGAGCGCCGTCACCGTCAGCCCGGGGGCCTCTCCATAGGAGCGGCAGTCCTCCGGCAGGTCCGGCGCGGCGGCCTCCCGCCTCTCCGGCGGCGCGGTCCGCAGGGCTGCCAGGGCCTCCAATCCCTCCCGCCGCAGCGCGTTGACCGCGCTGGCTGGAAGGGAGAGCCCCGGCTCCAGCGAGACCTCCACCTTCTCCGCCCGGAAGACGGTGCCGCCCGTCTTACTCAGACGGGCCCGCACCTCCTCCGCCTCCAAGGGGCGGCTGCGGGCGGCCTCCGGAACGGGCCCCTCCACGGCGGCGGTATTTCCCCGATCGTCGGAGACCGTCAGACGGGCCGGCTCTCCGGCCCAGAGCCGGACGGACATCGCCGCCGGAACCGTCCGCAGGTCTCCCCGGCCGTAGGCCGCCTTGGCCTCCCGGAACAATTCCTCCGGGCTGGCGGCATCCTCCCCCCGGGAGCCGAACATGTCCGGCCCGGGCCGGCCCCGCCAGTAGCCGTCGGTATAGCCCTCCCGTGAAAAGGCCAGCGCGAGCTGCCGCCGCTCCTCGGGCGTGGGCTTTCTTTTTTCCTTCAAAAGGGCGGCGTAGATCCTCGTGACTACCGCCACATACTCGGGCCGCTTCATCCGGCCCTCCAGCTTCAAAATGGACGCGCCCATCTCCCGCAGCTCCTCCAGATGGTCCGCCAGGCTGGCGTCCTTCAGGCTCAGGGGATGTCCCGGCTTCCCGCCGTCGAAGCGGTAGGGCAGGCGGCAGGGCTGGGCGCAGGCCCCCCGGTTTCCGCTGCGCCGCCCGATGAGGGCGCTCATGGCGCACTGCCCGGACCAGCACATACACAGCGCCCCGTGGACGAAGACCTCGACGGCAACGGGGCTGTTCCGGAAGATCAGGGCCGCGTCCTCCCTGGAGAGCTCCCGCCCCAGCACCACGCAGCGCATCCCCAGCCGCGCGGCCTCCTCCACGCCCGCCAGGGTGTGGACGGTCATCTGGGTGGAGCCGTGGAGGGGCAGGTCCGGGACGGCTGTTCTGGCCAGGGCGGCCAGCCCCCAGTCCTGAACGATGACCCCGTCCACGCCGCACCGGCTGGCCAGCCGCAGCAGCTCCTCCGCCTGGGGCAGCTCCCGGTCGGAGAGGAGGGTGTTGACCGTAAGGTACACCTTCGCCCCCCGGAGGTGGCAGTACCGCACCGCCTCCGGCAGCTGCTCCGGCGTGAAATTTTCCGCGCCCCTTCGGGCGTTGAACGGGCCGCAGCCCAGATAGACGGCGTCCGCGCCGTTCTGCACCGCCGCCTCCATAGACTCCCAGCGGCCGGCGGGAGAGAGCAGCTCCATGGCTTACCGCTTCTGCTGCTGGAGCTTCACCAGCTCCCGCTTGCACTCGCTCAGTTCGGCCTTGGCCTTCCCGGCCTCGTCCAGGTAGCCCTTCAGCTGGCGGCGGAGGTTCTCGGCGGCGGCCTGCTGCTTGAACAGCTCGTCGGCCAGGTTGGCGGCGGCCAGCACCGCCGCGTCCATGCGGCCGACCCGGCCGGAGGCCGTGATATCGTTCATCTTCTCGTCTACCAGCGCGGCCACCTTCTGCATGTAGGCGGCGCTCTCCTCGCTCATCAGGGTATAGTCCGTACCATTGATGGTGACGGTGATCTTGTTTGCCATCTTCTTTTGCTCCCTTCTATCCCCTTCGCGTACGATCTTACAAATCATTAGTATAGCAGATTCTTCCGGAAAAGCAATTGTATTTTTCCGCCCGGGCCCCTCCGGAGGGATAAAAAAGCGGATAAAGAAATTATACCCTTGCCCTGGGAGGCGGCAAGGGTATATAATGCTCTTATCAACCACCGGAGGATGTCCTGCATGAAAAATAAAACGAGACGGATCGCGACCCTATTCCTGGCGGCCCTGCTGCTGCTCACGAACATGGCTTCCCCGGCGGCGGGGGCGCGGGAGCCTGACGGCCCCCTGCGGGCCGTGGTCCTCTACGAGGACGGCGCCAGTCCGGAGGAGATGGCCGGGGCCCTGGAGGAGGCGGAGGGCGTAACGCTCCTCTGCCGTTACGAGTCCCTGTTCCGGGGCGCCGCCGTGGAGGCGGAGCCCCGGGCGCTGGCCGCCCTGGAGAAGCTGCCGGGCGTAGCCGGCGTGGGCCTGGCCCAGACCTACGAGCCCGCTTCCTCCTCCGGGGACGGCGAGGCCCTCTCCCCGGAGGAGGGCCTGAAGCTCATGAAGGCGGACGGCCTCTGGGAGCAGGGCTATACCGGGGACGGGACGGTCATCGCCGTCCTGGACAGCGGCCTGAACACCAGCCACGAGGCCTTCGCCGATGGGTCCCTGATGAAGTCCCCGGCCCTCAGCAGGGAGGACGTGGCGGAATTTACCCAGAAGGGGGGCACCAAGGGGCGCTATGTCTCCCAGCGCATCCCCTTCGCCTACGACTACTACAGCCGGGACGACGACGTGTCCACCACCAACAACCACGGGACCCACGTTACCGCCCTGGCCGCGGGCTACGTGAGGGACCGGATGGGGCGCGTCACCTTCCGGGGGGCGGCCCCGGCGGCCCAGATCCTCAGCATGAAGATCTTCCCCAACGGCTCCGGCGGCGGCACCGATGACACCATCATCCTCCGGGCGCTGGAGGACGCCTGGAACCTGGGGGCCGATGTGGTGAACCTCTCCGTGGGCACCGGGGCCGGGTTCAGCGGCAGCGATACCATCGGCGGGATCTACTGCCGGGCCTTCGAACAGATGGCCCAGTCGGGGGTCATCGTCTGCTGCGCCGCCGGCAACAGTGCCTCCAGCGTCCAGGGCAAGTCCTGGGGAAAGCCCCTGCCCTCGGGGAGCTATACGGACTACGGCTCCGTCTGCTCCCCCGGCAGCTTTTACGGCGCGATGGCCATTGCCGCCGCCTCCCAGGCGAGACTCGGCAAGGCGGGCGCTGCGGACTACTCCTCCTGGGGCCCGGGCTCCGGCGTGCATCTGTCCCCGGCGCTGACCGCCTTTGGCGGCCCCGTCACCTCCGCCGGGGCGGCCTCGGACCAGCAGTACCGGGTGGACGAGGGCACCTCCATGGCCTCCCCCTACGCGGCGGGATGCTGCGCCGTGCTCCTCCAGTCCCTGCGGGAACGGGGGTTCACGGATAAGCAGGAGGCCGCCGCCCTGGTCCTGGGACTGCTGGCCGGCAGGGCCCGGCTGATCACCGAGCGGGGCGTGCCCGTTTCGCCCCGGCGGCAGGGGGCGGGCTTCATCGATCTGGAGGATGCCGTCTCCGGAGACCTAGCCGTCATCGACCCCCTCATCGAGCTGGGGGAGAGCGGCGAGGGGCGGTTTGAGCTCCCCATTACCCTGCGCAACCTCTCCGGCCAGCCCCTGGAGGTCTCACTGGAGGTCCAGGCGCTTACTGACAATTACGCGGAGATGGACGGCAGGTGGTACAGCCTGATGTCGCCGCTGGACATCACCGGCGGAGTCACTGTTTCCGGTCCCAGCTCCGTCACCATCCCCGCGCGGGGAAAAACCTCGGTGACGCTGAAGCTGGCCGTCGGCGATCCGCTGCGCAAGGAACTGGAGAAGGTCTATCCCAACGGTTTCTATGTGGAGGGCTACGTGACGGCCACCGGCGGCGGACAGTCGGCTCACGGCACGTTCTTGGGGTACTGCGGCAGCTGGAATGCCGCTCCGGTCTTGGAGCCCCTGGATTTTCGGGATGTGCAGGACGCGGCGTTCCGGCTGGCGAGGGGACCGGAGCTGTCCTCCCGGCGGCGGGCGCTTCCTGCGGATATGGACGCCTGTTTACAGGAGCTGGGGGCGGACCTGGGGGCGAATCTGGCGTTCCTGGGGCAGGAATCCGGCGCGCTGCCGGAGGACGGCGTGCTCCTGGGCTCCAACGGCCACGCCTACGGGCTCCATGACGACCGGCGCAGCGCCCTCTCCGTCTGGGAGGGGAACACCGCCGCCGGGACCCTGTGCCTGAATCTCTACACCCTGCGCAACGCCGCCGGGGTGGTCATGGTGGTATCCGACCCGGAGAGCGGGGAGGTCTACGCTGTCAGGGAGGAGCGGCTCCTGGAGAAATCCGGCAAGAGCGCCTACCGCGCGGGCATCGTGCCCAGCGTCAGCTTCGCTTGGGATGGCACGGATACCCAGGAGCGGAAGCTGCCCGCCGGGACCCAGGTCCAGGTGGACGTATACGCCTGGCTGGATACCGATGAGGATATTGAGGAGGCCTACGGCGGCAACGCCCGCCGGTCTTCGCCGGAGTCGTACAGCTGGCTGCTGGAGGACGCCTTCGACGGCTACCGGGCCCTCAGTTTTCCGGTGACCTTGGACGGCGCGCCGCCGGAGGCGGAGGTTTCCGTTAGCGGGGACGCGCTGACGGTCACGGTGCGGGACGATCAGTTCACGGCTTACGCCGCCGTGCTGGACGGCAATGGGGAGCGGCTGGCGGAAAACGCCTTCTTCCCGGAGGAGGCGGGGACGGCCTGCACGCTGAACGTGGACCTGCCCGGCGGCGCGAGGCCGGATACAATCTACATCCAGGCGGAGGACTATGCCGCCAATTCGATGGGGTACGAGGTGGACCTGAAGGCGCTGTCCGCCGGTGAGGATACCGCGCTCAGGCGGTGCGCCGCCGCGCTGCTCAAGGACGTGGATTACGGCGCGTGGTATCACGAGGCGGTGGACTATGTGGTGGAGGCCGGCGTGATGCAGGGGGACGCCCACGCCTTCTTCCTGCCGGAGGAACCGGCTACCCGGTGGGGGATCGTGGACGCCCTGTACCGGGCCAACGGAAGCCCGAAATCCGGGCTCACCCTGGAGGAGCTGCCCTTCCATGACGTCTCCAGCCGGTCGAAGTTTATTGATGCGCTGTGCTGGGCCTACGAGCAGGGCGTGGTGTCGGGGAGGGCGGAGGAGGCCTTTTTCGGGACCGCCGTGGTGACCCGGCAGGAGCTGGCGGTGATGCTCTACCGGTGCGCCAAGGCCTCCGGCGGGAACGGAGGGGATCTAACTGTCTTCTCTGACGGGAACAGCGTGGCCGGTTGGGCGCGGGAGGCGGTCTCCTGGGCCGTGGGTGAAGGGCTGCTCAAGGGCGGCGCGGATGGACGGCTTGATCCGGGCGACGGGGTCACCCGGGCGGAGACCGCTCAGATATTGATGCGGTTTTTGGAGGAGTAAAGGGGGCGGTATGCTATGAAAACAGAGCCGCTGAGCATTCCCTCTGCCATCTTCTGGGCGGTGGGCTATCTGGGGGTCATGCTGGTCTATACGGGGCTGGACGTCGCGGTCTGGCGGAAGTGGTTTGCTGGCTACTCGGAGTGGATCGGCCTCGCCGCCGCCGCGATCTGCTCGGCGGGCTTTCTCTGGCTGCTCCGGCGGCGATGGCCGGTAGAGCTCTGGAGCAATGTCACGCCGGCTGGGCTTTTGCTGGCGGCGGCCTGCGCCGTTGGGGCATTCCTGCTGATGGACTGCTGTTTGGACCCGCTGCTGGAGCGGGCGTTCCCCAAAAGCGATGCGGCCTATCAGGAGGCCCTGGAGCGTCTGGCCAGGTCTCCGGCGGCAAGTTTGCTGCGGGTATGCCTCCTGGCTCCGGTCGTGGAGGAGATTTTGATGCGGGGTTTCGTGCTGGACGGACTGCGGGGCTCCTGCGGCGCGGCCGCTGCGCTGCTGGTCTCGTCACTGATGTTTGCCGTCCTGCACTTCAATATGGTGCAGACCCTGTCGGCGCTTGTATGCGGATTGGGCCTGGGACTGCTCTATCTGAAGACCGGGTCCGTCTTCTGCTGCATTCTGGCCCACGGCGGGTATAACCTGCTCTCCTGGCTTGCGGAGATCCTTCCGCGCCGGAATTTATGAGAAAAGAAAACGAAGAGCGTCGGAGGCAAAGGGAAGCCTCCGGCGCTCTTTTTGGTGGTTTTGCTTGCGGCAAGAATATTTATTCGTCCTTGGCCCGGACAAGGTTTACGGGGTCCTCCAGAAGGCAGGGTTCGCCCAGGATGGTGGTCAGGTCCTCGAACAGGACCGGGACGCCGGGGCCCTCCGGCCGTCAAGCATCACGTGGAAATGAAGATGCGGGGTCCAGCTGGAGCCGCATTGGGTCAGCTCAGGAGCTCGGCGGCGATCTGCTCCATGGCGGCCGCGTCGCAGTCCTTTACCGCGCCCTGGATGGTGTGGACGGTGGGGCAGAGGCTGATATCCTTCATGGCCTCCAGATAGCCCCGCATCACCTTGGCGGCGGCGGGGGCCCAGGAGCCGTTCTCAATGAGGGCGGCCTTGCGCTTCCGCCAGGTCTTGTCCCGCAGGTGGGCCATGAAGTGGTCCATGGCGGGGAAGAGGCCCCCGTCGTAGGTGGGGCTCATGAAGACGGCCCTGCCGCAGCGGAAGGCCTCCTCCACGGCGATGGCCTGGTCCTGGCGGCACAGGTCGATGAAGGCGACCCGGGGACAGCCCTTCTGCTCCAGGATATCCTTCATCTTTCGGGCGGCCTGGGCGGTGTTGCCGTGGATGGAGGCGTAGGCCAGGAGGACGGACTCCGGCTCCTCGGGCTCGTAGCGGCTCCAGAGGTCGTATTTGCCCAGGTAATGGCCCAGGTCTTCCCGCAGGACGGGGCCGTGGAGGGGGCAGATGGTCTGGATATCAAGACCGGCGGCCTTCTTCAGAAGGGCCTGGACCTGGGCGCCGTACTTGCCCACGATGTTGAAATAGTAGCGGGCGGCTTCCGCGTCCCAGCTCTCGCCGGAAGCGAGGGCCCCGAAGGTGCCGAAGCCGTCGGCGGAGAAGAGGATCTTCTCGCTGGACTCGTAACTCACCATGACTTCCGGCCAGTGGACCATGGGGGCCATGACGAAGGTGAGGGTATGGGCGCCCAGGGAGAGGGCGTCCCCCTCCTTCACGGTGACGGAACGGGAGGACCAGTCGCCGGGGAAGTACTTGGGCAGCATGGAGAAGGTCTTGGCGTTGCCCACCAGCTCCATGGCGGGGAATTTCTCCAGCAGAAGGCCGATGCTGCCGGCGTGGTCCGGCTCCAGGTGCTGGATCACCAGATAGTCGGGGGCGCGGCCCTGGAGCTGGGCGTCCATATTCTCCAGCCACTTGTCCGCCGCCCGGCGGTCCACGGTGTCCATGACGGCCGCCTTTTCGTCCAGGATCAGGTAGGAGTTATAGGACACGCCGTTGGGGACCGGGTACTGGCTCTCAAAAAGGTCGATGGTGGTGTCGTCCGCGCCGATATAGCGGACGGAATCGGATACGTGGAGATCGTTCATGGGGGATTTTTCCTTTCTTTGGCGGTTTTCCCCCACATTATAATAAGTCCTGGGGGTGTTGTCAACATGGTTTTGCTTGTCATTGACCGGATAAGCCGTGAAGTCATCTTTTTCCGTGGAACAGTTTCCCCGCGCCGTTTCCGGCGAGGACGATGAGGGCGTAGGCCGGGGCGTACACCCAGGCGGAGGAATTATAGAAGAGAAAGACCGTGGGCAGGAACAGGAGCAGGGCGGCCAGAGGGAGCAGGATAGAAAAGCCGCGGCGGAGGCCGTAGACCAGGCCGGTGAGGAACGCGGCCAGGGGCGTCACGCACAGCATGAGGAACATGGCGCCGCCGGTGTCCCGCGTCAGAAGGGGCAGGAGATAAAAAAGGGCCGTCAGGACGGCCAGACAGGGGAGAAGGGGTAGAATATGCTTTTTCATAGGTTGTCCTCCAAGGTGAAGAGTTCTTCTACCGTCGTGTCCAGACGGCGGGCCAGGCGCATGGCGAGGCCCAGGGTGGGGTCGTATTTGTTGTTTTCCACCGCGATGATGGTCTGGCGGGAGACCCCCAGGGAGGCGGCAAGGTCTTCCTGGCGGAGGCCCATGGCGCGGCGGAGTTCTTTGACGCGGTTCTTCATGGGCGGACGGCCAGCAGGACGGCGGCGGCTGCCGCCGCAGCCAAAACGCCGGCAATGGCGCAGGACAGGACGATGAGGCGGGCCAGGGGGGCGGTCTCACAGGAGTCGTCGTCGTCCTTTACCGCGCCGCGGGTCAGGATGAGCTGGGAAAAGCTTTGGACCAGGGCGGCCCCGGTCAGCAGGAGGCAGGGAAGCAGGTTGGGGCGGGTATGGCGCAGGTATACCTGGAGGCTCTCGTACATCGTCCAGAGGAAGAGGGAGGCGATCAGGAACAGGTAGGCGCTGCGCTGGGCTTTGGCCAGGATGTGGCGCTCCATCTCGTCGGGGACGTGTTTCCAGAAGGGTTTCATGTTTTGTGCCTCGCTTTCGTTGGGGTGCCGGGAAAGTTAAATTGTTTTTACATTTTCAGCATAACAGGCCGGGAGCGGAATGTCAAGAGTTTTTTACTTTTTGGGGCGGAGGGATCGGGAGGCCGCGAGGCGGAAAACTGCCGGGCGAGAGGCGAGGGGGGCCGCAAAGGGGCGTTTTTCGGGTTTTACTTGCAAATTTTTGCTTTCTATGTTATTCTGGCACAAACGGGGGAGGTGAGCGCTTGACCAACAGCAAGGAACAGATCGACAGGATATACGCCCAGCTGAGTCCCCGGGCGGACAAGCTCTACCAGTTCGTGATGGCTTACTCCGACTATATCAACGAGGCCAGGGATTATGGGACCGGCCTGCCGGTCAGTGTGGTGGAGCGCGGCCCGCGAGGGCAGTATCAATAAAAAGGAGAAGGTTCAGTATGGGATACGATTTTACCACCATTATCGACCGCTCCGCCTGCGGCTCCAGCAAATGGGCGGGAATGCGGAAAATTGACCCCCACACGGGCCCCGACGTGCTGCCTATGTCCACCGCGGACATGGAGTTCCTTACCGCGCCGGAGATCCGGAAGGGGCTGAAGATCTACATCGACACCGTGATCCAGGGCTACACCGATCCCACCCAGGCCTATTTTGACGCGGTGCTGGACTGGCAGAGGCGCCGCCACGGCTACGAGGGCAAGCAGGAGTGGATCGTCACCACCAGCGGCGTGGTGCCCGCCATCTTCTTCCTGGTGAACCTGCTCACCGATCCCGGCGACGGGATCATCATCCAGCAGCCCGTCTACTACCCCTTCTCCCTGGCGGCGAAGCTCACGGGGCGCAGGCTGGTGAACAACGCGCTGATCCGGAAGGAGGAGACCTACGAGATCGACTTCGACGATCTGGAGGCCAAGGCGCGGGACCCCAGGAACAAGATCCTGATCTTCTGCAATCCCCACAACCCGGTGGGGAAGGTCTGGAGCCGGGAGGACCTGGCGCGGCTGGTGGAGATCTGCGCGGCCAACCATGTGTTCATCATCGACGACGAGATCCACAACGACCTCGTCATGCCCGGGTACCGGCACACCGCCCTGCCCACCGTCTCCGCTGAGGCCTCCAGGATCTGCGCTTACTGCACCGCTCCCAGCAAGACCTTTAATCT
Organism: uncultured Oscillospiraceae bacterium; assembly: GCA_910579485.1. Lineage (GTDB taxonomy): Bacteria > Bacillota > Clostridia > Oscillospirales > Oscillospiraceae > Pelethomonas. The sequence continues at coordinate 3,230 of CAJTVO010000024.1, read as the reverse complement.
GGCGGGGATGCAGCTGTCCAATATCTTCATCGAGGACCCGGAGGTCCGGGGCAGGCTGTCCCTGAGCAAGCTGATGGGCATGTCCCTGTCACAGGCGGCCATCAGCTATGAGGCCTGCCGCCTGGCCTACGAAAAGGGCGAGCCCTGGCTGGAAGAGCTGCTTCAGGTGGTGGACGGCAACGCGAAATATGTGGCGTCCTTCCTGGCGGAGCACATCCCTCAGGCGCGGTGCTATCCACTGGAGGGCACCTATCTGCTGTGGGTGGATTTCGGCGGTCTGGGCCTGCACCACAAGGAGCTGGAACGGCTGATGCTGTCCGCCAAGCTGTTTTTGGACGAGGGGGCTATGTTCGGCAAGGAGGGACGGGGCTTCGAGCGCTTTAACCTGGCCCTGCCCCGCAGCGCCGTGGAGAGCGCCATGGCCCGCCTGCTGAAGGCGTGGCAGGACCTCCAGGCGGATTGGGCCGCCAACGGCCGTCCGGAGCGGCTGACCCTGGAAGCCGGGATGAAGATGCCCGATTTCACTTATGACACGCCCTTTGCCTCCGGTTTGCGCTTCGTGGAGGAGTGCGGCGGCAGGCCTGTGGTGCTGCTGTTCCACAGGTACTACGGCTGCTCTGTCTGCAATGCCGCTATGGACCGTCTGGCGGCGGACTACGATGCCGTCACCGCCGCTGGCGGACAGGTGAAGGTGGTGGTGCAGTCCGCCCCGGAGAGGGTGCGCGAGGCCATGGGCGGAGAAAAGCGGTTCCCCTTCGACGTTATCTGCGACCCGGAGCGGAGGCTTTATGAGCGATTCAGCGTCTTCCCGGCGGACACCATGTTTGATCTGGCGGGAGACGACCTCCAGGCCCTCCTGCCGATGGCCGCCAGTATGTTCTTCGGCTCCGGCGGGGAGGCCGCGCCCCATGAGGGTCTGCAGGATCAGCTCCCGGCGTGGTTTGCCGTGGACGGCGATGGCGTCGTGCGCCGCGCGCATTATGGCGAGTCGATTTTTGACGTGCCGGACGCCGCCGCGATGGCGGAGGCGATGCGTGGGATGGGCGGTTAAGGGGCCGTTATTAAAAATAGGTCTTAGCTGCTCTTGAAAAAACGAGGCGGGGATATACCCCGCCTCGTTTTTTAATACGCCAATCTCTCCGCCAGCCAGCCTTTCAGCTCGCTGATGGGGATACGGACCTGCTTCATGCTGTCGCGCTCGCGGACGGTGACGCAGTTGTCCGCCGGGGCCTTGTCGTCCCCAACGGTCTCGAAGTCCACCGTGATGCAGAAGGGCGTCCCCACCTCGTCCTGACGGCGGTAGCGCTTGCCGATGCTCCCGGTATCGTCGAAGTCGATCATCCAATCCTTGGACAGCTCCGCCTGGATCTCACGGGCCTTGTCGCCCAGCTTCTTGCTCAGAGGCAGCACGGCGGCCTTGAAGGGCGCCAGCGCCGGGTGGAGGCGCAGCACCGTGCGCACGTCGTTCTTCTCCTCGTCCACGACCTCCTCGTCATAGGCGTTGCACAGGAAGGCCAGCAGCATCCGCTCCACGCCCAGGGAGGGCTCGATGACGAAGGGGACGTAGTGCTCGTTGCTCTCCTGGTCGAAGTAGGTCAGATCCTTGCCGGAGGTGTTCTGGTGGGCGGTCAGGTCGAAGTTCGTCCGGCTGGCCACGCCCCACAGCTCGCCCCACTCGGTGAAGGGGAAGGCAAACTCGAAGTCCGTGGTGGCGTTGGAGTAGTGGCTCAGCTCCTCGGGGTCGTGGTCCCGGAGCCGCAGGTTCTCCTCCTTGATGCCCAGGTCCAGCAGCCACTGGTGGCAGAAGTTCTTCCAATAGGCGAACCACTCCAGCTCCGTGCCGGGCTTGCAGAAAAATTCCAGCTCCATCTGCTCGAACTCCCGGGTGCGGAAGATGAAGTTGCCTGGGGTGATCTCGTTGCGGAAGCTCTTGCCGATCTGGCACACGCCGAAGGGCAGCTTCCGGCGGGTGGAGCGCTGGACGTTCAGGAAGTTGGTGAAGATGCCCTGCGCGGTCTCGGGGCGGAGGTAGACCGTGTTCTTGGCCTCCTCGGTGACGCCCTGGAAGGTCTTGAACATCAGGTTGAACTTGCGGATATCGGTGAAATTATGCTTGCCGCAGGAGGGGCAGGGGATGTTGTGCTCCTCGATGAAATCCTTCATCTCATCCTGGGAGAAGGCGTCCACGGGCTTGGGCAGCGCGAAGCCGTTCTCCTCCGCCCAGTCCTCAATGATCTTGTCGGCGCGGAAGCGCTCTTTGCACTCCTTGCAGTCCATGAGGGGGTCGGAGAAGCCGCCCACGTGGCCGGAGGCGACCCAGACCTGGGGATTCATGAGGATGGCGGCGTCCAGGCCCACGTTGTAGGGGTTCTCCTGGACGAACTTCTTCCACCAGGCTTTCTTGACGTTGTTCTTCAGCTCCACGCCCAGAGGGCCGTAGTCCCAGGTGTTGGCCAAGCCGCCGTAGATCTCGCTCCCCGCGAAAATGAATCCGCGGCCCTTGCACAGGGCTACGATCTTTTCCATGGTCTTCTCGGTGTTTTTCATGCTGGTATGCTCCTTCTTATCAAAATTCTGTTGGCGGAAGGGGCAAAAAAACGCCCCAAGCCAACCGGCTCAGGGCGAACAAAACATGTCCGTGGTTCCACCTGAATTCGGGCTTCCGCCCGCACTCTTCGCCTGTAACGGGGGCTTCCGGCGGAGCACTTCCGCTCCGCGGCTCAGAGACGCCTTCTCCGCCGCCTTCATGGGGACTTGCACCGTCCGTCCCCTCTCTGCGCTTCCGGCTTGCGGGTACTGTTTCTCTTCATCGCTTTTAACTGGGTACTTATGCTATCACCTTTTCCTGAGTCTGTCAAGGGGAATTTATTTTTGGTCACGGAAATCAATTTTGCAAAAAAGTGAGACAGGTAGTAAAATAGAGGGATGAAAAACATACGAGACTACTTCGAAGAAGTAGAGACAAGCAAAGAATATGACGGGTATTATTACCAGGTAGCAGATATAATCAGTATCGTGGTGCTGGGAAGCCTGTGCGGACTGAGAAATGTAAATCAGGTGCACCAATGGGCGGAAAGCGAGCGGACACGGGAATTTTTGCGGAAGGAGTTACAAATTGAGAGGATACCGTGTTATTACTGGTTTTTATGCCTGCTGAAGCTGGTGAAACCCGAGTCGCTAAACCGATGCCTGATGAAATGGGCGGAAGCAATGCTGCCGGAAGACCGGAA
>CAJTVO010000023.1 GCA_910579485.1 uncultured Oscillospiraceae bacterium | reverse complement strand
TGACCTTTTGGTACTTTTCGTTCACACGAAAAGTACGCCCCCGTCCCCGCCCCGGCAGGGGCGAATCTAATCGAAAGATTAGAGCGGAGGCGGCCCCGCAGGGGCCGCAGAGAAACGATCGCCGTGCCGTCCGAAGGACGGCAGAGAAGGAGCCTCCATAATGAAAAGATTCAAGGGCATCTACTGGCGGACCTTTACCGTCACCGTCGGCATGGTTGCGCTGACGCTGGTCCTGCTGGGGGCGTCCTTTTTTTCCCTGACCTACAGCTACATTATGACGGAAAAACGCAGCGAGCTGAAGGATCGCGCCGAGATCATCGCCCAAATGGCGCTGGACGCCTACGCAAAGGCAGGCTCCTGGCTGGCCAGGCAGGACGATCTGCGGACCATGGTGGGCGTCGCCCAGCAGATGAGCGGGACCGACTTCCTGATCTGGATCCCCCAGGAAGGGGAGTTCCTAGGCACCAGCTCGGAGCTGAATAATCAGAAGATATCCCTCCCGGAGGCCATGTATCAGAAGCTGGCCAAGGGGGAGGTCTACATGGGCGTCTCTACCCTGGGGTTCTATGAGAAGCCAAGAGCCGTGGTGGCCGTGCCCGCGCGGACCGAGGGGTGGGTGGAGATCGGCCCCGTGCTGGCCATCGCCGAGCCCAATACCATGACCGAAATGTGGCGGGCCTTTTTGGGTATCTTCGGCATGACCGCCGTTACCGTGCTGCTCATCGCCTTCGTGGCCACGGCGACCACTACCATGCAGCAGACCAAGCCCATTCGGGATATGGCCTCCGCTTCCAGGAAGTTCGCCGAGGGCAACTTTGACGCGCGGGTCCACAGGACGGGACGGGACGACGAGATCGGAGAGCTGATCGACTCCTTCAACTCCATGGCGGACTCCCTGCAAAGGACGGAGCAGCAGCGCAGGGAGTTCATCGCAAATATCTCTCATGAGCTGAAAACGCCCATGACCACCATCGCCGGGTATGCCGACGGCATCCTGGACGGGGTCATCTCCCGGTCGGAGGAGCGGCAGTATCTCGCCATCATCTCCGACGAGAGCCGCCGTCTGGCGCGGCTGGTCCGCAGGATGCTGGACGTGAGCCAGCTGCAGAGCATGGACCTTATCATGCAGAAGACGCCCTTCGATCTCTCCGAGTCCATGCGCCGGGTGCTGGTGAGTATGGAGAAGAAGATCACCAGCCGGGGGCTGGACGTGGACGTGGAGATCCCCGAGGACCCGGTGATGGTGCTGGGAGACAACGATCTGCTGACTCAGGTGGTGTATAATCTTTTGGAGAACGCCGCCAAGTTTGCCTCCCAGGGGAGCACCCTGTTCCTGGGATTGGAGAAAAAAGGGGAGAAGGCGGTGGTCACCGTGCGCAACGCCGGTCAGACCATCTCATCGGAGGAGCTCCCCCTGCTGTTCGAGCGGTTCCACAAGTCGGACCGCTCCCGCAGCGAGGACAAGGACGGCGTGGGACTGGGATTGTATATCGTGCGGACCATCCTGGAACAGCACCGTGAAAAGATAACCGCCGCCAGCGAGGACGGCGTGACTACCTTCTCTTTTACCGTCCAGCTGGCGGCGGAAGAGAGCGGGAAGAATGTGTGAGGAAGCTGTGTTATGGAAGAGCTTTGGAGGGAAAACAGGATCGACCCGGAGAGCGAGATCGTTCTGACTTACCGTCAGCCGGATCAGGTGGAACCGGTGGTGCTGCGCTACGAGCGGGAGCTGCCGGCCTGTATGCGGCCCAGGCCGGTCAGGAGCGGGCGGGAAGGGACCTTCCCGCCGCCCAGGAGGATCGGGCCGCTGGACCCGCCCGAGAAGCGCAAGGCGCGGTGGGGCGTAAGGGTGTACGTGGGCGTGTCCCTGCTGGCGGCGCTGATCTGCCTGGGCGTGGGGATCTGGTATGTGGGGGAGTACGGCTGGGCCCTGCCTGGGAGTAAGGCGCCGGACGGCCCCCACTCCGGATCGAACGACAACATCCCGTGGGAGGACGACTACTTCTGGGATATCGAGGACACGGACAGCGGCGCCATCACCATCCCGTCGTACCCCACGGGCGGGGAGACGCGGCTGAGCCTCTCCTCCGCCGCGGAGCTGCCGGTGCTGACGCCCCAGGAGGTCTACAACCAGGTGACGCCCTCGGTGGTGTCCGTGCTGGGCCGGGAGGATATGTACAGCACCATGGCCAGCGCGGGGACGGGGGTCATCTTCTCCTCCAACGGGTACATTTTGACCAACTGCCACGTCATCGCCGGGTGCAGTATGTGCAGGATCCTGGTGACCAACGCCCACGGCGTGGACGAGGCCTATGACGCCAAGGTGGTGGGCTACGACGAGGACGTGGACCTGGCGGTGCTGAAGGTGGAGGCCGAGGACCTGCCGGCGGCGGTGTTCGGCGTGTCCGACGACCTGCGGGTGGGAGACCAGGTGTACGCCATCGGGAACCCCCTGGGGGTGGAGCTGCGGAACACCCTGACGGACGGCATTATCTCCGCCATCGACCGGGATATGGACGTGGACGGGGTGCAGATGACGCTGCTCCAGACCACCGCGGCGCTGAACTCCGGGAACTCCGGAGGGCCGCTGATCAATGAGTACGGGCAGGTCATCGGGATCAACACCATCAAGATGATGAGCCGGTACGACACCATTGAGGGGCTGGGATTCGCGATCCCCTCCAGCTTGGCGCTGCGGTGGGTGAACGAGCTCATCGAATTCGGGGAGCTCCAGCCGGAGCCGGTGCTGGGCGTTACGGTGAACCGTATCCCCCAGACGCTGCCGGACGGCACCGTGGGACTGCGGCTGGAGGAGATCACCGACGGGCTCAGCGGCGACCGGGCGGGGCTCCGGGCCGGGGATTATCTGGTGGGCTTCGCCGGGCAGAATGTGGTCAGCCTGCAGCAGCTGATGAGCATCCGCAGGGGGCTGCGGGTGGGCGACGAGGTCTCCGTCCGGGTCTTCCGGGAAGGGGAGTATCTGGAGTTGACCATGATCATGATGGCGGAGTCGTAGGATGGGGACGGCCCTGGGCCTGGTCCACAGGCTCCGGTTTAGGAAATAGCTGCGGAAAAGGGCGGGAAAGGAAGGAAATTAGGTGCTAAAATGAAAAAAACTAATAGTTTGATCCTAACTCTGATCATGGCGCTTTCCCTGTGTTCCCCTGCGCTTGCCACAGAAACAACGGCTGATCGATCTACCGCTTCAGCCGCCGTTACCGTCCACAACGGCGGGGAACTGGGGAAAAATAATTTATCCGGCGGCGAATGTGTATCCGATATTGCGGAAGATGACGGCTTTCTCTATTTCCTGGTAATGGACAGCAATACCGGTTATCAGACCAAGATCATTTGCAGTCCTATGGATGGAGACGGTCCGGTTGAAGTCTGTCTTCCGGAAATAGACGGCGCGGCCGGGCTGCATTTCATTAATATGGAACCGGGAGCATCTGCGGGGATGCTTTGGGCCGTTTTGGAGGATGACGCGCAGCAGGCCCACTACGCGGTGCTCTTCCGCTCGGGGCGGCTCTCGGCGTATCAAGCCTGCGAAGGGAGAGCCGTCTTGGGCGCGGAGGGGGCGATCTGGAAGAAGGATACGGAATTTGTGTACTGGGATGGGACCCAGACGGCCGCCTGCCCCATTCCCGTTCCTCCCGAGAATGCGGCGGAGTTTGTTTTGTGGAACGGCAGTCCATGCTTTTTTGACAGCGGCAATCACAGCGTTCTCGCTTTTCGGGATGGTGAATGGATAACGTTGTTTACCGCCCCGGACGATAGCCAGGCTGAATTGACCGTCTGCGGCGGCACCGCCTATCTTTCCTATCGTTCAGACGATGGGACGGCTGCCGGTTCTCTGATACGGCTTTCCGATGGAGAACGGCTCGGCGGCGGCAACTTTAACATTCAACGGATGCGTATGCAATCAGACGGCTCGGTGCAGATAATAAATGCCGATAGTCTTACCAACATGATCACATATTCTCAGATCACGCTTTTTGAGGACGCTCTGACGGAGCGGATCGTTGGAGAATACTTTACGAAAGCGGATGCGAAATTGCCGGAGACCGGGCCGGATGGACTGCCTACCGGCTGGCGTTTTACAGACAGCAGGGGAGACCTTTGGATCTATCCGGAAACCGTGGATACCGCTGCCGCTGTGACAAAGGTGACAAAGGACGGCACGACCGTACGCTATACGGCGGAGCCGGCATCCGAATTTGGATTGTGGTATCAAGGGACGGGCATTTCCTTTGACACGGTTCCTTACATCACGGATACAGGTTATACCATGGTCCCTGTTCGCGGCACGGCATATTTGCTGGGGGCGGATGTCGTTTGGGACGGGGATGCGCATACAGTGACCTTGCGGCGGGGAGAGCGCACTGTTTCGCTGACGATAGGGTCCGCAGCTGCCAGTGTAGATGGAGTGGAGACCACGTTAGACGCTCCGGCAGTGATCGACGGCGGACGCACTATGCTGCCGCTCAGATTTCTGGCGGAAACCTTCGGTTTCTCTGTTCGCTGGGAGAATGACGCGGTTTATATTGACTGACATCAGGTGATCACATAAGGAGGAATGGCCATGGACCCCGCTGTACTCTTCTTTTTTGAAAAGGACCCCGCCGCCCTGCTTCTGTACGAGGCGTTTGAACGGGCGGTCCGGGAGCTGGTCCCGGACGTGGGGATCAAGGTGCAGAAGACCCAGATCACGTACACCAACCCGAAGGTGTTTGCCGCCGTGTCCCTGCGGCCCGCACGGCGGAAGGCTGAAAGGCCGGAGCACTTTATCACCGTCACCCTGGGGCTGAACCGGCGGCTGGAGTCCCCGCGGGTGGACGCGGCTGTGGAACCCTACCCCGCCCGGTGGACCCACCATCTGACGGTCTCCTCGGCGGAGGAGATCGACGGGGAGCTGATGGAGTGGGTGGCGGAGGCCGCCGTCTTTTCCGCGTCAAAACGATAAAAAAGGTCCGCCCAGGGGGTTTCCTGGACGGACCTTTTGCTGTTTCCGGTCAGATGCTGGGCGCCGTTACCGGGCGGAAATCTAAGAACCGCAGAGCGCCTCAGTCTCGAACTTAAAGTTCTTTTTGGTCCTTTTTCTTTCAAGAAAAAGGATCAGGCCATCAGCTTGCTGAGGGCGGCCTTGTCGCCTACCAGGGTGACGTAGGGGTGCAGCTGGAGGATGGAGGCGGGGACGTGGGGGGTGATGGGGCCGGAGAAGGCCTCCTTCACGATGTCCGCCTTGTCCTCGCCGCTGATCACCAGCAGGATCTTACGGGCCATCATGATGGACTTGATGCCCATGGTCATGGCCTGACGGGGCACCTCGTCGGCGGAGGCGAAGAAACGGGCGTTGGCCTGGATGGTGCGCTCGGTGAGGTCCACCACGTGGGTCTCCTGCTCGAAGGCGTGGCCGGGCTCGTTGAAGCCGATGTGGCCGTTGTGGCCGATGCCCAGGACCTGGATGTCGATGCCGCCCATGTCGCGGATGACCTTGTTGTACCACTGGCACTCCGCCTGGGGATCGGCGGCCAGGCCGTCGGGAACGTTGGTGTTGGCGGGGTTGATGTTCACGTGGTCAAAGAGGTTCTCCTGCATGAAGTGGCGGTAGCTCTGCTCATGGGTGGGCTCCAGGCCGACGTATTCATCCAGGTTTACGGTCTTGATCTCGGAGAAGTCCAGGTCGCCCTTCTTGTACCAGTCGATGAGCTGGTGATACATCCCTACGGGGCTGGAGCCGGTGGCGAGGCCCACCACGCTGTTGGGCTTCAGGATGATCTGGGCGGAGAGAATATTGGCCGCCTTACGGCTCATGGTCCGATAATCTTCGGTCATGTAGATCTTCATAGTTGTGTACGCTCCTTTATATTTTATGATGACCGTATCGATCATCGCTGAGAAAAGGATACCAGTTAAATTGTATAAGAAAGACCAGTATTTGTCAATGGGAAATTGTCGGTTTTACAAGGATTTACAAAATTTGCCAATGGTCCGCAGGGTGTCCGCCGGACGGGAGGGCGTCAGGCCAGGTCCCCCATCTGGGATTGGTAGATATCCCGGTAGACGGGGCACCGCTCCAGCAGCTCCCCGTGGCGTCCCGCGCCGGTGATCCGGCCATCCTCCAGCACCAGGATCAGGTCGGCCCCCATAATGGAGCTCACCCGCTGGGCGGCGATGATGACGGCGGCCTCGGGATACCCCTCCCGGAGGGTCTGGCGGAGGCGGGCGTCCGTGCGGTAGTCCAGGGCGGAGGCCGCGTCGTCCAGGATCAAAATCTCCGGACGGGCGGCCAGGGCCCGGGCGATGCACAGGCGCTGCTTCTGCCCACCGGAAAGGTTGGCCCCCTTGATGTCCGCGCCGTGGTCCAGGCCGCCGGACTTTTGGGCGATGAAGTCCAGCGCCATGGCGTCCTCCGCCGCCTGGAGGACCTGCTGGTCCGTCAGGGGACGGCCCAGGGTGACGTTCTCCCGGATGGACTCGGCGAAGATGACGTCGCTCTGGAAGGCCGCGCCGAATTTCTCCCGGAGCTCCCGCTTGTTCCAGGTCCGCACGTCCCGGCCCTCCACGTACACCGCGCCCTCGTCCACATCGTAGAAGCGCATGAGCAGGCGGATCAGGGTGCTCTTGCCGGAGCCGGTGTGGCCGATGATCCCCAGGCTCTCGCCGGGGCCCAGACGGAAGGTGATGCCGTCCAGGCACTTGCCGGGGCGGCTCCCGGCGAAGGAGGCGGCGCTCCCGGCGGCGCGGGTCCCGGCGTGGGTGAAGGAGACGCGGTCAAATTCGATCAGCGCGCCGTTCTCCCGGCGCTCCCCCTCGGGGAGGACGGGCTGGTCCTCGGGGGTGCGGAGGACCTCGGCGATCCGGTCCGCGGAGGCGGCGGCCTTGGAGAGGAGCAGGAAGATGCGGTTGAAGGACATGGCGCTGTGGAGGATCAGGTTGAAGTAGATCAGGAAGGCCAGGATGACCCCCGGTTCCGCCGCGCCGCTGTCCACCCGGCGGGCTCCCACCAGCACCACCAGGATCAGGCCCAGGTTCATGAACAGCTGCACCGCCGGGGCGGGGATGGCCATGACGGTGCTGGCGGTAAGGTCGCTGCGGGTCAGGCGGCGGTTGACCTCCTGGAAGCGGCGCTCCTCGTATTCCTCCTTATGGAGGGCCTTGACCACGCGGACGCCGGTGACGTTCTCCCGCATGACCCGGGTCATGCGGTCCACCTCCTGCTGGACCCGGTCGTAGAGGGGGATGCCCTTCCAGGAGACCAGGATCACGATGGCCGTCATCACCGGGGCCAGGACGCACAGGACGGAGGCCAGGGCCGCGTCCATGGTCAGGGCTACGCACACGCCGCCCACCAGCATGATGGGGGCCCGGACGCCCACGGTCTGGATGGAGGTGATGAAATTCTGAACGTTGTAGGAGTCGGAGGTCATCCGGGAGATCAGGGAGGGCAGGCCGAAGCGGTCTGACTGCCGCCCGGAGAGGGTGAGGGTGCGGGAGAAGAGGTCCTGCCGCAGGTCCCTAGTGCAGTCCCGGGACACGGCCACCGCCGATTGGTTGGCGAAGATGTTCCCCCAGCGCACCGACCAGGCTAGGCCCGCCATGACCAGGCCCCAGGCGATCACCGGGGCGGCGCGGCCCTGGGGCGCCAGGCGGTCGATGATGTACTCCAGCACATAGGGGATCAGAAGCTCCAGGAAGGCGGCGGCCACCTTGACCGTCATGCCCAGGCCGATCCGCCGGAGATGGCGGCCCATGTAGTGGAACAGCAGCTTCAATCCGGTCCCCCCTTCCATCGTTCGATAGGCACAGTATACGCCAGGCGGGGGCGTTTGTCCAGAGAGGAGGAGCTGCGGGGCAGGGAAATCAAATCTGCGCCCTGCCAATGCGGCGTTATTTTCTCAAAAAGGATTCCCCTGTTTTCCGGGGATTTCCCCTTGACAAGGGGGCGGGGCGGTGCTATATTGGCAGGTAGAAATCAGCGTTGACGGAGACGAAGCCGGAGGGCGGCGCACAGAGAGGGGACCGTTTTGGTGGAAGGTCCCTGCGCAGAAGCGCCGGCAGTACCACTCCCGAGCCGCCCGGGAGGACCGGGACGGGCCCGCCCGTTACAGCGGTCACGAGCGACGGCGCGCGCGCCGTAAGCAGGGTGGGACCGTGGAGTTTACATTTTGACTTCACCCCTGGTATTTTTACAGGGGTGAATTTTTTTGCCCCCAATTGGAAAGGAGCTCTTTGATATGAGCGAGGAAAATCTGTATACCTTTGAGAACGAGGGCTATCGCAAGACCTATTGGCACACCTGCTCCCACGTGCTGGCCCAGGCCATGAAGCGCCTGCACCCGGAGGTGAAGCTGGCCATCGGCCCCAGCATCGACAACGGCTTCTACTACGACTTCGACACCCCCCAGCCCTTCACCGAGGCCCAGATGGAGGAGTTGGAGGCCGAGATGCGGAAGATCTGCAAGGAGAAGCTGAAGCTGGAGCGCTTCGAGCTGCCCCGGGCGGAGGCCATCGCCTTCATGGAGGAGAAGGGGGAGCCCTACAAGGTGGAGCTCATCAACGACCTGCCCGAGGACGCGGTGATCTCCTTCTATAAGCAGGGGGAGTTTGTGGACCTGTGCGCGGGGCCCCACGTGGATTCCACCGGGTGGATCAAGGGCAACGCCGTCAAGCTCACCGCCTGCAACGCCGCCTACTGGCGGGGGGATTCCAGCCGCCAGACCCTTCAGCGGATCTACGGCGTGGCCTTTCCCAGGAAGGAGGAGCTGGAGGAGTACCTGGCCAGGCAGGCCGAGGCCCTCAAGCGGGACCACAACAAGCTGGGCCGGGAGCTGGAGTATTTTACCACCGTGGACGTCATCGGCCAGGGCCTGCCCATCATCCTGCCCAAGGGCGCGCGGGTCATCCAGACCCTCCAGCGCTGGGTAGAGGACGAGGAGCAGAAGCGGGGCTATCTGCTGACCAAGACGCCCTATATGGCGAAGCGGGAGCTGTATAAGATATCCGGCCACTGGGATCACTATCTGGACGGCATGTTCGTGCTGGGCGACCCTATGGACGAGAGCAAGGAGTGCTTCGCCCTGCGGCCCATGACCTGCCCCTTCCAGTACCATGTGTTCCTCAATCGGGGGCGCAGCTACCGGGACCTGCCCATGCGTCTGGGGGAGACCTCCACGCTGTTCCGCAACGAGGACTCCGGCGAGATGCACGGGCTCATCCGGGTACGGCAGTTCACCATCTCCGAGGGCCATCTGATCCTCCGCCCCGAGCAGTTGGAGGAGGAGTTCAAGGGCTGTCTTGATCTTGCCAAGTACTGCCTGGGCACCGTGGGCCTGCTGGACAAGTGTACCTTCCGGTTCTCCCAGTGGGACCCCGCCAACCCCAACAACAAGTACGAGGGCACTCCGGAGCAGTGGAACGAGGCCCAGACCGTGATGGGGAGGATCCTGGACGATCTGAACGTGAAGTACACCGTGGGCATCGACGAGGCCGCGTTCTACGGGCCCAAGCTGGATATCCAGTACAAGAATGTCTACGGCAAGGAGGACACCCTGGTCACCATCCAGATCGACATGCTGCTGGCGCGGCAGTTCGACATGGAGTACGTGGACGCCGATGGGCAGAAGAAGACGCCCTATATCATCCACCGCACGTCCCTGGGCTGCTATGAGCGCACCCTGGCTTACCTCATCGAGGAGTACGCCGGTGCCCTGCCCACCTGGATGGCGCCGGAGCAGGTCCGGTTCCTGCCGGTGACCGACCGGGCGGCGGACTACTGCGCCGAGGTGGCGAAGAAGCTGGAGGCCCAGGGCTTCCGGGTGGAAGTGGACTACCGCAACGAGAAGATCGGCAAGAAGATCCGGGAGGCCCAGCTGGAGAAAGTCCCCTATATGCTGGTGGTGGGCGACCGGGATATGGAGGCGGGCACCGTCTCCGTCCGGCACCGGAGCGAGGGCGATCTGGGCGCTATGAGCCTGGAGCAGTTCTCCGCCATGCTGCGGCAGGTGGTGGACGGCAAGGAGAAGAAATAAATCGCAGTCCAGGAGGGAAGGCCGGAGGGCCTTCCCTCTTTTGACGGGCAATGCAGGGATGAAGGAGACTTTTGCAGGGTGAAGATGGAAAACTTGCAGAATTTTCGGAATTACAGCGGTGGACTCTGTTGATATGAATTTTTGTAGAATTATAACTTGCAATTTGCGCAGGAAGGGAGTATAATAGCTGCATCCGCACACAACAAACTTTTGGAAAAGGAAGACGCTATCATGAAAAAGAAAGTATTTGCACTGGCCTTGGCGATGGTCATGGTCCTGTCCCTGGCCGCCTGCGGCGGTAAGGACGAGGGCAAGGGCGCTGCCGCCGTGGATACGGCGACCGTAGCCGTGGGCGCGGTGGTCATCGCGCGGGACGATATCCCGGAGGATGATATCTACGCCCTCACCTCCGCCATCTTCGAGAACAAGGACGCCCTCAGCGAGCAGCACGACAAGGGCAAGGAGCTGGATCTGGATTTCGCCTCCTCCGTTACCAGCGTGCCGTATCACCCCGGCGCGGCCAAGTATTTCTCGGAGAAGGGCAAGAACGTGGCGGCCGTCAAGAGCGGCGCGGGCGCGGGGAGCTCCAGGGCCCTGTCCTTCGGCACCGGCGGCGATACGGGTACCTATTACGCCTTCGGCGGAGTGCTGTCCAGCTATGTCTCCAACAACACCGGCGTTACCATGACCGCCCTGACCTCCGGCGGCTCTCAGGCGAATATCGAGGACCTGAGCGCGGACAATGTGCAGCTGGCCTTCGTCCAGTCCGACGTGATGAGCTACGCCTACAACGGCGAGCGGCTGTTTGACACCGCCTTTACCGGCTTCTCCGTGGTGGCCGCCCTGTATATGGAGCAGGCCCAGATTGTTACCACCAACCCCGACATCAAGTCCGTGGCGGACCTGGCGGGGAAGAAGGTCTCCATCGGCGCGGCGGGCTCCGGCGTGTACTTTAACGCCGTGGACATCCTGGGCGCTTACGGCATCGACGCCGAGACGGGCATCAGCCCCGTGTACCAGAGCTTCAGCGAGAGCACGGAGAGCCTGAAGGACGGCAAGATCGACGCGGCCTTTATCGTGGCCGGCGCGCCCACCAACGCTGTCGTGGACCTGGCGACCAGCAAGCCGGTGTATCTGGTGAGCCTGGACGAGGACCACGTGAGCACCCTGCTGGCCTCCTCCCCCTACTACAGCGCCTACACCATCAAGGCCGGGACCTATTGATCCCCGTACATAACCCTCTTCTGGCAAGGGCCGCCTGAGCGGCCCTTGCCGTGCTGAAAGGGCGGAGGAGCCTCCGCCTTTTCAATGCGGCAAGTATTTCGAAAAAGGAAGGAGCCAAAAATATGCGTGAAAATGAGCGGAAGGACCTTCCGGATGTGGAGACCGGCGCCGCCGCGGATATGGACGCGGTCATGCGCAAATATGACCGGGAATCCGCTACGCGGATCTGGACGGGAAAGCCCAAGATCGTGGTGAGCGCCGTCTCGGCGCTGTTCTCGCTGTACTGCATCTGGTCTACCCTGTGGAGCACGGCGGACCTGCCCATCCGGCTGACGGCGTTCCTGGGGCTGATCGTGATCATGGGCTATCTGAACTACCCGGCGCGGAAGGGGCATGTGACGCCCAACGCCATGCCCTGGTATGATATCGTCATCATGGCGCTGGGGGCGGGGGCGTTTTTCTTTTACTGCTTCCGGTACACCAGGCTGGTGAAGGTCATCACCAGCGCCGCCAAGATCGATCCCTCCAATCCGGACGCGGCGGCGGGGGCGTGGTTCTATGTGATACTGGGCATCGTGGGCATTTTGTGCCTGGCGGAGCTGTGCAGGCGGTGCGTGGGCCTGCCCATCCTGTTCGTGGTGGGGGCGCTGCTGGTCTATACCTTTGCCAGCGGACAGGGCCTGCCCCGGGTGGTGTATACGCTGTTCTTCGCCACCTCTGGGGTGATGGCGACGCCCATCCAGGTCTGCGCCAAGTTCATCGCCGTATTTATCGTCTTCGGCGCGTTTCTGGAGCGCACCGGGATCTCGAATTTCTTCATTGATCTGGCCAACTGCGCGGCGGGGTCCTCCTCCGGCGGCCCGGCGAAGGTGGCGGTCATCTCCTCGGCGCTGTGCGGCATGGTGTCCGGGTCTTCGGTGGGCAATACGGTGACCACCGGGTCGGTGACCATCCCCATGATGAAGAAGACCGGGTACAAGGGCGAGTTCGCCGCCGCCGTGGAGGCCGCGGCCTCTACCGGAGGGCAGATCATGCCGCCCATCATGGGCGCGGCCGCCTTTTTGATGGCGGAGTATATGTCCACCTCCTACGCCAACGTGGCGCTGAAGGCGATCCTGCCGGCGCTGCTGTACTTTACCGGCATCTTCCTGGCCGTGCATCTGGAGGCCAAGCGGCTGGGGCTCCAGGGCGTCCCCAGGGACCAGCTGCCCAAGATGAAGCTGCTGATCCGCAGCATCTACCTGCTCCTCCCGCTGGTGGTGCTGGTGGTCATGGTGTCCACCGGGACCCGGACCCTCCAGTTCTCCGCCGCCGTCGCTATCGTGCTGACCATTCTGGTGAGCCTGCCCAGCATCTATCTGGACAGCAGGCGGCAGGATCGGGAGGGCTTCGCCGTCCACGCCGCCAAGGACCTGGGGGCCATGATCGGCGGGTCTCTGGAGGCCGGAGGCCGGGGGTGCATCACGGTGGCGGTGGCCTGCTCCATGGCCGGCGTCGTGGCGGGGTGCATCACGGTGACCGGGCTGGCGTCCAAGCTGGTCAGCGCCGTGGTGAATATCAGCCGCATGATCCCCAACCAGGCGCTGGCGATGTTCATCGCCCTGTTCCTGACCATGCTGTGCTGCATCGTGCTGGGCATGGGCGTACCCACCACAGCCAACTACTGCATCATGGCCTCCACTTGCGCCCCTATTCTGATCACGCTGGGCATCGGGAAGATCCCCGCCCACTTCTTTGTGTTCTATTTCGGCATCGTGGCGGATATCACGCCGCCGGTGGCCCTGGCGGCCTACGCGGGGTCCGCTATCGCCAAGTCGAATCCCATGAAGACGGGGATCAACGCGACGAAGCTGGCCATCGCGGCCTTTATCGTGCCGTACATTTTTGCCTTCAATCCGGCCATGCTGCTGGTGGATACCAATGCCCTGGAGGTAATCCAGATCGTCATCACCTCGCTGGCGGGGCTCTTCGGCGTGGCGGCGGCGCTGAACGGCACGCTGTTCCGGAAGATGCACCCCGTCCTGCGGCTGGCGCTGGCGGCGGGAGGCCTGTGCATGATGTCCCCGGGCACGCTCACGGATTTCGTGGGACTGGCCGTGGTGGCCGGAGTGTGCGGGTTTGAGTATGTGGCTGCAAAAAAAATTTAGTAGAGTTTAAAAAGAAATATCGAAAGAAAAACCGGCATAAAACTGTTGTTTTGTGCCGGTTTTTCTGTATTCTGTCTGATTTTCTCAAAAAAAGAATATCGTTTGAGAATATATTTCGCCAGGTGATACTATGCAGGCAGGATATTGTTTTCGATGAATGACTATGATACAATCCCCCCGTCTTTCAGACAAATTAAAAAAATGGAGGTCAATACTATGAAAAAATTTCTTGCGTTGCTGCTTGCGATGGTCATGACGCTTGTCTTGGCCGCCTGCGGCGGAGGGGGCGATACGCCCGCGCCGAAGGAGGACGATCCTCCCGCTCCCACCACGGATGTGCCGCCCGAGGAAGAACCCAAAGACGAAGAGCCGGAAGAGCCTGCGGAGCCTGAACCGCCTGCGGCAGACTTTCAGCAGGTAAGCGTTGGCGAAACAATTACATTGGATTTTGTTGAGCTTGTTATTGGCGAACCCAGCTACGGCGAACAGCTGAAGGAAAATACGAGCGTTTCCAAAGGCAGCAAAGAGAATCTGTTTTATTTTCTCCCCGTGACCTTGGTCAACCTGGGCGGCGAGGCTGTCAGCCTTACAAACAGCACCATGGTCAAAATCACGTTTGACGATAAGTATTCCTACGAAGGGAATGCCCTCAACTTTGGTTCCGAGGTTCTTCCGATGGCGGATACCGAAACGTTTTTCTATGCCGAAGTACCCCCGCGTGTTTTGGAAAATTTTGAAAAAGTAGACATTCAATTTGGCTTTACCAATGGTTTTGAGGATTACGACTGGGAGGCCAATGACTACGAGAAGACGGTAGAAAGATTTGACAACCGGTATCAGCTCATTTCCGGCGGAGGTGCTGCTCCTGCGGCCGGCGGCGAGGCCGGAGACGCCGGCGGCGAAACAGACGGAAGCGCTCCGGCGGCCGAGGGCATCTGGGCCGTCGAATACTATGTGGACGACTTCGATCAGCCTACTGATAAATGGTACATCAGCACCGACAACTCCGTTGAAGGTAATTTCAGCAACAGCGCCACGACAAAGTCCCAGCTGAACGCGCAGATCGCGGTGGATAAGGACGAGGAGACCGGCGGGGATCGCGTTGCCATTTTCCTCTGGGAGTATGGCCGCACTATGGTCAAGAACTCCTCTGAGCAGACGGTGGACGAATACAATATCATCATGCGGACAGCGGACGGCTCCGACCACGATCTCACCGGCACTATGTACTGCGGCGGGGACAGACTCTTTATTGACGACAGCTATGTCGGTGATGTCATCGCCGCCTTGAAGGAAAGCGGCACTGTCAGCTTCCGCATTGTGGATGCGAACCGGACTACCAGCACCTATCTGTTCTCCATCGAGACCTCCAACTTTGGCAGCGTCTATGACAGTATGGTAAGCTGAGGCCACTGTTGGACTTCTTGCGAAAACAGGTGAAGCGGTCAAAATTGCAGATGCCGGCAATCAAAGAAAAGCGAAGCGCG
This sequence comes from uncultured Oscillospiraceae bacterium, assembly GCA_910579485.1. Classification (GTDB taxonomy): domain Bacteria; phylum Bacillota; class Clostridia; order Oscillospirales; family Oscillospiraceae; genus Pelethomonas. The sequence continues at coordinate 18,551 of CAJTVO010000023.1, read as the reverse complement.
AAACGGTTTCTGCGGTTGCGGCAGGGTTCAGAGAGGATACGAAACCTTTTTACAAGGCGGATAGCGTGTTCAGCAAAGCAATGTCATTAAGTTAAGGATGGAACGCCCTCTCAGTCTGGCCTATGGCCAGACAGCTCCCCCGAAGGGGGAGCCGAGAAGATGGTTCTATTGCCGCCCAGCCCTAAGCCGCCCGCAGGGCGGCCCACGGGTGGCGCGGCGCAGCCGTGACAGAGAGGGCGGAGTGCTGTGCTTGACTTATTTGTGTCCGGACGAAAGGAAGGAGGCATAGGCTGACAGACGGTATCCCTGCTTCTGAAGGGGACACAACAGACCGGTTTCAGCGGCAGGCGTACCGGCTGAAAAATGATTTTTTGCAAGGAGGAATAAATCTGTGCGAAAGAAATGGTTATCTATGGCGCTGGCGTTAGTCCTGTGTATGTCCCTGCTGCCAACCGGCGCGCTGGCATATGAGGGCGAAATCAAGCCAGTCTACGACGTGTATCAGGGCGACGGCTTCTACATCACCGCAACGCCCTTCACGATCAAGTCCACCAAATATACCATGGGCAACTCTGCTTATCGCGTCCTTGACGGACAATTTCATGATGGACTGTTTGCGGTGAAGACCAACGCCAACGTGGACGAAAACTATATCAACCGCAAGTTTATAGACGAACTCAACTACGTGGACAAAAACGGCAATGTTATGTTTCCCGAGGGAATTTTCCACTTCGACTGGGACATGAATAACTACGGCAGGGAGGGCGATTTCTCCCCTTCGGGGGGCTTGATACCCTATTGGGACGGAGAATCCAAGGCCGGCAGCAAGGTTCTTTTCGGCTTTGTTGACTACAACGGCAACGAGGTCATCCCCTGCCAGTATGAGGCCGGCATGATCTCTCCCTTCTGCGAGGGACTATCCAACGCGTCCCCAAAGGGAGTTATCGACAAGAGCGGACGCATCGTGATTGAGTATGGCTCTATCTTTGTTCACAACAGTATGCGCTTCAGCGACGGTCTGATTCCCTGCCGCGAAACTGACTACGGCAGCAACACCCGCACTCACGGTTACATGGATAAGTCAGGGAATATGGTCCTGAAGCTTTTGTCCTATAACAGAGACGATTTAAAGGCCTATGATTCCGACTACTGGAGGATGTGCGCCGACGGCAAGACGGACGGCTACCTCCTGCCCTTTGAAACCCCGACAGGCTCGTTCTCCGACGGCTACACGGTGTGCTATGACCTGCGTTCCGGAAACCAGCTCGACTATAATTTCGCCATAATCGATAAAAGCGGCAATGTGGTTGGCGCCTTCAGCGACGCCCAGCCCGAGGGCGTACGCGATAAAGGCGGTTTCCATGACGGGCTTCTGCGCGTGCAGTTCATTGATAATCGCAACCATGGGGGGGGCTACGGCTTCGTGGATACCAGCGGCAATGTCGTTATCAGCGAAAAAAGAACCTCCAACCCGACGGTTGACTGGGTCGGCAACATCAATGTTGCCGATTATAGCTGCGGCCTGCTCGCATTTTCACACTTTGTTGTAGATACCAAGGGAAATATCGTCATACCCGAAGGTCAGTTTGTTGCTATCAAGACATTTGACAGCAACCTCAGCATGGCATTTCTGAAAAGTGAGTCCAGTATAGCGGGGATCTACACCCCCTATGTCCTTGAAAAGCACCAGGGCACCTACACAGGCTCCGGCAGCGTGTACAACCACGCCAAGGGCGGCGCGCAGACTCCCACCCAGCCGGCCCAGCCAACAACTCCCGCAACACCCACCCAGCCAACGGTTCCCGCAGCACCCACCCAGCCCAGCGGCAATCTTGCCTACGCCTCCACCCAGACGGTGCTGGTAGACGGCAAGGCGGTCAATTTCGAGATGTACGCATTGAAGGACGCAAACGGCAATCCTACCAACTACATCAAGCTGCGCGACATCGCCAGCGTTGTAAACGGCACCGCCGCCCAGTTCGAGGTGGGCTGGAACGGCGCTGTGAACATCGAAACCGGCAAAGCCTACACCGCCAACGGCTCAGAGATGAAAACCCCATACTCCGGCGACCGTGCATACAAGAGCGCAGACTCGGCCACCACTGTCAATGGCGGCGCGGCCAGCCTTGAGGCCATTGTGCTGACCGACGACAACGGTGGAGCGTATACCTACTACAAGCTCCGTGACCTGGGCATGGCTCTTGGCTTCAATGTGGGCTGGTCTGCGGAGAAGGGCGTATTCGTGGAGACGGATAAGCCCTATTCGGAGTGATTATAACCGCATTCTTCTCGGTATAAATCAAATGCGAGGCGTTAAGCACTGGCATCGGCTGCCGGTATTCACAACGCATAGAGAGCGGCGCGTTGTTCTCTATGCGTTCCCCCGCACGGGCGGGAGTGTCCATATGATATAGAGAGCTGTTGAAAATCTGCATTTTGCGCGTGAAAGGCGGCCGCCCGATGTGGGCGGCCACCTTGGTTTTCTTTCAATTAGACAAATAAATACTCCATTCGACAAATAAGCACTTGCATTTCCAGACAGCTTGGGGTAAAATGAAACCGGAAACATAAATTGCGGCAGGCCGCAGGGCGTTACCAGCACCCCGCGGCCCTGTACGAGTGAACACGGCACTCAGCACAGCAACATAGTTGCACCACGGGGTCATTATACCTTTTTTCCGGTACGTTTGCAAGAGCGGAAAAAAGACGTGATGGCCGTGCGTACGCATTGATTTTTTCAAGGCGGTGTTGAGTTCAAAAACTCGACATCGCTTTTTATGTTTCCGACGGTTTCCTCTGCGGCGGGGGGCCCTTTCTCACCCCCCGCCGTGGCGGGCCGCCGGAAAATAAAATTTTAGGAGGAAGCATTATGAGAAAACGAGTACTGACCCTGCTTTTGGCCCTGACGATGTGTCTTGGGCTGTGCGCCCCTGCGATGGCGAGTGAGGTATCTGGCAATGTCCCGACAAAGAAAGAGGTCGAAGCGATGTTCCCAATGTCTTGGGATATGCCGCTTGGGTTTGGCAATGCGTATCTGAAACAAGAAACGGACCTGCGTGATTTGGATAAAAATCCCGTGAGCTGTTCTGGATACTTCATGACGACCCAGACGGTCACTCTTACTATTTTGAATCAGGCTGCCAGTGAGGAATTTGGCGTGGTATTTGCGTTCCAGGCATTTGAGAATGATGGAACGGGCGTGTATAATGCGCTGAAGGATTGGGGTACTGACTTTGACAAGCAGGAAGGCTATTTAAGCCTGTTGGCCACTGACCCCAGCATTGACATTCCCATCGGTGGGGATGAGTTTGCTGGACGGGATGTGATCATCATGATGTATATGCTGATCGGCTTCTTTCCCAAAGACGGCGAAAAGGTCATGTATAATGAAGTCTTTTTCTTTAAGCCTGGTATGGTAACAGTCACGCCCATACCTGAAACGCCCGAAGTTTCCACGGACCCCGTCACCGCCGCGCCTACGGCATCCACGGTGCTGGTGAACGGGGAGAAGAAGGCTTTTGACGCCTACAACATCGAGGGCAGCAACTACTTCAAGCTCCGCGATCTGGCCTACGTGCTCAACGGTACGGACAAGCAGTTCGAGGTGGGCTGGGACGCCGCCGCCAACGCCATTTCCCTGACCTCCGGCAAGGCGTACACCGCCGCAGGCGGGGAGATGGCCGCTCAGGAGTCTCCGGCGCAGGCGGAAGCGGTCCGCTCCTCCTCCAAGATCCTGCTGGACGGCGCGGAGGTCGCGCTGACCGCGTACACCATCAATGGCAATAACTACTTCAAGCTCCGCGATCTGGGCCAGGCCTTCGACTTCGGCGTGGGCTGGGACGGCGAGGCGCAGACGATCAGTATCGATACCTCTACCGGGTACACCGCGGAATAGTGGCAGAAAACAGGGAAGGCCGCCCGGCATGGGCGGCCTTCCCTGTTTGCGTTTTTAATCGTCCTTTGCCATTGCGATCTTGTCCAGCAGTTCCACGATCTCCTCGCGGGTGCAGGTGTCCTTCTCCCCGCTGCTGAAAATCAGCCTCAGGTCGTAGAGGGTTGCCTTTTCGATGACCGCGCAATCCTTCTCAGTAAGCATATATCCCGTCTCCTGTCCTGTGATACGCAAAGCCTTACTTCTTCAGATCACCCGTGGCGCTGGCGGTGAGGTAGGCGTTGATGAAGCCGTCCAGGTCGCCGTCCATGACGGCGGTGATGTTGCCGTTCTCAAACCCCGTCCGGGTGTCCTTGGCCAGGGTGTAGGGCATGAAGACGTAGGAGCGGATCTGGCTGCCCCACTCGATCTTCATCTGGACGCCCTTGATGTCGCTGATCTTCTCCGCGTGCTGCTGGGCCTTCATCTCCATCAGCTTGGCCCGGAGCATCTTCATGCAGTTTTCCCGGTTCTGGACCTGGCTGCGCTCCTGCTGGGAGGAGACCACGACGCCGGTGGGGCGGTGGATGAGGCGCACGGCGGAGGAGGTCTTGTTGACGTGCTGGCCGCCCGCGCCGCTGGCCCGGTAGACCTGCATCTCGATGTCCTCCTGGCGGATCTCCACGGAGTTGTCGTCCTCGATCTCCGGCATGACCTCCACGGCGGCGAAAGAGGTCTGGCGGCGGGCGTTGGCGTCGAAGGGGGAAATGCGCACCAGCCGGTGGACGCCGTTCTCGCTGCGCAGGAAGCCGTAGGCGTTCTCCCCCTCGATGGAGATGGCGGCGGACTTGATGCCCGCCTCGTCGCCGTCCTCGTAGTCCAGGGTCTTCACGGTGAAGTTGTGGCGCTCGCCCCAGCGGGTATACATGCGGAAGAGCATCTGGCACCAGTCCTGGGCCTCGGTGCCGCCCGCCCCGGCGTGGAGGGTCAGGATGGCGTTGTTGGCGTCGTACTCGCCGGTGAGGAGGGTGGCCAGGTTGGCCTCCTCCAGGGCGGACTCCAGCTTGTCATAGCCCTCCTGGACCTCGGGCAGGAGGGAGGCGTCGTCCTCCTCCATGGCCATCTCGACCAGAGTGGTCAGGTCCTCCCACTGGGAGGTGAGGCGGGCGTGGTTCTCCAGCTTGTTCTTCAGCTGTTTGGTGCGCTGGAGGACCTTCTGGGAGGCGGCGACGTCGTTCCAGAAGTTGGGGTCGCCGGTCTTTTCCTCCAGCTCGTCTACCTCCCGGCGGGCGCCCTCCAGGTCCAGGGCCGCCGCCAGCTTCTCCAGGCGGGGGCCGATGGTCCCCAGTTTCTGCTTATAGCTGTCATATTCGATGATCGGCATAAAGATCCTCTTTCTCCATTTTATTTCACTCTATATTATGCCATAGGAGGAGTGCCCTGTAAAGGGGAAATTTTGCTTTTTTGGGGCGGGGCGGTCCCATCTTTCCGCCGGACGCGCCGGGAAAGGGGCCTCAGGGGGATTGGCGCAGGGCGGCTTCCACGTTTTCCGATATCTTCTCCAGAAGCCTCGCCAGCTCCCCCCGCTCCTCCTCCGAGAGGCCGGTCAGAAGGAGCTCCCCATACTGCCGCTGGACGGCGCGGCCCTCCGCCACCACCGGGCCGGCGGCCTCCGTCAGGCGGAGGTGGATGGTCTTCCGGTTGTCCGCCCGCTTCCAGCGCTCCAGCAGGTCCCGGCCCGCCAGGGCCTCTATACCGGCGGATACGTGGGACTTGGCCAGATGCCGCCGCTCTACGATGTCCCGGGCGGTGTCGTAGGCCGGATTGTTGGCCAGAAACAGCAGGATGTCCACCTCCAGCTGGGTCAGCGCCCGGCGCTCCAGCATGGGGGTGAACAGGCCGCAATAGAGCTTGCGCAGGCCCTGGGAACGGGTAAAAAAGCTGGGCAGCATGGTGTTTCTCCTCCTCTTCGCGGACTTTTGACCGTAATATAGCACAGGAGGAGGACGCTGTCAAGATTTCTTAATTTTCCTTTAAGACCCCCTGATCCCCCTTGCAATGGCGCCGGACCGGTGCTAGAATATGGCGGGTTTTGAACCCGGAGATATTTTTGATCTAGGAGGTAATCACAATGAAAAAGATGAACCGTATCGCGGCCCTGCTGGCCGCGGCGATCCTCGCGCTGTCCCTGGCCGCCTGCGGCGGCCAATCCGGCGGCCAGTCTGGCGGTCAGTCCGGCGGAGGCGACCCCTTGGCGGCCGCTCAGAAGAACATGAATGACGCTTCCAGCATGGACGCGGTCATGACCATGAACATGGAGATGGAAGCAGGCGGCGAGACCGTGAAGACCGTCACCTCTATGGATATGACCATGTTCAAGGAGCCCATGCGCATGAAGGTGGAGGCTACTACCGAGGCTGCCGGTCAGAGCGCCGTAATCTCCATCTACGCCGAGGAGGACGGGAACGGCGGTTACATGATGTACATGAACGACGGCACCAGCTGGTACTCCACCGAAGCCGGCGCCGAGGACCTGGCCCAGTACGAGGTCGGCCAGAGCATGTCCGCCTACATCGACAGCGCCAGCAGCTTCAAGCAGGAGGGCACCGAGACCGTGAACGGCGTCAGCGCCTACAAGTACACCGGCGTCATCACCGGGCAGAACATGCAGGACGTCGTTACGGAGTCCGGCGCGCTGAACTCCCTGAGCAGCATGGGCCTCAGCGAGGAGCAGATGGAGGAGATGCTGTCCGGTCTGGGGGATATCCCCGTGACACTGTGGATCTCCGAGACGGACCTGTACCCCGTGCGCTATGACATGGACATGACGAGCGTCATGGACGGACTGATGCGGGCCGTGCTGGAGAGCATGGGCGATCAGGCCGAGGGCCTGACCATGAGCGTCCCCGAGATGACCATCACCATGACCTGCTCCAACTTTAACAGCGCTACCGACTTCACCATTCCCGACGAGGCGAAGAACTGAGATGGACCGCCCTCCGCTTTCGCGGAGGGCGGCCTGCTGTTTTCCGGCCAGGGAAATCAAACTTGAAAAAATAATGCCGCATTTGTAGGGCGCGCCGGGGTCGTCGCGCCCTACAGACGCAAAATTGACTTCCCTGTTTTCCGGCGGGGAGCGGTTGCCCGGCCCGGTATTTTGTGGTATAATCCCCTCATGACAAGGAGGTGCCCTATGAGTGGAACGCTGTATCTGATCGCCACCCCGATCGGGAATCTGGGGGACCTGAGCCCCCGGGCCGCCGCCGTGCTGGAGAGCGCGGACTTCGTTGCCGCGGAGGATACCAGGGTGACCATGAAGCTCCTCAGCCATCTGGGGCTGAAAAAAACCATGGTCAGCTATCATGAGCACAACAAGGCGTCCGCCGGACCGGCGATCTTGGCTCGGCTGCTGGCGGGGGAGAGCTGCGCGCTGGCCACCGACGCCGGGACCCCGGCCATCAGCGACCCGGGGGAGGACCTGGTGCGGCTCTGCGCGGAAAGCGGGGTGGCGGTCCAGGCGGTGCCTGGGTGCTGCGCGCTGATCTCCGCGCTGGCGGTCAGCGGGCTGCCCACGGGGCGGTTCGCCTTCGAGGGGTTCCTGCCGGCGAACAAGGCCCAGCGGCGGGAACGGCTCCAGGGTCTGCTGGGAGAGGAGCGGACGCTGATCTTTTATGAGGCCCCCCACCGGCTGCGGGCTATGTTGGACGATCTGCTGGCCGCTTTCGGGGACCGGAGGGTCGCGCTGTGCCGGGAGCTGACCAAGCTCCATGAGGAGACCATGCGCACCACGCTGGCCCAGGCGGTGGAATGGTATCGGGAACGGGAGCCCAAGGGGGAGTATGTTCTGGTGCTGGATGGCGCGGAGCGGCGGGAGGAGAGCGCCGTGACGCTGGAACGGGGCGTGGAGCTGGTGCTGGAACGGCGGGCCCGAGGGGAACGGATGAAGGATGCCGTGCGGCAGGTAGCTTCCGACACCGGGCTGGCCCGGAACGAGCTGTACGATGCCGCGCTGGAGGCGTCGCGGGACGCATGATATGAAGAAAGTACCCCGGCGTTCAACAAAACGCCGGGGTACTTTTCTCATATCGCCATGTTGGCGTAGGCGTTCAGGCTGCTGTCCGCCCGGGTCCCCGCCAGGTACTCGTAGTAGGCCTGGCTGCCGATCATAGCGCCGTTGTCCCCGCACAGGGACAGAGGCGGCAGGTATAAGGTCAGGCCGTTTTCGCGGCAGGCCGCTTCCAGGTTGGCGCGGATGGTCCGGTTGGCGGCTACGCCTCCGGCGGCGGTCAGGACCGTCCGGCCCGTGCGGTGGGCGGCTTCCATGGCGCGGGGGATCAGCTCGTCGCTGATGGCCGCCGTTACGGAGGCGGCCAGGCTGGGGAGATCCAGAGGCTCCCCCTTTTGGGCGGCGTTGTGGATGAGGTTCACCGCCGCCGTCTTCAGGCCGGAGAAGGACATGTCCAGATCATGCTCCAGCTTTGCCCGGGGGAGGGGGTATTTCGTGGGATCGCCGCCCTGGGAGAGGTCATCCATGGGCTTGCCGCCGGGGTAGGGCAGGCCCAGGACCCGGGCGATCTTGTCAAAGCACTCCCCCGCCGCGTCGTCCCGGGTGGCCCCCAGGATGGTCATATCCGTATAGCCCGCCACATCCACGATCATGGAGTTGCCGCCGGAGATGCACAGGGACAGGAAGGGGGGCTCCAGCTGGGGGAAGGCCAGGTAGTTGGCGGCGATATGGCCCCGGAGGTGGTGGACGGGGATCAGGGGCTTCCCAAGGGCCAGAGCGGCGCTCTTGGCGAAGTTCACGGCCACCAGGAGGGCTCCGATGAGGCCGGGGCCGTAGGTCACGGCGACGGCGTCGATCTCCTGACGGGTGATACCAGCCTCGGCCAGGGCGCGGTCCGCCAGGGCGGCGATGGCCTCCACGTGCTTCCGGGAGGCGATCTCGGGAACGACGCCGCCGTAGAGGGCGTGGACGTCCACCTGGGACAGGATGGCGTCGCTGCGGATGACGCGGCCGTCCTCCACCACGGCGGCGGCGGTCTCATCACAGGAGGATTCAAAGGCTAAGATCAGCATGTCGTCACTTCCCCAATTCCTTGGTTTTTTCCACGGCGGCGATCACCGCGTCCATGGCCGCGCCCCGGAAGCCGCGTTCCTCCAAAGTGCGGACACCGGCGATGGTAGAGCCGCCGGGGGAGCAGACCGCGTCCTTCAGCGCGCCGGGGTGGCTCCCGGTGGCCAGCTGGAGGGCGGCGGTGCCCTTCAGCATCTGGGCGGCGTAGAGCAGTGCCTTCTGCCGGGGGAGGCCGCAGGATACGCCGCCGTCGGCCAGGGCCTCCAGCAACAGGCAGGCGAAGGCGGGGCCGCATCCGGCCACGGCGCTGCCCGCATCGATAAGGCGCTCCTCTAGGCGGTCGAGGATGCCCGCGCCGGAGAGGGCGGATGTAAACTCGGACATTTCGGCCTCCGTCACCTGGGCGTTGGCATCCCAGAGGATCACGCCCTCGCCTACGGCGCAGGGGGTGTTGGGCATGATGCGGATGACCGGATACGGGCCCCCGGCCATGGCGGCGATGCGCTCCATGGTCAGGCCCGCCGCCATGGTGACCAGAAGGAAGCGGTCCGTCCGGGCGGCGAAGATGGGGGCGATCTCCGTGAGAAGGGCCTCCATTATCTGGGGCTTGACGCCCAGGAAGATGTATTTGCCGTCCCGGGCGGCCTGGAGGACCGGGGCGGCGGCGCAGCGCAGCTCACCGGCCAGGGCTTCCGCTTTGCCGGGGGTGCGGTTGGAGAGCAGGAGCTGCTCCGGAGGAAGGGTCTTGGCGGCGGCGCGGGCCAGGGCGCTGCCCATATTGCCGGTGCCGATGAAGGAAAAGGTATGGATCGACATGTGCGGACCTCCTGGATCGTCGTATGGAAACATGTAATAAACCCCGCCGCCAGTGCTGGCGGCGGGGTGGCATATTGAAGGATGCGCCGCCGAAACAGGATCAGGGTCCGCCTAAAGCCGGCTAGATCATTAAGCATGGCCCGTCTCCACGCCGGACGGCGCGTGTTCCTTCCCACTTGGGAAGGAGGGCTTCTGATGGTATCATACCACATCTATGGCCATTCGGCAATAGGTAATTTTCGTATTTGGACCTTAACCGAAAATGACCGCGCTTTCCATACGAGGTTCGGAGGTGTGGTCCCGCGTGTAGTCCTCCGCCCAGCGCGCCGCGTCCTCCTCAGTCATGTAGCCCAGGGAGATCAGGGCGTCTACGGTGTTCTGCATCTGCGGATGGACGTAGATGTCCTTATAGCCGTAGCTCCAGCTCCCCTCCCAGGGGTCGATGGGGGTACGGTATCTCACTGCGAAGCAGAGAAGGGTGTCGGTGTTGCGGGTGGAGCCGTAGTAGGCCAGCACGTCCTTGGCGGGGACGTTGCCCTCATCTGCGTCCCGGAGGAGGGCGGCGTACAGCGTTTTCGTGTCCTCCGGGTTCTGGTCGTTGGTGTTGATGCCGTATGCCTCGTCCTTCAGATATTCAGAGCTTATGCTGATGCTGCTGAGGCTGGCGTCCTCGGGGATCGTTACATCGCACCGCCGGACCTTCGGGTCCTCGTAAAAGGCGGACAGCAGATTCTCATAGGTCCCCGCCGTTTCCACCCGCTCCCTGTCAAACCAGAGGTCGTATTGACGGGAGAGGGTACTGCCATCGGCCAGCCGGTAGGTCAGCGAAATATAGTGGCTGAAAAACTTGCCCTCGTCATGGTGCCAGTCGGGCTTGCAGCTGCGGATATAGGCCCGGTCGTCCACCAGGGACCGGTGGAAGGCCAGGACGGCCTCCACCTGTTCCCGGTCCTTCTCCAGGGTGAAGGGACCGGAGAGGATGCCCCGGTCCTCCAGCCGGACGCTCTCAACGTCCTCCAGGTCCGGCACGCGGCGCTCCGCGCCGAAGACATCCATACTCACCAGCAGGCACAGCACCGCCGCGCCCGCGCAGACGATGGCCGCGCTGGGAAGGCTCCCGCGGAACACCCGCCGGGATTTTTCCAGCAGCATGGAGGCGGCGTAGCAGCCCAGCAGTCCGCCCAGGGCCGTGCAGACGAAGAAGGGAAGGATGTCGGCGTAGCTGCCCTTCTGGAACAGGTTCTCCCATAGAAAGAAGTAGAGCAGCCGGCCTATGGTCAGTCCGCCCAGCAGGGCCACGCCGTACCGGAACACGGGCCGCAGCCAGCGGAAGGCCACCACGTCCCCGGCTCGCTCGCTGTGCCGCTTCCGGTACAGGAACCAGGCCAGCGCCAGCATCCCCAGGCCCGCCAGGGCATACAGGGCCGGCACCCACAGGCCGTGGAGGGATACCGTGGGATCGCCTTCGCCGGTGAAGCGGGTATAGCGGGCGGTGAAGCGGGAGTAGATCTGCACGATGGGAGAAAGGACGTTGAAGCGGAACGCCTCGCTGTTGATACCCACCAGGAACTGCTGGGCTATGTTGAAGATCAGACTCTCCAGAAGGGGGGAGAGGAAATTCAGCAGCAGATACAGGGCCGGGAGGGCGAAGATGTTCCCCGTCAGCATGGCGCACAGGGTGGCCATGCCGAAGAAGGTCACCGACAGGAAGATCACGGCCAGGATGGTGTTCAGCACCGCCGTCAGATGGAAGAAGCCCCAGCAGACGGCCAGCAGGCACCCCAGGAAACCGGTCACGGCGTAGGGGATGAGGAGCATGGCCAGACCGGAGAGGGTGTTGGTGACGAACAGGCAGGTGCGGTCCACCGGCAGGGCGTGGAACAGGCCGATGGAGCGGGAGTTATACAGGTATCCCCACACCAGCATGGCGCAGAGGATGGCATAGGCCGCGGTGAAGCCGGGGGCGAAGAGCGTCACCGCGTTGTACAGCGCGGAGGCGAACTCCTCCGGCGGAAACGTCAGGCTCCTGCGGGGAATGTTGAGCAGCTCCAGCAGGATATACAGCGGGACCATGGCCCCCGCCGCGCTCAGAAGGCCCCACAGGGGCCAGGAGTGGCTCAGGTTCCTCCGGAACAGGGTCCGGTTAAAGAAGGATCTCTTTGACGGCATACTGCTCACCTCCCAGCTCATAGATGAAGATCTCCTCCAGAGACAGCGGCAGGGCCTCCAGCATCAGGGGATGGAAGCGCTCCATCCGCTCCGTCACTGCCGCCGCCGTTCCCCGGACGATGTAGGTGTAGACCCGTCCCACGTGGGAGGTGTGGAGCACCTCCAGAGGGGCGGAAAGCACCGGGGCCTCGCCGGGTTTCCAGACGGCCTGGAGCTTGACGATGTTCTCCTGGAGGTCCGTGAGGCTCCGCTCCAGGAGGACCTTCCCCTTGTTCATGATGCCCACGTGGTCGCACACGTCCTCCAGTTCCCGCAGATTGTGGGAGCTCACCAGGACCGTGGTGCCGTATTCGCTGACGTCGTTCATCATGAGGCTCCACACCTGGCGGCGCATCACCGGGTCCAGACCGTCTACCGGTTCGTCCAGGATCAGGTACCTGGGGCGGCAGGACATGGCCAGCCAGAAGGCGGCCTGCTTCTGCATCCCCTTGCTCATGCGGCGGATCAGGGCCTTTTCCGGGAGGGAGAACACCGACCTGAATTTCTCATAGCGGGCCATGTCGAAGGTGGGGTAAAAGCCCCGGTAGAAGCGCATCATGTCCGCGATGGTGGCGGAGGGAAAGGCGTACCAGTCGTCGGGGATGGAGGCGATGAGGGCCTTTTTCTCCGGGTTCTCGTAGACCGGGGAGCCCTCCACCAGCACTTCGCCGCTGTCGGGGCGGTAAATGCCGGTGAGGTGGCGGATGATGGTGGATTTCCCCGCGCCGTTGGGGCCCACCAGACCGTAGACCCCGCCGCCGGGGACGGTGATGGTTGCTCCGTCCAGGGCGGTGAAGCCGTCAAAGGTCTTGACCACGTTTTTTACTTCGATCATTGTCCCACCCCGCTTTCGTCCATCAGCGCGATGATCTCGCTGTCCTTCAGTCCCAGGTAGCGCAGTTCGGCTACCGCGTCCCGCAGGCGGCGGATCAGCTCCCGCTCCCGGGCCGGGTCGGGAGCGGGACGGCGGGCCGCGCCGCCTCCCTGGGCGGTGTAGCTCCCCTTACCGGGAACGGAGTAAATGAATCCCTCGGACTCCAACTCGGCGTAGGCCCGCTGGATGGTGTTGGGGTTGATGGCCAGGTCCACGGCCATGGCGCGGATGGAGGGGAGCTTCTCCCCCGGCTCCAGGGCGCCGGAGACGATCATCCGCCGCAGGCCGTCCTTGATCTGCCCATAGATGGGCCGGGAGTCGCGGTAGTTCAGCGTCAGCAAGGTGCATCCCTCCTATCCTTTTTTTCGTATCGCCAGCGCGGCGGAGTAGATCAGGGCGAACGTTATGATGATCCCCGCGAGAAGGAATTGGATCGGTTCCATGGGCATCCCTCCAAACTGTACCAGATGATTTAATACACTTACTATATAGGATTTTGGGGGCAGGTACAAGGGAATTGCGTGGAAGATTGTTTTAAGGATCGTTTAAGATGGGAGAACGGAGGGGATCGGGGGTTGACATCCGATGTACTGTGTGGTACGATGCACCTGTCGGAGGTGATGTATCGTGAATATTGACGAGTGGCGCTCACAGATCAAGCGGGGGACGCTGGAGTTCTGCGTCCTGCTGATGATCGCCCAGGGGGAATGCTACGGCTACGAACTCATCAGCCGCCTGGAAAAGCGGCCCATTCTGGCGGCGAAGGAGAGTACCATCTATCCGCTGCTCCGGCGGCTGCTGCGGGAGGGACTGCTGTCCTCCGCCTGGCGGGAGTCGGCGGAGGGCCTGCCGCCCAGGAAGTATTATACCATTACGGAGCAGGGGCGGCGCTATCTGGAGGCCATGGGGGCCGAGTGGGACAATTTGCTGTCGGCTATCAACGAGATCAAAGGAGGATGACTGTCATGGAGCAGGAATTGAACGCATATCTGGAGCGGGTGGACCGGTGTCTGAAGCCTATGTCCGCCTGGGAACGGGTGGACATCGTGCAGGAGATCAGAAGCGAAATACTGGAGCTGGCGGAGCAGGGGCTCGGCGCCGGGGCGATCATAGAGCGTCTGGGCGCGCCCAGGGAACTGGCCGCCGCTTATTTGCGTGACGCTATCGTGAAGAATCCCAGGTTCAGCTGGAGGCGGCTGGGGGCCGTCGTCGCATTTTACAGTCTGGCGGGGTTGGGAGGCATGATCGTGCTGCCCGCCACCAGCATCATGGCGGTGACATTCATGCTCTGCGGGGCGCTGGTCCCGGCGATGGCGCTGCTGTCCCTGGCGGCTTCGCTGGTGGGTATCGAGGTGCCCTGGATGGTCATGCAGCTGGGAAGCTGGACCATGCCGCCGCTGATGGCGTTCCCCGTCGCGGTGGTTGTGGGGCTGCTGCTCCTCCTGGCGGGAGTGGGGATGTGGAAGGTCACCGTGGGATTCGTGCGGCTGGTCGGCGAGAAGCGGCGGAGCCTGTGACGGGCGGGGCCGCAGTTAAAAAAGAGGAACGGCCCGACGGAGGTGTCGGGCCGTTCCTTTTGCCAGGTCATTCTTTCCAGAGAATGTTTTCCACGGTGGTCATCATTTCTCCCCTGAAATCTATCGTCATGGTGATCAGATGTGTGAAGCCCAGCTTCTCCTGCATGGCTTTGGAGACGGTGTTAAAATCAAAATAACCGCACTGCACATAGTCCATGCCCTCTTCCTCAAAGAGCCGGGCAATGACGGCCCGCACCGCCTCCGACATCAGCCCCTGCCGCCGGTACTGCCGGGAGATGCAGAAGCTCAGGCTTTTCCCCTGTTTTCCCGCCAAAGCGGGCAGCTCCAGCAGATGCTCGGGGAGGGGCGTAATATTCAGATTGCCAATCGCCCGCCCGGTTTCCTTGAGGACCAGCACATAACTCCGTTCCTCCTTGTCCTTCAGCCAGTCGAAGGTGACCCGCGCGGCTTCTTCCGTGTCCATCAGGTCATTGCCCATCATGCGGCACATCTCTTCGTCCATGGCATACGCGCAGAAATCAGCAAAGTCCTCCTCCCGGAATTTCCGCAGGATGAGGCGGCCGGTCTCTACGAACATGATAACATCCTCCTTGTATGTCTTTTGCAGGGCCTGCGGGGCGCTGCACTTTACACATCATACCAGTAATATCCGCGGCAGGCAAGAAATTTTTTCTCCCGGTGCAACAATTTGCCGGGTCCAATTGTTTAGTAAGTGAACAGGACAGGAGGTGATCCCCGGGATGGGCGTTTTGAAAACAGAGGAGGTGGCCAGCCTCTACAGGCGGTACGCGGGCATGGTCTATCAGATCGGCCTGATGCTGCTGAAAAACGCGCCGGACGCGGAGGACGCCGTTCAGACCGTGTTCCGCAGGGCGATGGAGCGGGACGAGCCTTTCGGTGGTCCGGACCACGAGAGGGCCTGGCTCATCGTCACCGCCCGGAATGAGTGCAAAAACCAGCTGCGGCACTGGTGGCGCACCAGGCGGGCGGACGGGACGGAGCTGGACAACCTGACCTGGGAGCAGCCGGGGGACGGGGAGCTGTGGGAGCTGATCCTCACTCTGCCGGAGCATGAAAAAATGGCGCTGTACCTCCATTACTATCAGGGGTACAGCACCGGGGAGACGGCGGAGCTGATGGGGAAGAATCCGTCTACCGTCCGGTCCTGGCTGTGCAGGGCGCGCCGCAAGCTGAAAGATTTATTGGAGGAGGACGGCGAGTATGGAGGACAAACGGCTGAAACGGGTCTTTGACCAGGTGAAGCTCTCCCCTGAGCGGGAAGAGACCATGCTGGCGGACCTCCTGGCGGAACAAAAGGAGGATACTATGAAGCAAAAGAACAGGCGCAGGATCCCGGCGGCGGCCATCGCGGCGGCAGTGCTTGTGGCGGTGCTGGCGGGGACGGCGATGGCCTATTTCAGCCGGGTGACGGTGGCCCCCTACGGAGACGAGGGCGGCTACAGCGTGCGGGCGGAGACCGGAAACGTCCCGCTGTCCGAACTGTCGGAGGATGTGCTCCAACGGGCCGCGGAAGCCAGCGTCAGCGGGGAACTGCTGCCCTTCCAGTCCTGGGAGGAAGCGGAGGAATATCTGGGACTGGACATTGCGGACAACGCCAGATTGGAGCAGATGGAGAAGAGCCTGCGTGCCATGAGCCTGGGAGAAGACGACAGTCCCGTTTTAGCGCCCTGCCTCCTTCTTTTGTGGTATTATGGGAGCGGGCGGCCGGACACCATCGACCTGTCTGCCTGCTATGAGGAGGGGGATTACGCCGTAAACGTGGAGGCGGTGCTGCTGGTGGAGGACCCGGATTTCGACCGGGAGCGGTCATATCATTTCGCCAATACGGCGGCGGAAATGGCCGGCGCGGAGCAGTATGTAACGCCCGGCGGTCTGGAAACCACCATCGTCACCAGCCGGGAGACATTTCGCAAGGACGCCGTTTTCACGAAATGCGAGGCGGAGTTCGTCCTTGGCCGCGCTTTCTTCCGGGTGTGGAGCAGCGTCCCCGACGGGGACTCCGTGGAGGGAGCGGAATCGCTGCTGAAGGAAGTTTTGGACGCATACAGGTAAGATCGCAGAAAACCCGGCCCGGGCGTACGCCCGGGCCGGGGCCTTGTATTTACATCAGCCGCATCTGCTCCCCGTCCTCCTCTTTGAGGAGTGCCCCCGCCGCCGGAATGGTGCGGCAGCGGTACCGGGGCAGGTTGGTGATGGAGGTGTCCTCTACCGGCCTGACCTCCGAGAGGTGGTACTTGGGCTTCAGGGTCATGACCTGGACGCCCTGGGTGGTGCGGGTGGATTTGGGGGAGAGAAGGGCGGTGTTGAAGATCAGCGCCCGGGGCTCCGTGGAGTACAGGGCCAGCTCCCGGTCCTCCGTCAGGTGCAGGAGGGCCGCCAGGGGGCTCTTGTCGCTGTAGGCGCCCGTCAGCTTCCGGCGGTTGGAGGTGGTGGCGTAGGCGGAGAGGTCCACCCTCGCCGCCTTTCCGTTCTCAAAGAAGAACAGCAGCGCGCCGGAGTAGTCCCCGGGGAGGACCATGCGCACCACGCTCTCGTCCTGGTCCATACCCAGCTTGGAGGGGAGGTAGTCCCCCAGGAGGCTGGCCTTGCTGTCGTCAAACTCGCTGAGGCGGCATTTATAGACCTGCTGGCGGTTGGTGAAGAACATGACCTCCGCCTTGTTGGTGGTCTCGCAGGACTGGCTGGGGCCGTCCTCCTCCTTGTACTTCTGCACGTCCGCCATCCGCAGGGACTGGGGGGTGATCTTCTTGAAGTACCCGTGGCGGGAGAGGAACACGGTCACCGGGTAGTCCGGGGTCTCGTCCTCCTCGTTGAAGGCGGCGATCTCGTGCTCGTAGACGATGGAAGTGAGGCGGGGCTGGCCATACTTCCTTTTCACCGCCTCCAGCTCGCCCACGATCAGCTTCTGGATCCGCTTGGGGCTGCCGGCCAGATCCTCCAGGTCGTCGATCTCGTCCCGGAGGGCCTGCTCCTCCTGGACCCGTTTGAGGATATACTCCTTGTTGATGTTGCGCAGCTTGATCTCGGCCACATACTCCGCCTGGATCTGGTCGATGCCGAAGCCGATCATCAGGTTGGGCACCACGTCGGCCTCGTTCTCCGTCTCCCGGATGATCTTGATGGCCTTGTCAATGTCCAGCAGGATGCGCTTGAGGCCCTTGAGGAGGTGGAGCTTGTCCCGCTTCTTCCCCAGGGTGAAGTACACCCGCCGCCGGACGCACTCGGTGCGCCAGGCGCACCACTCCTCCAGCAGCTCCCGGACCCCCAGGACCTTGGGGGTCCCGGCGATCAGGATGTTGAAGTTGCAGGAGACGGAGTCCTGGAGGGTCGTCGAGCGGTAGAGCTTGGCCATGAGCTTGTCCGGGTCCACGCCCCGCTTGAGGTCGATGGTCAGCTTCAGGCCGTTCAGGTCGGTCTCGTCCCGCATGTCGTTGATCTCTTTCAGCTTGCCGGCCTTGATGAGCTCCGCCACCTTGTCCAGGATGGCCTCCAGGGTGGTGGTGTAGGGGATCTCGTATATCTCCACCAGATTCTCGCTCTTGACGTAGCGGTACTTGCCCCGGATCTTGATGGAGCCCCTGCCGGTGCGGTAGACCTCCTCCAGGGCGGCCTGGTCGTAGATCACCTCGCCGCCGGTGGGGAAGTCGGGGCCCATCAGGATGGAGGACAGATCGCACTGGGGATTTTTCAGATAGGCGACCGTGGCGTCGCAGACCTCCGCCAGGTTGAACCCGCACAGCTGGGACGCCATGCCCACGGCGATGCCCTGGTTGGCGGAGACCAGGAGGTTGGGGTAGGTGGTGGGCAGCAGGGAGGGCTCCTTCATGGTGTTGTCGTAGTTGTCCACGAAATCCACCGCGTCCTGGTCCAGGTCCCGGAAGAGCTCCTGGCAGATGGGGGCGAGCTTTGCTTCCGTGTAGCGGCTGGCCGCGTAGGCCATGTCCCGGGAGTAGACCTTGCCGAAGTTGCCCTTGGAGTCCACGAAGGGGTGGAGCAGGGCCCCGTAGCCCTTGGAGAGGCGGACCATGGTATCGTAAATGGGGCCGTCCCCGTGGGGGTTGAGGCGCATGGTCTGGCCCACGATGTTGGCGGACTTGGTCCGGGCCCCGGTGAGGAGGCCCATCTTGTACATGGTGTACAGCAGTT
>CAJTVO010000022.1 GCA_910579485.1 uncultured Oscillospiraceae bacterium | reverse complement strand
GAGGCCAAGGCCATGGCGGAGGAGTAAGCCGCTTTTCATCATCAAGCAATGCAAATAGCAGGAGGCCCCGGGCGGCTGCCCGGGGCCTCCTTAAAATGCTTATGCAAAAAGCCGTTTTTCGTCTCATATTTTTATCTCAATAGACATAATACGGATTTGGCTTTGCCAAAATGCTGATTACATCAATAATGATGCCAATTGCAAACAGGCCGCCTGTAAACAGGTAAAGAATCCCCATTCCAACTCTGCCCTCATAGAATTTATGCGCCCCCAGCATCCCAAGGAATATGCACAGGCAAAGCGCTACCCACTTGTTTTTAGGACGTCCCATCGGACCTCCGCCGGCATTAGCGTTAGCCGAAGCATTCACAGTATTTGTATTCGTGTTATTGATAACGACCTGGGGCTGGGACTGTTCCTGCTTAAGCTGCTGGACTTGCTTCCCGCACCTGGGGCAAACAACGCAGTCGGCGTCAATGGCTTCACCGCAATGCTGGCAAAATTTTGCGTTCCCCTGTAAAGCACCACAATTGGAGCACATCTTTGCATCATTCGCAATCTCCGCGCCGCATTTTTGACAAAACATTTTCTTTCTCCTTCCTGATTATCACGGAATTTTTGTTCCGTGGTAATCAGGAAGCAACGGCCTTTGGTCCTATTATTTTTTATCAAGCAGTTGCATGTTTTTGTGCAACTAATCAGCAGTTTTTTTGAGACCAAGTAAATTGGTCTATTTGTTATGCAAATTTTTCTATGTATCTACTTGATATTCTCTTACTCGTATGCTAATATAACCATAGATAGCCCTTTGAAGGGGTGGAAGATACCACGGAACAAAAATTCCGTGGTATCTTCATATCACCAGCCGCATTCGCTCCAGCTGCCGCCGGTGTTCGGCTCCGGATTCCATCGTATAAATTCTGGTCGTGTTGATGCTCGCATGTCCAAGGATGTCCGCCAGGCGGACAATATCCTTCTCCAATCCATAGTACATCCGCGCAAACAGGTGCCGCAGATTGTGGGGAAAAACCTTTGCATCCGCCACCCTCGCCGTCCGGCACAGCTTTTTCATATCCGACCAGATGTTGCTGCGGTCCAGGGGTCTTCCCGAACGGGTGATGAACACCGGCCCGCTTTCGATCCCCTGCGCCTTTATATATTGCAGCAGCGTTTTTTGCAGCTTTCCCGGCAGAAAGACAGGCCGGTTTTTTCCCTTGTTATACACCTCGGCCCGTCCCCGCCGCACGGCCTCTACGGTGAAAAATTTCAGCTCCGAGACCCGGATGCCGGTGGCGCAGATGGTCTCCATCACCAGCAGAAGCCTCCGGTTCCCCTTCGCCGCTGCCAGAAGGCGGCGGTATTCTTTTTCGGTCAGCTCACGTTCCTCGTCCCGAAAGATCCTCCGCTGGATCTTTACAGACCGCATCCTGCACTCAGGCAGTCCCCAAAAGGAAAAAAGACAGTTCAGCGCGGCAACGGCTCCGTTCACCCCGGCGGGCGTGCGTTCCCCCATAAGCGCCTCCTTGTAAGCCAGCGCCAATTCCTTTCCGGCTGTACGCCCATCCAGCCACCGGAGAAACCGCCCCGCCTCCCGGACGTATTTCTCGATGGTGGCGGCGCTGCGCTCCTCCTTCCGCAGATATGCGGCAAAGCTCATGATATCCGTATTCATGCAATGACCCCCTTCGTTGTGTAAGACCCTTCTATTCTCACACAACAAAGGGGGTTATAATGCATCAATTAGAGCAACCTGCAATTTTTTTCGCCGCGCCGGCCTCACAGCAGGCCCTGGATCAGGATGATCAGGATCAGCACGGGGAGCACGAAGACGAAGTAGGGCTTCAGCCAGCGGGGCATTTTCAGGCCCTCTCCGGCGTTGGCCTCCTCCAGATAGCGGTCGAAGCCCCAGCCCCGCCTGCTGACGCAGAACAGAAGGTAGACCAGGGACCCCAGGGGCAGCAGCAGGTTGCTGACCAGGAAGTCCTCGCTGTCCAGCACGTCCCGGCCGCCGATGAGGCGGAGGTCCTTCCAGACGTTGTAGCCCAGAACGCAGGGCATACTGGCGGCCAGCAGGAAGAGGCAGTTCACCACGGAGGCCTTCTTCCGGGACCAGCCGAAGTTGTCGATGGCGCTGGCCTGGAGGTTCTCGAACACGGCGATGACCGTGGAGAAGCTGGCGAAGGTCATGAACAGGAAGAACAGGGCTCCCCAGAACCGTCCGCCGCTCATGTTCAGGAACACCTTGGGCAGGGTCATGAAGATCAGCGGGGGCCCGTTGTCCGGCTCCACGCCGAAGGAGAAGCAGGCGGGGAAGATGATGAGTCCCGCCGTCAGCGCTACGAAGGTGTCCAGCAGGCAGATGCGCACCGCCTCGCTGGTCAGGGTGTTGTTCCGGCTCATATAGCTGCCGAAGACCTCCATGGAGGAGATGCCCACGCTCAGGGTGAAGAAGGCCTGGTTCATAGCGGCGGTGACCACGTTCCCCAACCCGGCCTCCATGGCCCGTCCGAAGTCCGGCAGGAGGTAGAACTTCACGCCCTCCATCGCCCCCTCCAGGGTCAGGCTGTTGACCGCCAGCACAGCGATCAGGATCAGCAGGCCCAGCATCATCCCCTTCGTGATGCGCTCCAGGCCCTTTTGCAGGCCGAAGCTGCACACCAGGAAGCCGCCCATGACCGTCAGGGCCATCCAGAGGGTCATTTCCCAGGGGTCCGCCTGCATGTTAAAGAACACGCCGTCCACCGCCGCGCCCTCCAGGCCGCTGAAGGCGCCCGAGGCGAACTTGAAGAAGTAGCCCAGCATCCAGCCGGAGACGGTGGTGTAGTACATCATCAGCAGGCAGTTGCCCGCCACGCAGAACCAGCCGTGGATATGCCACTTGCTCCCCGGCTTCTGAAGGGCCTGATAGCCCTGGACCGCCGTCTTCCGGCTGGCCCGGCCCACCGCCAGCTCCATGGTCAGCACGGGCACGCCCATGATGGCCAGGAACAGCAGGTAGAACAATACGAAGACGCCTCCGCCGTTGGCTCCCGTGACGTAGGGGAATTTCCACACGTTGCCGATGCCCACGGCGCATCCGGCGCTGACCAGCAGGAAACCCAGGCGGGACTGAAAACGCTCCCGTTTCATGCAAATAACCGTTCCTCTCTCGTTTTTTCCTCAAAAGCCGGACGCTTCTGAGGCCCATACATCATACCGGTCATTGGGAAAAATGTCAAGACTTTATGAATGAAAGATGAACGAAAATTGAAAAAATAGGGTTCCTTTTGGGTTGCGCTGTGGCGGCTCCTACGATATAATAATGAAGCCGAACGATAGGGAAGAGGGACGCCGCGGCAGATCGGAGGCCGCCGCTGGAAAACCGGAAGGCACATAGACAAGGAGAACGCAGATGAAAGAAAAAGCCGCTCATTTGATCAAGCAGGAGACCGTGCTGTGCGCCGCGCTGGCGCTGGCGGCGATGTCCATGTTCTTCGTCCATCCGGACGCGGGATATGCGTCCTATATCGATCTCCGCACCCTGTCCATCCTGTTCTGCCTGATGGGCGTGATGTCCGGGCTGCAAAGGACCGGCGTTTTCCAGTGGGTGGCCCAGGCGCTTCTGAGCCGGGTGAAGAAGGCGCGGCAGCTGGCGTGGATCCTCGTCCTGCTCTGCTTCTTTTCCAGCATGGCCATCACAAACGACGTGGCGCTCATCACCTTTGTCCCCTTCACCTTCACCGTCCTGGACCTGGCGGGGGCGGAGGCCAGGAAGCGCCTGCTGGTCCCCGTCGTGGTCCTGCAGACGGTCGCCGCCAATCTGGGCAGCATGCTGACGCCCATAGGGAACCCGCAGAATCTGTATCTGTATGGAAAGGCGGGCCTCTCTCCCGGGGCCTTCCTCCGGCTGATGCTGCCCTATACGCTGGCCTCCCTGCTCCTGGTCCTGGTCTGGAGCGCGGTGCAGACGCGGGGCTATGACGGCTCCATCGAAGTTGCCTTTGCCGAAAAGGTCCGGCTTTCGGACAAGAAGGCCCAGCTCGCCGCGTACCTCCTGCTCTTCGTCCTGGCGCTGCTCACGGTGGCAAGGGTGCTCCCCTACGGGCTGACCCTCGTCCTCACGGCTGGCGGGCTGCTGCTGGCGGACCGGTCCATATTCAGGCGCGTGGACTACGGCCTGCTGCTGACGTTTGCCGGTTTTTTCATCTTCATTGGCAATATGGGAAGGCTCCCAGCCTTTCACGGCCTCCTTCAGCGGATCGTCTCCGGCCATGAGCTGCTGGCGGGCGCGGCCGCCAGCCAGGTGATCAGCAACGTTCCGGCCGCGCTCCTGCTGTCGGGATTTACGGAGGACCTCTCCGCGCTGATCGTTGGCGTCAACATTGGCGGACTTGGCACGCTGATCGCCTCCATGGCGAGCCTGATCTCCTATAAGCTGGTCGCGCGGGAGGCGGGGGAGGTCAAGGGGGCGTATTTCCGCTGCTTTACGTGGACCAATCTGGGGTTTTTGGCGGTCCTGCTGCCGCTTGCCCTGCTCTTTGCCTGAGAAAAGATGCCGTCTCCATATAAAAAATGCCGGTCAGAGGATGACCGGCATTTTTGCGCGATTCATTTGTGCCAACAGATTTCGCCATCGCGGGAGAAGATGCCAACGGGCCGCCTACAGGTCCTGCTTGCTGATCTGGGTCTTCTCAAAATGGCGGATGCTCAGGTCGTAGCTGCGGTTGAAGTAGGCGGTAAAGAGGATGTCGATCATATTCAGCTGGGCGATACGGGAGGACATGGCCCCGCTGCGGAAGGTCTCCTCCATGGCCACCACGTACAGGTTGCAGTCCGACATCTGGGACAGGGGGGAGGGCTCGAACCGGGTGATGGCCACGATGGGCGTGCCCTGCCGCCGCAGGTCCCGGGCGCAGCGGAGGATCTCCTCGGTATAGCCGGTATAGCTGATGATGATCGCCACGTCGGAGGGACCGGCGTTGCGGGCGTGGACGTACTGACAGTGGATGTCCTCCGACAGGGCGCAGCGCTTGCCCACCCGGATGAATTTCTGATAGGCGTCCTGGGCCACCAGGAAGGAGGCCCCCATGCCGAATAGCAGCACCGTGCTGCTGGCGCAGATGAGGTCCACGCTCCTGCGGATGACCTCCGGCTCGATGAGCATACGGGAGTTCTCCAGGGAGGCGATGTTGCGGTAGGTCACCTTGTCGATGATATCCGTCAGCTGGTCGGTGTACTCCAGCTGGCCGCTGGGATCGGCCTTGTTCTCCTGGCGGATGGCCAGCTCGCACAGCAGGGACTTCTGCAGGTCGCGGTAGCCCTCGAACCCCAGCTTCCGGCAGATGCGGACCACCGTGGAGGGCGACGTGTAGCTCTGCTCGGCCAGCCGGTGGATGCTGCACTGGGACGCCGCCTCCGGGTTCTCCAGCACCCAGTCCAGGACCCCTCGCTCCGCCCCGCTGGCCTGGGCCCGGTACTGGTTCATGCGGATCAAAACGTTTTTCATAGGCCGTGTTCCTCCTGCCGTCTGTTCTGCTCCTAGTATAAAGGACATCCCGCTCCGGCGCAAGCCCGGCGGCGGATGGGACGGGTGCCAAAAAAATCCCGTCCTTTTTAGTCATACCGACAAAAAATTCGGACGGCGTATCCTTCTCTTTGCGCGAAACCGGCAAAAACCAGTCAGGAGATGAAACAATGTTTCATCAAAAGTCGAAATCGTTGACAAGATTGTTTTATCACGGTACAATAAGGCCGTCTCGGGGGAGAGAAGGTCCCCCGGCCAAGAAAGAATGAGGATGAATCAAGGAGGTCAACATGAAAAAGTTTTTTGCACTGCTTCTGAGTCTTTGTATGATCCTGGGCCTGGCCGCCTGCGGCGGGAACAACGATCAGCCCAACAGCACCCCCGATACCCCCAAGCAGGACGCCCCCGCGCCCGCTGAGGGCGATAAGACCCCCGATCCGGAACCTGCCGCCCAGGAGGACACCATCGTCATCATGGCGCCCCCCGTTACCGGCGATTACGCCGAACTGCTGGCCGGCTGGATCGATGGGTTCCAGAAGGAGTATCCCCATTTGAAGGTAGAGGTCATCTCCACCGCCTGGGATGACCATAGCAGCAAGCTCTCCACCATGGCCCTCTCCGGCGAGGCTCCCGACATTGCCGAGGTCAGCTACGGCGCCATCGGTACATATGTGGAAATGGGCGTGGCCATGGACGTGAAGCCCTACCTGCCCGAGGGCGCCCTGGAGGACTATGACCAGAACGCGCTGGACTACATGACCCTGGACAATACCCTGTACGGCCTGCCCCTGTACCTGACCATTCAGGCCCTGGGCGGAAACCGGCAGATGATGACCGACGCCGGCGTGGACGTGGATAAGGTGCAGGCCGAAGGCTGGACCTATGAGGAGTTCCTCAAGGCCATCGAGACCGGCACCAAGGGCGATACCTACGGCTTTGTGTTCGCCAACGCCGCCGTGGCTACCGGAGACTTCGTCAGCATCTTCGGCGTGGGCGCGGGCATTACCGCCAACTTCACCAAGGATCTGAAGTACGCCTACACCTCTGAGAACATGAAGACCCTGCTCTCCTCCGTGGAGACCATGGTTTCCTCCGGCTGGATGCCCAACTATGCCGTGGAGGCCGGCCAGCGCCTGGTGATGCTGGAGACCGGCAACGCCATGATCACCGGTAAGGCCATGCCTCTGTTCGAGAACAACATCAACAAGAACAACGCCGGTATTGCCACCGGCGAGGCGGTAGAGGGCTCCGTGGAAGTGGAATACGCTTTCCTGCCCGTGCCCACCATGGAGGGCGTGACCGAGTCCTGCTTCGGCACGGTGGACGGCATGATCATGCTGCGCAATAACAACAGCACCGAGGAGCACCTGAAGAACGTGGGCCTGTTCCTCAACTATATCTGCTCCGGCCAGCGGGCCGCCGACACCGTCAACCAGCTCCTCCTCGCCTGCGTGTGCCAGTCCGGCCGCGACGCTCAGGCGGGCGCAGACCTGGGCCAGGATCCCCGGAACGCGGAAGCGTCCACCCGCTGCATCGGCATCGTGCAGGCGCCTCCCACCGGCATCACCAGCGAACAGGCCGCCAACGCCAAGACCTTGATGGATGAAACCATCATTCCCAAGTTCCAGGCTCTGCTGGCCGGTGAGACCACCGCTGAGGCCATGTACGACGAGGTTTGCTCCAAGGCCGTCGCCCTGTTCGGCGCGGACGGCTGCGAGACGGGCTTTATCAAGTGATCTCCCGGTAAAAGACCAGTATCCTATCCCCGGCATTGTATGATGACGGCATGGGTCTGCCCGTGGCGGGCGGGCCCATGCCGTATTTTATCCGGAACGAGAGAAGAAGGAGGAGAGACAAGATGAGATCCAAAGCGCCGGCCCTGCGGGACCGCCGGTTCCGCATCACGCTGGAGGACCTCAACGGCTGGGCGTTCATCGCCGTGGCCATGGCGGTCTTTATCGTCATGACCGTCTACCCGGTGGCCTCCGCCGTTATCACCAGCTTTCAGAATTACAAGCCCTTCGGCGCGGAGTGGGTACAGTTTGACAACTATAAGACCGCTCTGACCAACGACCTGTTCTACAAGGCCATCCGCAACACCGCCGTCTACACCCTGATCACCGTGCCCCTGTCCCTGGTGATCGCCTTCGGGGTGGCGGTGATGATCCTGCCCTTCAAGAAGAAGACCCAGTCCGTGTTCAAGTCCCTGTACTATATCCCCGCCGTGGCCTCCGGCGTGGCCATGAGCGTGGTGTGGCTGTGGCTGTATGACTCGTCCCCCTCGGGACTGTTCAACCAACTGCTGGCCTTCCTCCACCTGCCCACCCAGAACTGGCTCAGCTCCAGCAAGACGGCCATGCTGTCCCTGATCCTCATGAGCCTGCTCTCCGGCCAGGGCAGCAGCATTATCATCTACATCGCCGCCCTCATGGGCATCGACAACACCTACTTTGAGGCGGCGGAGCTGGACGGGGCCACCTTCTTCCAGAAGCTGCGCTACATCGTGGTCCCCCTGTGCAAGCCCACCACCCTGTTCCTGCTGGTCACGGGCATCATCAACTCCTTCCAGGTGTTCATGAACGCCTACATGATGACCGGCGGCGGGCCGGACAACAACACCACCATGATCGGGCTTCTGATCTTCAACAACGCCTTTGTCTACGGCAAGTACGGGCTTGCCTGCGCCCAGGCCATTATGCTGGCCATCGTCATCGCCGCTCTGACCGCCGTCCAATTCAAGGTGGCCGGGGACGACGTGGAATACTGAGAAAGGGGGAGAGAGCTGTGGCAAGCGGTCTGTATTCCCAGCATCTTCGCGATCCCAAGGTCCGCGTGGCGCGGAATCTGGTCATGGGGATCTTTTTGTTCTTCTTCGCGGCGGTGGTCCTGTTCCCCCTGGTGTATATGCTGGCCTGGTCCTTCGGACCGGCCCAGGAGATGTCCTCGGGGTCTTACGCCATCTTCCCCAAGACCTGGAGCCTGGACTCCTATCGATACTTCTTCAAATCCAACCAGTACTCGGTGAAGTGGCTGTGGAACAGCTTCGTGGTGGCGGCGGCCACCGTGGTCAGCAACGTGATCTTCGCCAGTATGGCGGGCTACGCCTTCGCCAAGATCCGCTTCAAGGGCGGCACGTTCCTGTTCTTCCTGATCCTGATGGCGATGATGATCCCCTATCAGGTCACTCAGGTCCCCCTGTATATCCTGTTCGTCAACAAGTTCAAGATGACCAACACCTTTGCAGCCCTGATCCTGCCGGGATGCGTCACCAGCTACAATATCTTCCTGTCCAAGCAGTTCTTCTCCGGCATCCCCACCTCCCTCATAGAGAACGCCAAGGTGGAGGGCGCCACCCAGTTCCGGATCTTCCGGTCCATCATCCTGCCCCTGTCCAAGACGGTGCTGGCCGTCATGGCCATCAACACCTTCATGGGCAGCTGGAACACCTTCTTCTGGCCCTTCCTGGTCACCTCCCTGGATTCCATGTATACCATCCAGGTGGGCCTGAAGACCTTCAAGTTCGCCAACGGCACCCTGCTCTCCCCCATGATGGCAGGGGCCGCCATATCCGCGCTGCCCATGTTCGTGCTGTTCTTCTCCCTGCAAAAATACTTCCTGGAGGGCGTCACCATCGGCGCGGTGAAGGGATAAAGTTCCTGACCGAAAGCGCGGCATTCACTGCGTGAGGACCACGATAACGAGGTAAATGGAGACTATGATACGCAACTATCGAGAGACCGACTTTCCCGCCCTGGCGGAGCTCTGGAGCACGGCGGGGACCGCCCAGGGCTACGCCCCCCAGACCCCCGAGGCCCTGGCCGGGCTGCTGACGGAGAACCCTTATTTTTCCCCGTCCTTCGCCCTCGTGCTGGAGGAGGAGGGGGCGATGGCGGGCTTCGCGTGCGGCTGCGCGGGGGACGATCTGCCCCAGGGGCGGACGCGGGGCTATTTCACCTGCCTGCTGCTGGACGGCGCCCATGAGACGGCGGAGAACGCCGCCGCCCTGCTCTCCGCCCTGGAGGACGCCTTCCGCCGGGCGGGGAAGACCCAGATGGCGGTCAGCTTCTTTAACCCCATGCGCCTGCCCTGGATCGTCCCCGGCACGCCGGGACACCAGCACAACAACTGCCCCGGCGTGGCGGAGGACGTCCCCCTCCACGGCTGGATGCTGGCGGCGGGGTACGCCGTGCGGGCGGTGGAGTGCGCCATGTACCTGGACCTGGACCGGTTCGAGATGCCGGGCTGGGCCGGGGAACGGGCGGAGGCCCTGTCTGCGGAGGGCTACACCGTGGACTGGTACCGCTCCGGAGTACACCGGGGCCTGGCCGGGATGGTCCATTCCATGGGCAACCCCATGTGGGACGCGGAGATCCCGGAGGCCGCGGAGAAGATCAACATGCTGGTGGCCCTCCGGGACGGCGAAGTGGTGGGCTTCACCGGGCCGGTGTATCCCGAGGAGACTGGCCGGGGCTATTTCGCCGGGATCGCCGTGTCGGCGGACCACGGGGGACACGGCCTGGGGTCCCTGCTCTTTAGCCGCCTGTGCCAGGCGGAGAAGGAGGCGGGCAGCCGGTATATGTCCCTCTTCACCGGCAGCGACAACCACGCCCAGAAGATCTATCTGCAGGCGGGCTTCCAGGTCCGCCGGAGATTCTCTGTTATGACAAAGGAGCTGTGATCCGCCATGAAATATGATCGTATCCTGGCCGTCGGGGGCCACGTGGGCGATATGGAGCTCACCGCCGGCGGCATTCTGGCCACCTGTGCCGCCGGCGGCGGCCACATCGCCACCCTGGCCCTCACCGCCGGGGAGAAGGGCGTTCCCGCCGGACAGACCGTGGAGCAGTACCGGGAGCAGAAGCTCCGGGAGGCCGAAGCCTTCGCCGGAATGCTGGGGGGGACCAGCTACGTGCTGGACTATCCGGACGGATTCCTGCCGGATAACGAGGAGGTCCGCCTCGCCGTGTGCGACCTGATCCGGAAGGAGAAGCCGGACCTCATCGTCACGCACCACGAGAAGAGTATGCACAAGGACCACGCCGCCTGCCACCGGATCGTGAAGGACGCATGGTTCTACGCCGCCCTGCCCGCCGTCCGGCGGGAGCTGCCCCACCACTTCGCGCCCCTGCGCTTCGCGGAGAACTGGGAGGACGCGGCGGACTACAAGCCCTTCGAATACCTGGAGGTGTCGGAGGAGGGGTTCGCCCTCTGGCAGAAGGCGGTCCAGACCCACTGGTTCGTGACCGGCTCCGCCAGCTTCCCCTATTTTGAGTATTATTCCCACTTGAAGCGGCTGCGGGGCATCGAGGCCCGGCGGCCCTACGCGGAGACCTATATGCGCCTGCCGGAGGAGGTCCGGCTGATTGGCGGACTGTAAGCGGGCGCGGCAGAAAGAGAGCGCTAGGAAGAGAGGAACCTGTCATGGATCGTAAATTATGCAAGACCGAGGAGCGGAACGAGCGCACCGGGAACATCGACGAGCTCTCCACCGTCGATATGATCCGCCTCATCAACGACGAGGACAAGAAGGTGGCCCTGGCCGTGGAGCGGGAGGCGGAGCGCATTGCCGCCGCCGTGGACGTCATCGCCGGGCAGCTGAAGGCCGGGGGGCGTCTGATCTACTGCGGCTGCGGGACCTCCGGGCGGCTGGGGGTGCTGGACGCGGTGGAGTGTCCGCCCACCTATTCCACGGACCCGGACATGGTCGTGGGCCTCATCGCCGGGGGATATGACGCCATGTTCCGGGCAGTGGAGGGCGCGGAGGACGACCGCGCCCTGGGGGAGAAGGACCTGCGGGACATCCGCTTCGGCCGGGAGGACGTGCTGGTGGGCATCGCCGCCTCCGGCCGGACCCCCTATGTGCTGGGGGCCATGGCCTACGCCCGGAGCCTGGGCGCGCCCGTCGTCAGCGTGACCTGCTGTCCCGGCTCGCCAGTGACGGAGGCGGCGGACATCGCCATCGCCCCCGCCCCGGGCCCGGAGGTGGTCACCGGCTCCACCCGCATGAAGAGCGGCACCGCCCAGAAGATGGTGCTGAACATGCTGTCCACTGGGGCCATGATCAAGCTGGGCAAGGTGTACGGCAACCTGATGGTGGACGTGAAGCCCTCCAACGAGAAGCTGATCGACCGCTGCCGCCGGATCGTTTGCACGGCGGCGGAGGTGGACGGGGAGACCGCCGGGGAGGCCCTGGAGCGGTGCGGCTGGCGGCCCAAGACCGCCATCGTCATGCTGCGGCTGGGGGTGGACGCGGAGGCCGCCCGGAAGCTGCTGGACGGCAGCGGGGGCCGCGTGGCCGCCGCGCTGGAGAGGGGGGAGTGACATGGCACATCTGCGATGCGATATGACCAGCGAGTCCCTGGGGATGAACACCTCCCTGGAGGTGATCCTGCCCGACAAGGGGAAGCTGAAGGACGCGCCGGTGGTGTATCTGCTCCACGGGCTCAGCGACAACTGCTCCGGCTGGAGCCGCTATACCGCCGTGGAGCGCTACGCCCGCGACTGCGGCGCGGCGGTCGTTATGCCGGAGGTCCAGCGGAGCTTTTACACCGACATGGCCCTGGGGCCGCGCTACTTTACCTACGTGAGCCAGGAGCTGCCCCGGCTCTGCGCCCGGTTCTTCGGCCTGAGCACCCATCGGGAGAAAAACTACGTCATGGGATTGTCCATGGGGGGATACGGCGCGCTAAAGTGCGCCCTGACCGTCCCCGGGCAGTACGCGGGCTGCGCCAGCTTCTCCGCCGTCACGGAGATGGAGGGCCGGGCGGCCCGGGACGACGGACCCTTCGGCGCCGGGGAGTTCCAGGCCATCTTCGGCCCGGAGCGGAGGGTGCCGCCGGAGGCGTCCCTCCAGGCCCTGCTGGAGAAGGGGAAGGCCTCCCGGCTGCCCCCGTTTTTCATGACCTGCGGGGAGCAGGACGCCCTGTACCCGGAGAACTGCCGCTTTGCGGAGGCCCTGGAGAAGAAGGGAGCCGCCGTCAGCTTCAGCCACTGGCCCGGGGATCACACCTGGGACCTGTGGGACCGGTCGGTAGAGCTGGCCCTGAGGGCCTTCTTGGAAAAGTAAAAGGAGATCATGCATAGAATAACGCAGTTATGGAACAAGCCCTCGCGGCTGGTCATCGGGCTGATGTCCGGGACCTCCGCCGACGGGATCGACGCCGCCCTGACCAGGATCTCCGGCTGCAGCACGGAGACGAGGGCGGAGCTGCTGGGCTTCCTGTTCACCCCCTTCCCGCCGGAGGTCCGGGAGAAGGTCCTCCACGTGGCCGGGGGCGGCGAGGCGAACGCGGCGG
This sequence comes from uncultured Oscillospiraceae bacterium, assembly GCA_910579485.1. Lineage (GTDB taxonomy): Bacteria > Bacillota > Clostridia > Oscillospirales > Oscillospiraceae > Pelethomonas. Next base: position 21,261 of record CAJTVO010000022.1, on the reverse strand, counting down.
AGTTCTGCCGCCTGAAGACCCTGCTGGGACGGCTTTACGGCGAGGCCTGCCTGGCCCTGTGCCGCCAGGAGGGTATCGCCCCGGAGCAGGTGGACCTGGTGGGCAGCCACGGGCAGACCGTGTGGCACATCCCCCAGCAGTCGGACTACCTGGGCCGGACCCTCACGGGCACCCTGCAGATCGGCGAGGACGCGCTGATCGCCCAGGCCGTGGGCTGTCCGGTGGTGGGGGACTTCCGGGTCCGGGACATGGCCGCCGGAGGCCAGGGCGCGCCCCTGGTGCCCTACACGGAGTGGCTGCTGTACCGGGAGGAGGGGCGCGCGGTGGCCCTGCAGAACATCGGCGGCATCGGCAACGTGACCATCCTGCCCGCCGGGTGCGCCCTGGAGGAGGTCACGGCCTTCGACACCGGGCCGGGCAACATGGTGATGGATGCCCTGGTCCGCCGCCTGACCGGCGGAGAACGGACCTATGACGAGGGCGGGCGGCTGGCGGCGGCGGGGCGGGTGTCCCGGCCCCTGCTGGCCTGGATGTTGGCGGACCCCTATCTGGAGAAGGCTCCTCCCAAGACCACGGGGCGGGAGCTCTACGGCGAGGGGTACGTCCGCCGCCTGCTGGCGGAGGCGGAACGGCTGGGCGTGGACCTGCGGGACGCCCTGGCCACCGCCACCCGGTTCACCGCCGAGGCTGTGGCCGTGGGGCTGGAGCGCTTTGCCCCCGCCAGGCCGGAACGGCTGGTGGTGGGGGGCGGCGGCAGCTGGAACGAGACGCTGCTGGCCCATCTCAGGGACTGCCTCCCGGGCTGTCAGGTGGTCACCAACGAGGACCTGGGGCGGAACAGCGACGCCAAGGAGGCGATGGCCTTCGCCGTCCTGGCCAACGAGGCCGTGTTCGGTGTGTGCAACAACGCCCCCGCCGCCACCGGCGCGAGCCGGCCGGTGGTGATGGGCAAGCTGTCATTATAAAGGGGGAGAGAGCCATGGTAACCTATGGCGTAGACCATATCGCGGAGCACGCCGGACTGCTGAAGGACGGTCGGGTGGCCCTGCTGACGTCCATTACCGGCCGCAGCAGCGGGAACGAGGCCACCATCGACATCCTGCGCCGCGTGTGTGACTTGACGGCCCTGCTGGGGCCCGAGCACGGCGTGCGGGGCGACCAGGCCGCCGGGGCCCTCACCGGGGACTACACGGACCCGGCCACGGGCCTGCCGGTGTTCAGCCTCTACAGCCCGGAGGGGAAGCGGCTGCGCCGGCATATGCTGGACGCCTTCGATATCCTGGTGTACGACATCCAGGACGTGGGACTGCGGTTCTATACCTTCGTGTCCACCCTGTGCAATATGGTGGAGGACTGCGCCGCCGCCGGGAAGCGGCTGGTGGTGCTGGACCGCCCCGATCCTCTGGGGGGCCGCGTGGTGGAGGGGGGCGTCCTGGAGGACGCCTACCGCAGCTTCGTGGGCTGCCGCCCGGTGCCGGTGCGGTACGGCCTCACCGCCGGGGAGTTCGCCCGGATGGTCAATGAGAAGGAGAAGCTGGGGTGCGACCTCCACGTGGTGCCCTGCGGCGGATGGAGGGGGGAGCCCTTCCCCGGCTGGGGACAGCCGGTGTGGCAGATGCCCAGCCTGGGCCTGCCCACCTTCGAGGGCACGGCCCTGTACGCGGGGACCTGCCTCTTCGAGGGAACGGCCCTGTCCGAGGGGCGGGGCACGGCGGCCCCCTTCCGGATCATCGGCGGGCCGGGGATCGACGGGGAGCGGATGGCGCGGGAATTCGCCGCCCAGGGCCTGCCTGGCGCGGCGGCCACGCCGGTCTACTTCGTCCCCAGTACCTCCAAGCACCAAGGGACCGCCTGCGGCGGACTGATGCTCCACGTGACGGACTTCGAGGCCCTGCGGCCGGTGGCCCTGGGCGTGACCCTGCTGGACCTGTTCCAGCGGCTTTATCCGGAGCAGTCCGGCTTCCTGCCCCCGGTGGAGCCGGGGCGGAGGCCCTTTATCTCCCTGCTGACCGGCTGCGGCGAATTTGTCCCCGGCTGGGACCGGGAGGCGGTCCTGACCCGCTGGGAGCGGGAGAGCCGGGCCTTCGCGGAGGAGAAGGCCGCCTATCATTTGTACGAGAGGGGTTAGACTATGACGATCACGGAAAAGATCGGGCAGCGGCTGGTAGGCGGCTTCCCCGGCACGGAGATGAGCGAGGAATTTATCCGGCTGGTCAAGGAGTATAAGATCGGCAACGTGATACTGTTCCAGCACAACGTGGAGAGCAGTGAGCAGCTTATCCGGCTGTGCCGGTCTGTCCGGGAGCTCATCACCCGGGAGACCGGCCATCGGCCCTTCATCACCGTCGACCAGGAGGGGGGCGGGGTGACCCGGCTGCCTCAGGAGGCGGTGAACGTGCCGGGGGCCATGGCCCTGGCGGCCACGGGGGACGAGGAGAACGCCCGCCGCGCCGCCTATCTGACGGCCCGGGAGCTGCGGGCCTTCGGCATCGACTTCGACCTGGCGCCCTCGGTGGACGTGAACTGCGACCCGGACAACCCGATCATCGGCGTCCGGAGCTTCGGCGACACGCCGGAGCAGGTCTCGCGGTACGCCCTGGCGGCGCTGCGGGGCTATACGGAGGGCGGGGTGCTCTGCTCCGCCAAGCACTTCCCCGGCCACGGGGACACGGCCATGGATACCCACGTGAGCCTGCCCTGTATCGACAAGTCCATGGAGGAGCTGGAGCGGATGGAGCTGCCCCCCTTCCAGGCCATGATCGACGCGGGCTGTCCGGCGGTGACCACCACCCACATCCTCTTCCCTCAGCTGGAGCCGGAGGAGCTCCCGGCCACCATGTCCAGCCGGATCATCACGGGTCTGCTGAAGGAGCGCATGGGCTTCCGGGGCCTGGTGGTCAGCGACTGCATGGAGATGGACGCCATCGCCCGGCACTACGGCTCCGCCAAAGGGACCGTGAAGGCCATGGCCGCCGGAGTGGATCTGGTATTCATCAGCCACTCGGCCTCCGTGCTGGAGGAGGCCGCCCGTGCCGCCCGTGCCGCCGTGGAGGCCGGGGAGCTGTCCATGGAGGAGATGGACGCCTCCGTGGAGAAGATCCTGGCCTATAAGGCCAAGTCCGGCGGAGAGCCGGAGGGCGAGCCGGGACGTCCGGAGGCCATGGCCGCGGCCGCCGCCCTGCGGCGGGCCTCCATCACCCTGGTCCGGGGGACCGTCCCGGCGCTGGGGGAGCGGCCCTTCTTCTGCGGGTGCGCCGACTACCGGGCGGGGCTGGTGTCCAACCAAGGGGGCGGGGTCCCCGCCTTTGCGGACTTCATGGCCGCCCGTCTGGGCGGCAGGGGGCTGATCACCTCCAAGGACCCCGGTCCCGAGGAGATCCGCGCCGCCGTGGAGGCGGCCCGGGGCAGTACCTCCATTTTTGCGAACACCTACAACGGCCACCTGTTCCCCGGCCAGCTGGAGCTGGTCCGGGCGCTTTCCGAGCTGGACGTTCCTATGGCGGTGACGGCCCTGCGGGACCCCTACGACCTGCGCAGCGCGCCGGAGGGTGCGGCGGCCATCGCCGCCTGGGACTACGCGCTGCCCACACTGGAGGTCCTGGTGCCCATCCTGTCGGGCAGGGAGGTCCCCCCGGGACGTCTGCCCGTGGCCCTGGGAGGCCGGTCATGAGGTTCGCCGCCGGAGTGGACGGCGGCGGCACCCGTACCACGGTGGAGTGCCGTACCATGGAGGGGGCGGCGCTGTGCCGGGAGGTCTTCGGGCCCTTCAACCTCAACAGCGTGGGGGAGGAGCGCTTCACCGCCCTGCTGGAGGAGATCGCCGCTTTCCTGGGGAAGACGGGGGAGTGCGCCGCCCTGTGCATCGGCGCGGCGGGGGTCAGCAACCCCCGGGTCCGGGAGCTGACGGCCCAAGTGATGGACGGGGTGTGTCCCTGGCGTCTGGCGGGGGACCATGAGATCGCCCTCCACGGGGCCCACTCCGGCGGGCCGGGCCTGGCCCTGATCGCCGGGACCGGGTCCATCTGCTGCGGGAAGAACGAGAGAGGCGAAGCGGTCCGCGCCGGCGGCTGGGGACACCTGATCGACGACGGCGGCAGCGGCTACGCCCTGGGCCGGGACCTGCTCTCGGCGGTGGTCCGCCAGTGGGACGGCAGGGGGGAGGAGACGGTCCTCACCCGGCTGCTCCTGGCCCGTCTGGAGATCGAAACGCCCCAGGAGCTGGTGGCCTATGTCTACGGCGGGGACAAGAGCCGGGTGGCGTCCCTGGCCCCCCTGGCGGGGCAGGCCGCCGCCCAAGGGGACCGGACGGCCCTGGACATATACGCGCGCAACGGCGCGGAGCTGGGGGAGCTGGTGCTGGCCGCCGCGAAGCGGCTGGGCATGGAGACGGGAGAGGTGGCCCTGCTGGGCGGCCTGCTGACCGGCGACGGGTGCCTGCGGGAGGCGCTGACCGCCTGGCTGGCGGAGCGCGCGCCGGGACTGCGGTGCATAGAGCCCCGGCAGGACGCCGCCGCCGGGGCGGCGATGCTGGCCCTGGAGCTGGCGGCGGAGGCGGGGCGATGAAGCTGTCCTTTCAGAACGATTCCTCCATAGGCCGGACCGTGGGGCGGCTGCTGGAGCTGGTGGGGCTGAATATCCTGTGGGCGCTCTGCTGCCTGCCCGTCGTAACGGCGGGGGCGGCCGCCTGCGCCCTGCACTTCGCCCTGTCCCCCCTGCGCAGGGAGGACGAGGGGGCGTTCCGGTGCTTCTTCCGCTCCTTCCGCAGGAATTTCAAGCAGGCTACCCTCCTGTGGCTGCTGGTGCTGGTCATGGGACTGCTGCTGCTGTTCTGCCTGCGGCTGGTCTCCTTCTGGGAGGGGGCGGCCAGGACGGCGGGGATCGCGTTCTTCTGCGTCCCGGCGCTGCTCCTGCTGATGCTGGCGGGATACGGCTTCCCCCTGCTGGCCCAGTTCGACATCCCTACCCGCCGTCTGATCGAGGACGCGCTCCTGCTGGGCGCGGCCCATTTTCCCCGGACGCTGCTGGTGATCGGGGCGATGCTGCTGCCGGCGGCGGCGCTGTACTTCCTGCCCGGTTTGATCGTGTGCGTCCTGTTCGTCTGGGTACCGGCGGGGTTCTCCCTGACCGCGCTGCTGATCGAGCGGATATTGGAGCCGGTCTTTGCGCCCTACCGGGACGAGCCCTGAGCCATAGGAACATGCGCGGAGCTTCGATATGAAGCTCCGCGCATGTCTATAGGTTGTGAAATGGGAACGCCTATGATATAATTATTGCGCGGCGGAAAATTGCCCGGCGAGCCCGGAAGCAGGCGGGGCCCGCGCGCATTTTCAAGACGCACCAACAGAATGAAGGAGGCGCTCTCATGAGAGAGATCATTGATTTTCCCTGTATTCCCTTCGCCCAGCTGCCCACGCCCCTGTATAAGCTGGAAAATCTGAGCAGGGAGATCGGGAAGAACGTTTACATCAAGCGGGACGATATGACCGGCGTGGCGCTGGGGGGCAACAAGGTCCGCAAGCTGGAGTTCCTTCTGGCGGACGCCAGGGACAAGGGGGCGGACGTCGTCCTCACCGCCGGAGGCCCACAGTCCAATCACGCGATGCTCACCGCTGCCTGCGCCGGGCGGCTGGGCATGAAGAGCATCCTGGTTTTGAAAAAGCGGGGGCAGCTGACCGGCGGCAACCTGATCCTGGACAACATCCTGGGCGCGGAGGTCCGCATGGTGGATACCGACAGCTATGACGACGTCTACGCGGAGATGGACCGGATCATGGAACAGCTCCGGGCCCAGGGGCATACGCCCTACGCGATCCCCGTGGGCGGCTCGGTCCCTCTGGGGACCCTTGGGTACGTCAACTGCGCGAAGGAGATCGCCCATCAGGCCCAGGAGCTGGGGGTCGCCTTTGACGCTGTCGTCAGCGCCGCCGGTTCCGGCAGCACCTACGCGGGCCTGACGCTGGGGGCGAAGCTGTTCCTGCCCGGGACCCGCTCCATCGGCATCGGCGTTTGTGACGACCCCTTCGCCGAGATCGCCATGGAACTGACCGCCGGGGCGGCGGAACTGCTGGAGACGGACGTCCGCGTCACCCGGGAGGACGTCCATATCCACTACTGCATCGGCCCCGGCTACGCCATCCCCAGCCCCGAAGGCTGCGCCGCGGTCCGCCGCCTGGCCCGCGCGGAGGGCGTCCTGGCCGACCCGGTGTATACGGGCAAGGCTCTGGCGGGCTTCTTCCAGCTGCTGGAGCAGGGGGCCTTTGACGGGGACGAGGACATCCTCTTTGTCCATACCGGCGGCGCGGGCGCGCTGTTCGCGGTGGACATGGTGTGATACCGCGCCCAGGGCGCGCCCTGCGGGCGCAAAGTTGATTTCCCGCGTTTTTCCGTCAGGGTATTTGAACGAGTGAACATTCTGTTAACAAACTTTGAACATCGCGCGGGCAAACACAATGACAGGAATAAATATCCTGAATTTAGTATCTATTCATGCAAAACAGCATGAAAATGTTGCCGTTGAAGGTGCGGCTTCTGGCGTCAGTGATGGTTTTGTTCACAATTTGTTTACTCATTCAATTGCCGTGTATGGCAAATAATTTGATTGAAGCGAACACCGCACAGCCGCCAATGCTGCAACCTAGAGGCTATCCCTGATCCTCCAGTAGAAGGACTGACTGTAGACTCCAGCGGATACCCTAAGAGGAGACCTGTTGCTATCAGCTCTACATCAAAAAGCCGTGGAAGTAAGCACATCATCTTTCTGGTAGCGAACTGTGCCAGCTCTATGCCGCCAAGGCGAAAAAAATTTCCCTGTCCTGCGCAGAAAGCATGATGCCCATTCGCCTATAATTCTCTAAGACCTGCTCTAAATCAAAGAAGTCTTTAGTTTGCTACATCTACAAATATAATCAGGGAAGAACCTATCGTTCATCACCATTTCTTTCCCAGTCAAACAGGTATCTGGGAACGTGGCCCTGATATTCTCTAAGCGGGCTTCCGCTTTTTCAAGGTCAACAGGCGGCTGAAGCCAAATCGTGCAGCCAGCATAAAACTTCTTTCCTTCCTGCGCTGCCGTTAGGAGGTAGTCTTCATCATAAGCCCACCCATCACAACAGTTTAAATTTCCCCAGGATAGGAATCGTGATGATACAGATAACTCCGCGTTAGGATATATGTAGCGTCTAAGAGTCTAGGCACGCTTACCAGTTTGGGTTTGAACCTTTACCGTACATCGCTCTGACTCATTTTTTAGGGAAATATCTTGGGGAAATTTGGCTATGTGTATACACCATGCTATTTTCTCTGCGCTAATTTCACAAATTTTCTGTATGAGTGTCCAAAAATCGCGGTGTTGTACGTTATATATATATAAGGGAAATTTAAAGGAGGGATAATATGTAATAACTATTTATATTCTACTTTTTAAGGAGGGTGATAGAGGACCGACAAATGTCGCATATGCTCTGTAAAGAATGCGTGGACGAAAGGAGATTAAACATGAAAAAGTTAATTTCGCTGGTCATGTCAATAGCCATGATATTCTGTGTAGGTACTGCCCCCGCATTTGCTGTGGAGATGAACGACAATCCAAGCATCAAAATTTCTGCAAATTGTTCAGATGATATTGCTTGCCTTGCCGCACAGCATCTTCAGATGATGAAAGAACAGCTAGGCGATTCCTGCACTGCCATTGGCTTTGCCCCTGATGTCTTTTATAATATGACCGCTTCTACCCCATTTACTGTATACACCTTTGACGAAGAGGGACGCATCATTACAGACGATGTTTATATGTCCCCTCTCGTATATGCTGACAAAGTTGTTGGAACAATTGGCATATACTATGATAGCGAGGCCAGCGAATATCACTATTCACTGGGAACTACCTATGCAACAGAACTGAACAAACTATTCTATTCAACTGATCTTGATGCAGATTCCGGATTAGTCATTGGCAGATTGGGCGATAAATTGTTTGCAACAGATGGCGCAAATGCAAATATTTTATTTGAAAATCCCATTGATAGTACACAGCCTGCTCCCATTAGTGAGACACAAATCGAAGATATATGCGCTACCATAAAAGCAAATGCCGATCAGCAATATACCACTATAACTGCCATTGAAAACGCAGAAAGCGCAAATCTCACGGCATCAGCCGGTTATGAAATTCAACCGCGCCTGGGCCCCAATCCTATTCCAATTCCTCATGTTAAGCAGACAGGTGTATGTGGGATTGCTGCATGGGCCTCTGTTCTCAACTATCGTTTTGATACGAGTTATACTAATGCCACACTTGCTGCTAAGATGATTGATGGTGGGTACAATAACGGCGATGGTGGCAACCCCAATATGACTGATTACAAAAACTTTGCGAATGGTACCCACAGTGCTGGCTGCGTATATATCTCTTCCCCGCCATCATTCTCAACTGTAACTAGTGCGATTGGCGCGATTAAGCCTATTATGGGATGTTGGTCTTCCGGGACAGGAAGTGATAAGGAATATCATGCCATTGTCATAACCGGCTACAAAAAGAATTCTTCAACCAACTACACTTATTATGTTAAAAACCCCTGGTATGACGATGCTACTACAATAACCGTCACCTCCTCAAGCAACGTTGTATATGTAGATGGTTCCTACACCTGGAAATTACTCGACTCAGTATATTAAATAACCATTAACAGGCCAGAGCTGGACGGGTTGATACTCGTCCGGCTCTGGCCTTATGCACTCCGCTAAAATACAAAGCCATCGAAATCTGATAGCTAAATAGCCGAATAATTATCAGTGTCCAAAGAACCTAATGAACCAACTCCGTTCGTATACTCACTATACCCCCTGAATTACTGATTAAGATACATAAATTACCTTATGTTGTATTACAGGAAGCTAATTACCCTATATGTAACCCCCGCAAAAGGATTGCAATTTTCCTTTTGCGGGGGTTTTGTCATTTTGGGAAATATAGGATATACAAATCAGGGATCAATGTGGCCCCCTTGTTCGAATGCCGCCTTAATAGCTATTTGCTCCCCACCAAATAGAAACCTGCTCCAGTTACAGATGCTAATATACATATAGCTTGTACATTAACATCATACCCGTAATACATAATTAACGTTGGCAACAAAAAGTAAAGCACAACAAACACCGCGAGAGTAACACCTGCTCGTTTCAAGCATTCCTTCACTTACGCTCACCACCCTTTGGCTTTTATTGAACCCTTTACCAAGTTATGTTCCAGCTTAGATAGTTGTTCTCAGCCACATTCCCCCCAAAGCCGTAGTTTTTCCGTCCCGGCATATTGACAAACCATCCCCGGTTCGCTATAATGGTTTCAGAAAGGCAGGTGAATGGCATGAAAACACTGATATTCCGACCCGGGAAGATCTGCCATTCACCATCCGCGGCCTGAGCGGCTGCCGCCGGAAAGCAGAGTGGAGAAATCCAGCGTTCCCGAGAGATCGGGAACGCTTTTTGTTTTGCCGCGGGAAGGAGCTTATATGTCCATAAACACGATCCTGCTTTCCGATTTCACCGATCCCCGCTTCCGCGCCGCTTTTCAGGCCTATTTTACCGAACTGGGTATTTCCGTCAGGGACTGGGACGGCCTGTTCCGGGAGATGGACGAGGAAAAGACCACCCTCGCCTATCTGGCGCTGGACGGGGAGGGGAACGCCGCCGGATTCCTCATGTTCCAGCTGACCGCCTTCGACAACTGGTTTTTTAAGGAGCCCTTCGGGTTCATCCGGGAGTTCTGGGTCGCCCCGGCCTTACGGAGGCGGGGGCATGGCAAGACGCTGCTGCGCATGGCGGAGGACTATTTCAAGGCCCACGGCGCGGACCGTTCCGTCCTGACCGCCGACGATGCCGTAGGGTTCTACCTGGCCAACGGCTACGAGAGGTCCCCCAGCATCCACGCAAAGAACAAAATGGAGGTTTTCGTCAAAACGCTGCGCTGACAAGGAGGGAACGGTGATGCAAAACTGGGAATTTCTGCCCCTGATGGTCATAGGGATGGGACTGCTCTTCTATATGCTGCATTATTTCGGCCTACTGGTGGTCAAAAGCGGCACGTATACCGGCGGCGCCATGGGCACGTCCAACCGTTTCTGGGGGGAATACCGGTATTTCTGCGGTACCGTCTCCAAGAATTTCCGCGCCTCCCCAAAGCAGACCGGCCTCACCCTCCGCCTGGAGGTCCTGTCCGGCGGCGCCAGCGTAGAGGTCCTGGGCCCCGGCAAGGTCCCGCTCTACAGCTGGTACGCCTGCGGCTCTATGGAGGAGCGGATCGACTGCCGGGACCTCAAGACCTTCCGGGTGCGCATCGCCTCCGAAAACTTCTGCGGAAAATTCGACATCTCACTGGAATAAAGGAGAATACATATGGTGACCATCGACCCCGCCCTCTGCACCGGCTGCGGCCAGTGCGCCGCCAACTGCGCCGTCCACGCCATCGTCAAAAACGCGGACGGCACCTGCCGCTGTAATAAGACCTGGTGCTTCGGCTGCGGCCAGTGCGTGGCACTGTGCCCCACCGGAGCCCCCGCCATGCCGGATCTGGAGGCCCCCGTCCCCTACGATCCCGTCCGTTTCGACCTGGACCCGGAGGTCCTTCTCAACGCCATGCGCTTCCGCCGGAGCATCCGCCGCTTCACCGGCGAGAAGGCCGCCCGCCGGGAGCTGGAGCTCCTCCTGGACGCGGGCCGCTGCGCCCCCACCAGCTCCAACAGCCAGACCGTGGGCTTCACCGTCCTGGACGAGGAATTTGAGGCCATGCGCCCCAAGATATGGAAGGCCTTCGCCCGTCACGCCCTGGAACAGGGCCGCAAGCTCCTCTACCGCCGCTACGAGAATTACCTGGCCCACCCGGAGGAGCCGGACACCCTCTTCTACGGCGGCAATCAGATGATCGTGGTCACCTCCGAACGAGCGGTGGACGGCGGACTGGCTCTGGCCAACATGGAGCTGATGGCCCACGCCCTGGGGCTGGGGGCGCTGTACTGCGGCTTCGCCGCCCGGGCCATCGATACGGACCCGGAGCTGAGGGAGTATTTCGGCATCACGGAGACGCGGCATATCGACAGCTGCCTGATCGTAGGACATACGGAGCTGCGATTCCACCGTACCGCCCCCAGGAACCCGGCCAGAGCGGTATGGAGGTGACCGGAATATGAAGCATAAAGTATTTCGTTCTTTTATTGAGAATTGATCTAACGACCAAAAAGCCCGGCAGGCTCACGCCTGCCGGACCTTTTTGCGTTATCAGAGCTTCTCCCGAACCTTGGCAGCCTTACCCACGCGGTCACGCAGATAATAGAGCTTGGCCCGGCGCACCACGCCGTGACGCACCACGTCGATCTTGTCGATGGTGGGGGAGTGGAGCGGGAACACCTTCTCCACGCCGATGCCGTAGGACACGCGGCGGACGGTGATGGTTTCCTCGATGCCGCCGTGCTTCTTGGCGATCACGATGCCCTCGTAGACCTGGATACGCTCGCGGGCGCCTTCCTTGACCTTCACGTGCACCTTGACGGTGTCGCCGACGTTGACGGCGGGCATTTCCTTGATCTGGGACTTAGTCAGTTCCTTGATGAGATCCATGGGATATTTCCTCCTAATTTATAGGCGTTCATAACAATTTGAATGGCGCGCGGCTGTTTGGCACGCAGCCTTGTCAGAGGACCGCCCTTTATCGCCATGATAGAATATCACATGGGGAGGAAAAAAGCAAGAAAAACTTTGTCGTTTGCTGGAAAATTTTCGAAATATGCCCGCAGCTGGAAAAGGCGGGGCTTTTGCCCCGCCGATCCCGGCCACTCTATATCAAAAATTCCGCCCGCGTCCCGGACACGCCGGCGGGAATTTTTGCGCAGTCACACTTTTTCTCGAGAGAAAAAGTATCAAAAAGAGCTTTCATTCGAGACTTGAAACGGTGCTGCTCCCGGTTTCCGGCCCGGTGACGGCAGTGGGCCGGAGACCGAAATCAGGCGGCCGCTTCGCTGGGCACCCGCTCCCGGAACAGCAGGGAAACGCACCACAGGCCGCCCAGGCCCACCAGAGCGTAGATCACACGGGAGATCACCGCCATCTGGCCGCCGAAGACGAAGGCCACCAGGTCCAGGCCGAACAGCCCGATGACGCCCCAGTTCAGTGCGCCGATCACCACGAGGATCAGCGCGATCCGATCCAAAACCATATCTCTTACCTCCTTTATTGTTGCGAAAGCCTGCCGCTGCCGGCTTACAGGTCCTAGTTTTTCCCCTTCATCCGCCGGTATTCATACAAAATGTGGCAAAAAAACGCCCCGGCGCGGACCCGGCGGGACCCTCCCGCCGGCACCCCGCCGGAGCTATGTATCCAGAAAAGCCTCACCGCAGGCGAAAAACGCCCAGCGCGTCCCGGAGCTTCCCCACCCGCGCTTTGATCTGCCGGGCGGTCTGCGCGGCCCGGCCCGTCCGGGCCAGCTCCGCCTCCATCGCCTCCTCCAGGCAGGCGGCCTGCCGGACGGACTCCTTCAATTCCTCCGCCTGCCCGGCGTCCCGGGCGGCCCCCGCCGCACGGCGGCAGACCGCGTCTCCCGCCGCCGACAGGCCGTGGACCTCCCGGGAGGCGGCGGCCGCCAGGGCGGCGCTCTCCCGGACCGTCCGCTCCATTTCTGCCATGAAGGCGGCGGCGTCCTGGGCGGACTGGGCGCTGCGTGACGCCAGCATCCGCAGCTCGCTGGCCACGATGGCGAAGCCCTTGCCGTTGATCCCGGCCCCCGCGGCCTCCACGTAAGCGGTCCGCGCCAAAACGCTGCACTGGAACGAGGCGGCCTCCATGGCCTTGACGATCTTTCCCGCCTCGGCGGCGCACTCGCCGATCCGGTCCACCGCCTGGGAGAGCTCCTCCTGCCGCCGTCCGCAGTCCGTCAGGCGGTCCCGCAGCGCCTCCGCCGCGCCGCTGACTTCCTCGGCTCCCTGGGCCCTCCGCCGGGTCTGCCCGGCCAGACGCTCCAGCGACCGCCGGAGGCCGTCCCGCGCCTGCCTCTGCCCGGCGGCTCCTTCCTCCAGGGCCCCGGCATCCTCCGCCAGGGCGTCCAGTGGCCCGGTCAGCTGCTCCAGGGCGGTCCGGACCGTTCCTACGGCCCCCCGAAGCTTCTCCGCCGTGCCGTCCAGGGCGGCGCAGACGCCGCCGCATTCCGCCGCGCGCTTGCAGTCCATCCCCGTGGTGAGATCGCCTCCGGCCAGTCGCTTCAGGGCCTTCTCCAGCTCCGTGAGGCAGTCCGTGCTCCGGACCTCCAGATCCTTCACCGCGTCCAGCAGGGCGGCGGCCTCCGGGGAGGTCGCTTGGACAGCGCCCACGGACCCTGTCATATCTCCCGCCGCGGCCAGGGCGGCGGCCTCCGCCGCCTGAGAGAGAGGGATCAGGTACCGCAACGCGACGAACCGCAGCAGGAGCAGGACCGCCCCGGCGGCGGCCCCCAGCGCCAGCGCGGCCAAAAGGAACAGCAGCCACAGCGCCCTCGCCTCCCGCGCGGCGGGGTAGGCCGCAATTACGGCCAAGACGGTAAGGAGGATGCAGACTGCCAGCATCCCGGCGGCCAGCGGGCGGCAAACGAGACGGACCAGCGGACGGCGGCGCTCCCCGTCCGGCTTCCGTTCCTCAGATTTAACCACCATGCCGCCCCCTTAGTCCCCGCCATACGGCCCTCGCCGCACCTTTGGGATATTTTACATTATTGTATCATCCTCCCCCGGAAAAAGCAACGGGATATTGCGCGAATATGGCCCCCGCCGCCGCCCGAAGCGGGCGCGGCAAAAAAAGTTGTATTCTCCTGTCAAACGCGGTATACTATCCCTAAAGAATAAAGCCCCTAAAGGAGGGACCACCTTGCAGAATACAAAACGCCGCTTCCTCGCCATGATGCTCCTGTGCGCCATGACGGCCACCCTTCTGTCCGCTACCGCCCAAGCCTCAACAGGCGAACGGACCGGGACCGCCCAGATCAGCACCGGCGTCTCCAAGATAGCGGATGTGACCTTCCCCTGGAACGATGGCTGGTTCACCCAGGACAACGCGGTCTACCGCCACGAACTGGCGTCAGCCTCCATGGCCCTCAGCGGCGCGGCCTATCTGGGCGGCGTTGATACCGGCGTTCAGGCGGCCCTGACCGGCCTGGGCTTCACCGGCGTCCAGGCCTATAACTACCACCCCTCGGCGGAGAAGGCGGGCCGCGCGGCGGCCTACGTCTTCGCCCGAAAAAAGCTTCCCGATTCCACCTGGCTGACCGCCGTGGTGATCCGGGGCACCGGCGAATATATGGAGTGGGCCAGCAATCTCAATATGGGCTCCGGCCCCGACCACTCCGGCTTCGCCAAGGCCCGGGACGAGCTTCTCGCGAACCTGGAGAAATATTTCACCGCCTCCGGCGTCACAGGCAAGGAGCGGGAGACGATGCGCTTCCTGATCACCGGCCATAGCAGGGGAGGGGCGGTGGCCGGACTCACCGCCGCCGCCCTCACCGCCGGAGGCGGCAAGGGCGTCTACGCCTACACCTTCGCCGCCCCCGCCGTGACCTTCCAGCCGTCCGAGGAGGGCTATGAGAATATCTTCAACATCGTCAGCAGGGAGGACCTGGTGACCCGCGTCCCTCTGTCCGACTGGGGCTGCGGCCGCTACGGCGTGGACCTCCATCTGCCCACCCGGGAGCGCTGGGGGGACGCCTACGACGCCGCCTTTGAAAAGATGGACCGGCGCTATACCGCCCTGACCGGACAGCCCTACGCCCCCTACCAAAACCCCTCCGCCGTAGACCAGATGGTCTCCGCCATCCGCCAGCTGGCGCCCGACGCCTCCGGCGCGAGCCTCGCGATGCTGTCCGCCCTGCTGGGCGGCGATCTGGAGGGATTGTCGGACCTGATCCACCGCAACGGCCTGGCGGCCCTGCTGCTGGGACGGCGCGCGGTAGCCCTGTCCGCCGAGCTGACGCCCCTGCTCCAGCAGGAGTCCGCCGGTATGGTCTCCGCTCACTGCATGGCTGGCTACTACAGCTGGCTCACCGCCTGGGACACGCCGGAGGAGGCGGAAGCCCTGTTTGCCGAAGACCTCGCCGGATGAAAAAGACCGGACCACCTGATCACGGCGGTCCGGTCTTTTTTAAAACCGTTCTTCCAGGAATTTCCTGGCTTCCTCGTTTCCGTTTTCCGCTGCGGACTCCAGCCAGCGGCGGGCCTTCTTCGGATTGCGGGTCTCCGCCCGGCCTCCGTGGTACATGTATCCGCATTTCAGCTGGGCGTCCACGCACCCCTGCTTGGCGGCACGCTCATACCAGCTCAGGGCCCGCTTGAGATCGACGGCCGTCCCCCGGCCCTCCTCATAGATGGAGCCGCAGGCCATCTGCCCTCCGACGTGCCCCTGTCCGGCGGCCTTCTTGTACCAGCCCAGGGCCGCCTTGTCGTTTGCCTCGACCCCCACGCCCCTGCGGTACATCTGGCCGCACAGGAATTGGGACTCAGCGTGCCCCAGCTCCGCCGCCTGCAAAAAGTCCGTCAGCGCCGTCTGATGATCGCCCGCCCGGTAGGCGTCCCGTCCGGCGGCGAAAAGCGTTTCCGGCTGATCCTCGCCGGGAAGCTCCTCTCCGGATGTTCCGGCTGCCGGTTCTTCTGTCGGTCCTTCCGCCGGTTCTTCCACCGGCGCGGGAGCATCGGCAAAGGGATCTCCCTCCGGCCAAAGCTCCTCCTCCGGCTCCACCGGCTTCGGCGCGGGGTCCGCGAGCTTCTGGCGGCTCCGCTTGTTCTGGGAGCCCTGCAGGAAGGGGAGTTTCGACATATATTCCTTCAGCATGGCATTCACCTCTCCGTGTATTGGCGTTCACGCGGAACCCATTATACCCAGGAGGCGGGAAATTGTCAACGGATAGTTCTTTTTGTTTTTTGCTGTCTTTTTTTGGCGAAGACCGCCTGCCGTCCCGGGTCCGGAAGCCTGTGTTGACAAAAGCGGGATTTCATGGTAAAGTCGTCCCGCCGGGCGGCGGGGACCTGCCGCCCATGTTCACAAAGGAGAACGTTTCTATGCGGACCAGAGCCTATTCGGTGTATTTGGTATATGAATTTTGCTTTTCCCTGCTGCGTTCGATGGCCTCCGTGCTGTCTCTGGTGTATTATTCCGAGGTGGTCGGTCTGAACGCCCTGCAGCTGGTGCTGGTGGGCACGGTCCTGGAGACCGCCTGCTTCGTCCTGGAGATCCCCACCGGCGTTGTCGCCGATCTCTACAGCCGCCGGCGCTCCGTCATAACGGGCGTGTTCCTGTACGGGGCTGGATTTATCCTGGAGGGCTCGCTGCCATGGTTCGGCGCCGTGCTGCTGGCCCAAGTCGTCTGGGGCTGCGGCGACACGTTCATCAGCGGCGCTCTGGAGGCGTGGATCGCCTCCGAAGAGCGGGAGCGTCCCATGGACGAAGTCTTTCTCCGAGGCGGCCAGACCGGCCAGGCGGGCGGCATACTGGGCATTGTGCTGGGCACCCTCCTCGGCGGTCTGGACCTGAGACTGCCCATCGTCACGGCGGGGCTGCTTTTCCTGGTCTTTGGCCTCGTCCTCCTGCGCGTCATGCCGGAGACGAACTTCTCGCCCGTTCAAGAGAAGCGGAACAATGTGCTTGCGGATATGGCGGGGCTGTTCAAGGTCAACCTGCGTTTCGTCAAGGGAGCGCCGGTGCTGCTGGTCCTGCTGGCAGTCGTCTTCTGCGGCGGTCTTGCCAGCGAGGGGTTCGACCGGCTTTCCACCGTCCACTTTTTGGAGGACGCCGTGATGCCGTCCTTCGGACCCCTTGACCGCGTGACCTGGTTCGGCGTCATGAGGCTCCTGGGCGGCGGCTTGAACATTGCAGCCTCTCAGCTTTTGATCGCTCACATGGAAAAGAGGGGACCGGCCGGCCGTACCGGAGTGGTGTTCCTCACCAGCGCCGGATATATCCTGAGCCTGACCCTTTTCGCGCTGGGAAAAGGCTTCTGGCTCATGCTGGCGGCGTTCCTGCTGACGGGCCTCATGCGCAGCCTGAAGGAGCCCCTTTTGGCGGCCTGGATGAGCAGCCGTGCGGAAGAGGGAATGCGGGCCACCGTATTTTCCACCAGCGGGCAGTTGGACGCCTTTGGCCAGATCATAGGCGGTCCCATCGCCGGTCTGGCGGCCCAGCAGATATCGGTATCCTTTGGGCTCGTGTGCACGGCCCTGCTGCTCCTGCCTGCCCTGTTCCTGGTGCCTGCGGCAGGGAGGGCGGGAAAGACAGAGCGCACCCGCTGACGGAGATTTTATACGGCAAAAGAAACCAACACATTTCGCTTGAAACGTGTTGGTTTCTTTGCCCTTATTTGGCGCGAGGCGTCTCTCCTTTACGGCTTCCCGGCCCACTGGACCACCGGCTCCAGATACTCCCGCCTGCTCCCATCGAAGGACCTGGAGATGCCCTCCAGCATATCCGCCTGCTCCGGCCGCGCCTTCAGCGCCGCCCGCAGGGCGGCCATCATGGCCCGGTCCACCGCGCCCATGTGTTCGTAATCCAGGCCGCCCTGGCAGTAGAACCCCTTGATCTCCGGGGTCCCGCCGAAGAGCTTTTCCATGCTCTCCGGCAGATCGGGGGTCTCCATGGGGGCGCAGCCCACCGCCACGGCGGCGATCCGCTTGCCCGCAAGGGCGGGGAGCTGCTTTTTCAGCCATTTCAGGCCGGACATCTGCCCGGCGTAGAGCCCGCCAAAGAGGACGATCCCCTCATAGCCGCTCATATCCACCTTTTTTCTCTCCTTAAACGGGGCCGCCCGGCAGTCCAGGGCTTCGCCCAGCCATTGGGCGTAGCGCTGTGAAAAACCGGTCTTGCTGGAATATAAGATGAGTACCTTCATAATGACCTCCCAATGCTTCTGCCGCCCTGCGGCTGTCTCATATCAAAAACCGAACGGTCATTTCCAGGGCCGTTCCTTCTCCAGCCACCCGTGGTCCCGCCACCACTTTGCGTCCGGAGAATCCTTCCAAATGTATTTCTGCGCCAGCCGGATACCATAAAACAGCATCCTCGCCTTCAGCCCCGGTCCGTTGACGCCCCGGCGCAGCTTTGCCGCGGTCCATTCCGCCTGCCGGGCGATCTTCTGCTTCAGCGCGGGGGAGAGGCGGTCCCAGCTGATCTCCATCAGCGCGAAGCCCAGCTTATATGTACGGGCCACGCCCCAGAAGTCCAGACTGTCCTTCATTTCCCGCAGGGCGGCGCGGTACACCGGACCTGCGGCGGAGGCGATGACCACGCCCTGCTTGCCGAACATCGCGCCGTTGGGCTTGTGGACCATCCACATGCCGCAGTAGTGGTCCAGGAAGGTCTTCATCTGCCCGCTGACGTGCAGGGCGTACACCGGAGAGGTGAGCAGGATGACGTCCGCCCTCAGCATGGCGTCCAGGATCCTCCGCGCCCACTGACTGCAATAGCAGCGGTTCTCCTCGTTGAAGCACCGGAAGCAGGAGACGCAGCTGTCCGGGCAGTCCCGGGGCAGGAAGAACTCTGTGACTTCCGCCTCCGGGAGACGGGAGAGGACCTCCTGGGCGATATGCCAGGTACAGCCCTTCCGCTCGGTGCCGTATACGACGCATACCTTCATGCCTGGGGCCTCCGTCCGTAATTTTTCCGAAACTGCTCCACATGCTCCCTGACCAGGGGCCGGACCTCCTCGAAGCTGTCGCAGGTGAGGATCCACATGAACATGGGCCCGTGGAACTCCGCCGCCACCGCCGCCGGGTCCTCCCGGCGCAGCTCTCCGGCGTCCATCAGCGCCGCGAAAATATACGCCTGCACCTGGACGCACTTGTCCCGGTACAGCTGGCGGAAGAGGTCCCGGCACCGGGGCTCGGCGTACTGGCTGACCAGCAGCAGCCGCCGGAACCGGGCGTTCCACGGATCGTCGAAAAAGAACCGGAAGGTCCGCTCGATCAGCTCCTGGAGCCGCTCCATGTCGATCCCCCGGTACATGGAGGCGTCGTCTCCTGGCCCGAAGGGCAGGGCGGCCCCCCGGAAATACGCCTCCGACTGCTGGACGCAGAAGTCCACGATCCCGTCAAAAACGGCCCGTTTATTCTCAAAATGGTTGTAAATAGAGCTCTCACGGATGCCCACCGCCCGCGCGATATCCCGCACCGACACCCCGCCGTACCCCCGCTGTGAGAACAGCTCCAGCGCCGTCTCCAGGATCCTCTCCTTAGTCGTCATAGCCGCCTCCATACAAACGAACGTTAGCTTGATTGCATTATACTAACGTTCGTTCGTCTTGTCAAGAAAAATTTCCTTAAAAACCCCCTTGACAATCCAGAGCGTTTGTTCTATATTATTACCAGAACGAATGTTTTGAGCGGAGAGGGGGGGCCGGGGCCCATGGATGTCCTGGAGAAATTGACCATTCTGACCGACGCGGCCAAATATGACGCCGCCTGTACCTCCAGCGGAGCCCAGCGGGGGCATAAGGCGGGGCATATCGGCAACACGTCCTCCTCCATCGCCGGATGCTGCCACACCTTTTCCGGCGACGGGCGGTGCGTGACCTTGCTGAAGGTGCTGATGACCAACTGCTGCGTCTACGACTGCAAGTACTGCGTCAACCGCTGCTCCAACGACACACGCCGGGCGGTGTTCACCCCGGAGGAGCTGGCGGAGCTGACCATCCAATTTTACCGCCGGAACTATATTGAGGGCCTGTTCCTGTCCTCCGGCGTGCTGGTCAGCCCGGACTACACTACTGAGCGGATGATCCGCTGCCTGGACCTTCTGCGCAATCACCACCGGTTCAACGGCTATATCCACGCCAAGGCCATCCCGGGGACCAGTCAGGAGCTCGTGACCCGGCTGGGCCTGCTGGCGGACCGGCTGAGCGTGAACATCGAGCTGCCCTCGGAGCGGGGACTCACCACCCTGGCCCCCAACAAGACCCGGAAGGCCATTTTCCGTCCAATGGGCCTCATTACCAACACGCTGAAGGAGAACAAGGAGGAGCTGGTGAAGTACCGCCACACCCCCCGGTTCGCCCCGGCGGGGCAGAGCACCCAGATGATCATCGGGGCCACGCCGGACTCCGACCGGCACATCCTGTCCCTGACTCAGTCACTCTACGACAAATACAGCCTCAAGCGGGTGTTTTATTCCGCCTATGTGCCCGTCGTGGAGAACACCCTGCTGCCCGCCTTGAATACCAAGCCGCCCCTGCTCCGGGAGCACCGCCTCTATCAAGCGGACTGGCTTCTGCGGTTCTACGGCTTCCGCGCCGAGGAGCTCCTGGACGAAGACGACCCCAACTTCAACCCCCTGGTGGACCCCAAATGCAGCTGGGCCTTAAAGCATCCGGAGTTCTTTCCGGTGGAGGTGAACACCGCCAGCAGGGAGGAGCTGCTGCGGGTGCCCGGGGTAGGCACCGTATCCGCAAAGCGGATATTGTACGCCCGCCGGGCGCGGAAGCTGGAGCATGAGGACCTGCGGAAAATGGGTATCGTGATGAAGAGAGCCCAGTATTTCATTACCTGTAAAGGGAAAATACTGGACGGGCTGAAATTGCAGCAGGACAGCATCCTGCGGAATCTGATCGCCGCCGAGCGGGCGGCCCTGCCCGGGGCGGAGATGGAGCAGCTGAGTCTGTTCGGGCAGGCGGGATAGAAAGGGAGGTATTTGCAATGAACAAACGGGAGGAGATCGTCCGCCGGTGGCTTCTTATGTGGCTTCAAGGTGAAGACCTGGGCATCAAGGAGATTTTCGCGGAGGACGCAGTCTATACTGAGAGCTGGGGGCCGGTCTATCACGGCGCGGAAGCGATCACCCACTGGTTTGGAGAATGGCTGACCCGGGGCCGGGTGCAGGTCTGGGACGTTCACCGGTTTTTCCACGCCGGGGACCAGACGGTGGCGACGTGGTATTTCCAGTGCCGGATGGGGGAAGATAAGCCTGTGGGATTCGAGGGCGTTTCCGTTGTGCGCTGGAGAGAGGATGGCAAGATCGCCAGTCTGACGGAATACTGCTGCGAGCCGGAGCAGTACGATCCGTATGCCAACGGTCCCGAGCCGGTTTTTGAGGCCACGGAAAGAGCGCTGTACGAACAGTTTGCAGGGGGCGGCATGTGATGGAATTTGAAAATCGGGGCGGCATCGGTCTCGCGCCGCTTCCCGTTTCTATTCGATAGCCCGGGGGCTTCTCGCCCCCGGACCCCTCGGGTACTTTTTGTGTGAACAAAAAGTACCCAAAAAGTCACTTAAACCTACG
>CAJTVO010000021.1:5727-34527 GCA_910579485.1 uncultured Oscillospiraceae bacterium | reverse complement strand
CTTTTTGTTCACACAAAAAGTACCCGAGGAGTCCGGGGGCGAGAAGCCCCCGGGGCATCATATCGAAATAACTTGCCATCGCGCCCGAAGGGCGCGAGAGAACATATACAGCAATTGGAGGATCAAAAAAGGAGTGCCTATGAAAATATTGGTAGTAGACGACGAACGCCTGCTGGTGAAAGGGATCAAATTCAACCTGGAGAACGAAGGCTACCAGGTGGAGTGCGCCTACGACGGGGCGGCGGCGGTGGAGCTGGTCCGCACAGGGGGCTTCGACCTCGTCATCCTGGACCTGATGATGCCGGAGATCGATGGCCTGGAGGCCTGTATGCGCATCCGGGAGTTTTCCAACATCCCCATCATTATGCTCACCGCCCGCAGCGAAGATACGGACAAGATCATCGGCTTCGAGTGCGGGGCGGACGACTATATCACCAAGCCCTTCAACATCCTGGAGCTGAAGGCCCGCATCCGGGCCATGCTCCGCCGGGCCACCGGCAGCGCCGCCCAGGGGAAGAGCCAGATCACCGTGGGAGATCTGACCCTGGACACGGAACAGCGGGTCGCCGTCCGGGACGGAGAGGTGGTGGAACTCACCGCCAAGGAGTACGACCTCATCGAACTGCTCATGAAGAACCCCCGGCGGGTCTACAGCCGGGAGAACCTCATGAACGTGGTTTGGGGCTACAGCTACACCGGGGACTACCGGACGGTGGATGTCCACATCCGCCGCCTGCGGGAGAAGCTGGAGCGGCACCCGGCGGAGCCGGAATACATTCTGACCAAGTGGGGAGTTGGCTACTATTTTAAGGGGTAGGATTTCCTTACAGCTGAAGATCAGCGCCAGCTATCTGTCCATCCTGCTGGTGGTGATGGTACTGATGAACACCTATCCGCTGCTGGTCAGCGAGGACCTGGTGTTCCGATCCAAGTGCAGCAGCCTCCTCAGCAGCGCCGCCGTGCTGAACGCCGCCGTGTCCGGCCTGGACGAGCTGACGGAGGAGAACGTGGGGCAGGTCCTGTCCAACGTGGACGTGGCGGGCATCTCCCGGGCCATCGTCTCCGATCCCTTCGGGAAGGTGCTCTACGACACCCGCGAGGTGGGCAGCGCGGTGGGCCGGTATGTCTTCTACAACGAACTGGTGGAGGCCCTGCGGGGGAACAGCGAGGCCTACAGCGTCTACAAGGAGGGGGCCTTCCACTCCTACGCCGCCCAGCCGGTGCTGTACCGCAACCAGATCATCGGCGGCGTGTACGTCTACGAATACGACACCCAGCAGGCCTCCCTGCTGGAGAACCTCAGCAGCACGCTGCTGAGCATTTCCATCGGCATCGCGGCCCTGGTGGTCATGCTCAGCGCGGTCTTTGCCCGGCAGCTGACCCGGCGGCTGAACAACCTGCAGGCCGCCATCCGGGGCGTTCGGGAGGGGGCCTACAACCAGCGGGCGGTGCTGTCGGGACACGACGAGTATACCCAGATCGCCGGGGAGTTCAACGACCTGGTGGACCGCCTCCAGGAGACGGAGAGCGCAAGGCGGCAGTTCGTCTCCGATGCTTCCCACGAGCTCAAGACGCCCCTGGCGGCCATCCGCCTCCTGACGGACTCCATCCTCCAGAACGAGAACATGGACAACGCTACCGCCCGGGAGTTCGTCAGCGATATCGGCAACGAGGCGGAACGCCTCAGCCGCATCACCGAGGACCTGCTGCGCCTGACCCGTCTGGACAGCGGCGTGGCGGAGCCCCCCAGGCTGGTGGAGGCGGCTCCGGTGCTGGAACGGGTGGCCCGGATGCTCCGTCCCGTGGCGGAGGAGAAGGGGGTGGAGCTGCTCATCGTGAGCATCACCGGCGCGGTGGTGCTGGCCACCGAGGGGGAGCTGCACCAGATCCTTTACAATCTGGCGGAGAACGCCATCAAATATAACCGCCCCGGCGGCTATGTCCGCGTCACGGCGGAGCCCGGGGAGGAGGCCACCATCATTACGGTGGAGGACAACGGCATCGGCATCCCCGCCGGTGAGCTGCCCAACGTGTTCAAGCGGTTCTACCGGGTGGACAAGGCCCGTTCCCGGGCGGCGGGGGGTACCGGCCTTGGTCTGAGCATCGTCAGCGACACGGTGAGCCGCCGGGGCGGGGCCATCCGGGCGGAGGACGTGGAGGGCGGCGGCACGCGGTTTATCGTGACCCTGCCCAGCATGGAGAGAGGGGAGGAGGAGCTGTGAAAAAAAGGACCCTGGCCGCCCTTCTGACGGCCTCGGCGGTCCTGTCGGCCTGCGGCGCGCCCGCCGAGCCGCAGCCGGGGGAGTCGGATGCGGTGATCTACTACCTGCTCCCGGCGGAGGAGGCCCAGGGCGGGGACCGCATCGCCGCCAGCTGGGAGGACCTGGCGCTTCCGGAGGGCGCGGACGATCTGACGGAGGCCCGGGCCGTGGTGGCGCGCCTGATGGAGGGCTCTTCGGACGGCATGATGCTCAGCCCCATGCCCGAGGGCGTGGAGCTGTTGGGCCTGGAGCTCCGGGACCGGACGGCCTATGTGGATCTCAGCGGTGAGATCCGGGACCTCTCAGGGGTGGAGCTGGCCCTGGCGGACTACTGCTTGACCTTGTCCCTTACGGCGCTGGACAGCATCCGGGCGGTGACGGTCACGGCCCTGGGCCGCCCGGTGGGCCAGCAGCCCAAGCAGGTGTTCTATGAGCGGGACGTGCTGCTCTCCGACATGGGGGATGTGCTCCAGACGGTGGAGGTGAGCCTGTTCTTCCTCAACGCCGACGGCGCGCTGACGGTGGAGCGTCGGATGCTCTCCCTCTACGAGGGCCAGACCCTGGCGGAGGCCCTGGTAGCGGCCCTGCTGGAGGGCCCGGAGAGCCGGGACCTGCTGCGGGCGATCCCCGAGGGGTTCGCGGTCAACTACGTCCGTGTAGACAACGGGATCTGCTATGTGAGCCTTCCGGCATCGTCCCTGGACATGCTGCCCGCAGACGAGCAGGCCCAGCGGATGATCCTCTGGTCCCTGGCGGATTCCCTCTATTCCCTGGACCCCGTCACGGAGATCCGCCTCCTGGCCGACGGCGAGGAGCTGGAGCTGTTCGGAAATATTCCCGTGGAGAGCATAGCTGTGCGGCCCCAGGGGTAGGGGAGAAGGCAGATAGTAAGGCCCGGAGGCAAACGCCTCCGGGCCTGTGGCTTTGGGTGCTTTAGTCTCCCGGTCCCGGGTAGATGACTTTCCCGAGGTTCCAGTTTCGCGCCACCCGGCGGGCGGCGTCCATGCGCTCGTCTTCGTTCTTGAAGGAGAGCTCGGCGGTGTGGCTTCCGCAGTCCACGCACTGCACATAGACGCACCAGCCGCCTTCCTCCTCGATAACGCCTGCGCCGTGACAGCAGGGGCAGTCCTGCAATTCGATCTCTTCAAAGGGGTTCATAGGCAGACCTCCCGATTATATTTGCAAGAGAATCATACCACAAAGCCTTAGGAAAGGGCAACCCCTATCTTGTGGAAAAGGATCGTCCGTCGGGGTAAACGACTGCCTCCCCGTCTCCGGTGAATCCCTGGAACTGCGTTTCCAGAGTATAGGTACCGGCATCCGGCAGGGTCAGGCGGCGCTCCTGATATTTCGCGCTGCCGAAGGCGTACACCACCTCGCCCGTTTCGTCCAGCAGGGTCACCTCCATGACGCCGCCCTCCGTGCGGGTGGAGATGCGGACCCGTATGCGTTCCCCCGCTTCCACGGGGAAGGAGACGCCTGCGCTGACAGTCTCCGGAGAGGAGAAGGAGCGGTGTATCTCCGCCAGCGGACTTGGCCGCGTGAACAGCCAGACTGCCAGCAGGACGGCGGCCACTGCCAGCACGCCCGCCGCAGCGTGCTTCTTCCCGATATGGCCGCCCATCAGTAGACCCTCAAATTGCCGCTGACAGTTTCCGCCGTGATCTTGCAGCTGCCGTCTTCATAGACGTATGTCCCGTTCTTTGAACTCGGAGCGGTAGTCTCGCCGGGAACATCCAGATCGCCGGAGACAGTGTTGAAATCCAGAGTAAAGCCCATGCGGTTGATGGGGAGGGAGATGGAGATATCCCCGCTTGTACTCCCCACGGCGATCTCCTGAAAGATAGATTCAGCCGCCCAGATCCAGATATCGCCGCTGACGGACCGCACCTCGATGGACTCCATGTCGTCTATCATCGAGAGATTGATATACCCGGAGGTAGAGGAGATAACGGTATCGTTGGACCACAGGTCTATCCCGTCAATGTCGCCGCTGACGGTGGAGGCTTCCACCCGGTCGGCCTCCAGCTCCCGCAGCCTCAGACATCCGCTGGTGGAAGAGAACTTGCTCGCCTGTGCGTAGCACTCCGTCACCGCGACATCTCCGCTGACGGTGAGCGCCCGGAGGGTGTCCGCCTCCAGACCGTTCATCTGCACGGCGGCAGAGGCCGTGTTGACGCTGATCTCGCTCATCAATCCCTCGGGGACCAGGACCGTCAGCCACTTCTGTCCCTTCACGTTGCCAATGCCCACGTTGCTGCGGTAGCGCACGGTCAGAACGCCGTCCACCAGGCTTGTCTCCATGCGGGTCCGCTCGCTCAGCTCATTCTCGGCATACTCCTGCACCATGAAGTTGCTCTCGCTCCAGCTCTGGATGAAGACCGTGCCGGCGGACCACTGGATGTCGATGGCCGTTATGTCCTGGACGTCAAAATAGGTCTCGCCCTCGGTGTACTCAAAGCCCTCGGAGTAGGGAGTCTCAAGGTAATCCATGTCACCCCAGCCTGTGTCCTCCACCAGCGATTCCTCTCCCGTATCCCAATCCGGAACAGGGGTGGACTCGGTCGCGTAGTCACCAGCGTAGTGGTTCCAGCGCCAGCGGCCCACCGCGCCGATGGCGGCAAAGACGGCGATGGCCAACGCGATGGCCCACACAGAGATATGGAGGGCCTTCCGCCAGCCGAACCGTTTGGGGACCTGATAGGCTCTGGCGCCTCCGCCGCTTCCCCCAAGGCGGGAGGCGTCCGGATAGGAGGGAGGGATGACGGGCCGCTGGTCCGGGGGCGTGTAGGGCAGGCCCTCCTCCTCCAGGATACGGCGGGCAATGGTCTCCACGTCCTCCATACCGGCTACGGCCTCCTCTTCGGTCATGCCCTCCTCCATGCGGTCGGCGAGCATCTCGGCGTAATAGGTCAGATGCTGCTCGGCCTGCTCCTGGGTCATGCCATACAGGTGATGGTACAGGTCATTCAGAAATTGCACACGTGTCATCTCCGGCACACTCCTTTATCAACTGATATACTCGCTGGATCTCCGGCCAGCTGGCTAAGAACTGGTCGATGACCCCCACGCCCTCGGGGGTGATGCGGTAAAATTTCCGCAGCCTGCCGCTGTGCTCCACGGTATAGACGGTCAGGCATCCGCCGCCCTCCAGCCGCCGCAGGATGGGGTAGAGGGTCGATTCGGAGATCTCGATACAGCCGGACAGGTCCTTGATGATCTGGTAGCCGTAGGAGTCTCCTCTCCGCAGCAGGGACAACACACAAACGTCCAGCAGTCCGCGCTTGAGCTGTGGATCGATCATTTCAATGCCCCCTTTCGCATAATACTATACAACGCATAGTGCATCTTGTCAAGAAGTATTTTACATCTTAAGAAAAAACCAAGAAACATCCGGAGGCCCGGGAAATATTTCCCGGGCCTCCGGATGTTTGAAACTGGCGGCGTTACAGGGACGCCGCGATCAGTCCGGCCAGCTCGCCGACGTTTTTCAGGTTCTGGACGGCCTTCATGCCGAACTTTACCCCGAACTCCTCCTCAACGGCGGCCAGGAGGGTGATGTGGGTGAGGGAATCCCAGTCCTCGATATCCGCCGCCGTGGTGGCCTCCGTCAGGGTGATGTCCTCGTCATCGAATACGTCGCGGAAGATGTCCGTCAGCTTTTCGAAAATTTCTGCCTTGCTCATTTGATCGACTCACTTTCTTTGGTGTTTACGGAAATGACGTGGTTTTTCTGCTCATAGCCCTCTAGGGACAGCTCCCATACCGTGGAGCCGTCCGGGTCCTCGGAGATCTTCCGGAAGCCCTGCTTCTCGTAGAAGTCCCGGACCATCCCGTTCTTGGCGGTGGGGAAGTAGAAGCCCCGGACGGTCTTGACCCCCAGCGCCTCGCACCGGGAAGCCAGGGCGTCCATCATGGCGTACTCCATATCCCGCTTTAATACCCGGCAGCTCATCAGCCACAGGGTCACGTCCAGCCGCTCTCCGTGGAGCTGGCCGGCCGCCAGGGAGACTACGCCGTTGTCGCCGAACTTGTCCGACAGACGGCCATACAGAGTAACGGTCCGGGGGTCCTCCGCCATGGCGGCGATCTCCGCCTGGGTGAAGCGCCGGGTGGTGAGGTTGAACTGGTTGGACTTGTTGGTCAGCTGGGCGATGCGGGAGAAGTACATGGGGGCGAAGGGCAGGATATCCGCCTCCATCTCCAGGGAACGGAGGTAGCTTCCGTAGTCGGAGAAGGACGCCTCCGCCCGCTCCCGGGCGGCGTTCTGCCGGTACATCTCCGTGCGGGAGGCGTCGTCCGCGGACAGGGTGGTCACCTCGAAGCATCCCAGCCAGTCGATGGCCCGGATGTAGTCCTCCGGCTGGTCTCCCAGCTCCGGCACCGCCGCGCCGGGGACCTGGCGGCGGACGATCTCCCGCTCGGCGGGGTTGTCGTCCACGAAGACGAAGCTCTCCGGCAGCAGGGACAATTCCCCGGCCATGTCCAGCAGATTCCGGGACTTGGGCTCCCAGTTGGCCTTGATGAGGAGGAAGTCCTCCGGCGTAAGGGTCATGTCCGGGCGGTTCAAACCCGCCAAGGCGTTCTCCGGATCGTTCTTGCTGATGACGTTCAAAAGGACGCCCAGCTGCTTGTGGGCCTTGAGATACTCCTGGAACTCGCTGTAGGCCTGCCCCATGGGAGTCTCCTGGCCCACCTGCAGATTTTCCGGCCCGTCGTCGCCCACCACGCCGCCCCAGAGGGTGTTGTCCAGGTCCAGGGCCAGGGCCTTCTTGTTCTTGCCGTAGAGGGATTTGACGATGTTCGCCACGCTGTTGGCCAGCCAGGGGATGGCGGGCAGGGCCATAGCGTACTTGTACATATGCCAGCAGAAGGGATCGCTCCAGCGCTCCAGACCGTAGGAAGCGGAGAGGTAGTTGAGGTCGTGGAGGTAGAAGCGCTCGTGGGTCTGTGCGTACTGGGCGAAGGCCAGATTCAGCCGGGTAAGGAAGTTGACCCGCCCGTGGATATCGCTGGCCTCCCGGTTGCCCTGGAGCCGCCAGGAGGGATACTCGAAATTGTTCTGGATAATAACGCAGGGATACGTCTGCGCCAGCCGGTCCCACATCTGCCGGTACCGGTCCAATTCCTCCTCCAGCAGGGCGTCCACCGCCTCGGGCGGGTCCGTCAGAAGGGGCCAGCGGCTGACGTTCCGGTTGGTGGTGTGGATATAGACGACGTCCGGCTGAAATTCCTCCAGGGCCGGATTGGGGAACATGGCGTCCTGCCAGTACTGGGCATACTCGCTCTCGTAGAAGGTGCAGCGGATGCCGTGGTGGAGCAGGAACAGGTCCAGCATGTCTTTGACGTCGTGGGTGGTGGAGCCGCCGAGGATGGCGACCCGCTTGCAGATGAAGTCCCCGCCGCTCTCCAGTAGCTCCCGCCGCAGGCGCTTGCGCTTGACCAGCAGGTCATTGGAAAAGGGGGGAATGAATTTGTCGTGAAGCTCCATGGTCAACTCTTTCCTAGTTACATTTAGTGTTCCGTTACCGGGCGGAAATGCCGGTGCAGTACCGGGTGCAGTCCCGAACTTAAAGTTCTTTTTGGTTCTTTTTCTTTCAAGAAAAAGAATCAGAACCCCGCGTAAATAAACGCCGCCGCCTCATACCCCGCGCCGTACCGTCCCAGCAGCAGGACTGCCAGCAGTAATACCAGCGTTGCCGCCCAGGAGAGCAGCGGACCCTTCCCGTCCAGCAGCTCCCGGACGCTGCCATGGCGCTCCTGGAGCGTAGAGACGCACCAGATAGCGGCAAAGCCCGCCACGCAGATAAAAACATCCCATCCGCTCAACCCCAGATCCAGCAGCGTGCCGTCCAACAGCACGCCCAGATCCCAGCGCCAGACGGTAAGCACGCTTTTCCAGGCCCGCAGGCCGTCGGTGAACCCGGCGTACCGGTCGAAGGACACGGAGGCGGAGAAAAGGCAGGCCGTCCGCAAACGCTGGAAGCGCTTCCAGTACCAGGCGTCCGTGTCGATTTTGAGCCAGTCCGTCAACCGGCGGAAGACGGGCTTCAGGAGCATCCCTCCGGCAATCATGGCGAAGAAGAACAGGCCGCTGCCGAAGATGTACTTCCAGGAGCCGCCGTGCCAGAAGCCCACGCAGAACCAGGTGATGAACATCCCGATATAGGTGGGGACATCCCGTGAGGCCCGCTTGCCCCAATGGGCCTTGCAGAATTTGCGTATCCGGCCCATCCATCCGGATTTCAGGGTGGGGTAGAGCAGATAGTCCTTCAGCCAGAAGCCCAGGGTCATGTGCCACCGCCGCCAGAACACGGAGAGGTTTTCCGCGGAAAAGGGGCGGCAGAAATTTTCTGCCAGCGGGATGCCGAACAGCTGGGAGATGCCGATGACGATGTCCATACAGCCGCTGAAATCCGCGTACAGCTGGGCGATATAGAGCAGCGCGGCCACCGGCACCAGCACTCCCCGGGGAGGCGCGCCGTCATACAGGGCCGCCACCGCCACCGCCAGACGGTCCGCCACAATCAGCTTTTTGCACAGCCCCCACAGGAAGCGCTGGAGGCCGAAGCGGAAGCTCCGGGCGTCCCATTGGACGTTCCCCAAAAGGGCGGGGGAGAGGTCGTTGTACCGGGAGAAGGGCCCGGAGGTCAGCTGGGGGAAATACCCGGCGAAAAGCAATAGTTTAAGCGGATTTTTCTGGGGCTGCTCCACCGTCTCCCAGCGCACGTCCAGGAGGTAGCCGGTCAGAATGAGGGTGTAGTAGCTGATCCCGAAGGGAGCCAGCCACTGGGGGAGCTGGAGCCCTGACGCGCGTCCCAGCAGGGCGCCGATGCCGTTGATGCTGCTGATGAAGAACCCCAGATCTTTGTAGAGGATCATCACCGCCACCAGGGCCGTGACAGTGAGGCCCGTCAGCAGGGCCTTGGTCCGTTCGCCGGAGAGCCTCCGGACGCCCAGCGCCGCCAGCCAGGTGAGCAGCGCCTCCAGCACAAAGACGGCGCACACGCCCGGATCGTAGGCGGTACAGGCCAGAAAAAAGTATCCGCCGCCCGCCAGGAGCACGACCCAGCGCGCCTTGGCGGGACACAGCCAGTATTCAGCCAGCAGGAAGCCGGTAAAAATGAAAAACCGCAGAGTCACGATGGACATGATGGGATGTTCTCCTGAAAAGTATTTGTTATGAGCCCGATACCATAGCCAGAAGGTCCTGCGGCGTGGTCCGCTCCGTCGCGTTCCAGCGGCACAGGGCGTACAGGCTCTGGGGCAGGCCCCGGACCAGGACGTTGCGCGCGTCGGTCCTGATGGAAAAGGTGACGGGGATGCCCGCCTGATGGATCAGGACCTCGGTCAGATCGTCGTAGTACCCGCCGGGGTATGCCAGGGCCTGAAAGCCCGCCCCCAGCTCCCGCCGGCGCTCCTGCTCGTAGCGCTCCATGTCTGCGAACAAGGCTTCGGCATAACCGGCCTCCGATTCCCCCTCCAGCGGCAGGGCGGAGGCGCGGATAACGTCCCCGGTCTCAAAGGGGGCCCACTGGTGCATGTCATAGGTGTGGGATTGAAAGTCTATCACGCCGGAATCTTGCATCTCCCGGGCCTCGTCATAGCCGAAGTGGGGGGTGAGGGGATGGTCCGTATCCTTGTAGAAGCGGTCGTGTCCCACAGAGGAGCCGATCGCGAAGACGGTGGCCTTCATGCCGTATTCCTCCAGAATGGGGAGGGCGGTCTGGTAGTTGCTGAGGTACCCGTCGTCCATAGTGATGCACACCGGCTTGTCCGGCAGGGGAGCGCCATCGTAGACGTAGTCGATCATCTCCTGGACGGTAACGGCCTGATATCCCGCGTCCCGGAGGGTCTGCATGTGCAGCGCGAAGGTCTCCGGCCGCACCACGATGTCCCCGGTCTCCGTCTCGCTGAAATGGTGGTACATGAGCACCGGCACCTCTGCCGTATAGTCCGCCGGATCGGGCGCGGAGGCCGCAGGTTTGTCCAAATACGCGCCGCAGTTTTCAGCGGTGACGTAGGTCCCGAAGTCCTCCGGACGGTAGACCTCGTCATTGCCGAAGATCTCCGCCAGCACCATGGAGCCCACCGCGTTGCGGAAGTGGGAGGCGTCATAAAAATACCGGCTGTCGTAGGACAGGGATGTGCAGCTGAAATCCCAGAAATCCACCACCTGGGCCAGCGCGGCCCGGTAGCGGTCCAGGGCCTCGCCGCCGTAGGCCTCCAGCTGGCTGATATAGGTGGGGGAGCAGATGACGGTCAAGCTGACCCCCTTCTCCCGGCACAGGTCCCGGATATCCGCGACCACCTGGAGGCACTGGTCCAGATAGGGCAGCTGGGCAAAGTCCGGCGGGCTGTAGTACTGGAAATCCGCCCCGTGCGCGGCCTGATAGACCTCCGGATCTCCGATCTTCTCCACGTCCCGCACCCGCTTGTCGTAGCACCCGGTGGCGGCGTCAAAGACGTCGAACACCTGCGGGAGGTCCGTGTCCCGGAAGGAGGCGGAGATCTTGTCGATGGCATACTGCGTGCTGCAAAAGGCGTAGCGCAAATAAAAGAGCGCCTTGCTGCCGCCGTCCGCCAGAGGGTGCATCCAGTAGTGGATGTCGTCCGCGCCGGTGTCGTAGGAGTTGGCCTCGTTGAAATTCAGGTTGAGCACCAGATTTTTGACCGTGTAGTTCTCAAGAAGGTAGAAGGCGTGGTCCCGGTAATCCTTGGCGTCGCTACCATAGACGAACAGATTGTAAAAGCTGGCGTCCAGATACTCGTTGAGCTCCTCCATACGATAGGAAGCGGCGCAGGAGGACCCGATGACATAGGAATCAAATTCCTGATGGTGGTCCTCCAGCCAGGCCGCCTTGGCGGCGCGGGGGTTGTTGGTCTCGTTGTAGCTGTACCAATGGAAGATAGGGTCTCCAAAGACGCCGAATGGGTCGGCCAGGATGTTGATGGCCGGGAAGATCCCGAGCAGCAGGAGCATGGCCAGGACCCGAAGCCAGGTTTTGTGTTTCATTGTCTGCCTCGTTGTTAGAAAATTACCTTATCAGGGTATCACGGAAGATGCTTTTTTTCAATAGCCAATTCCGGATTTTTCTTCCTTGTCCCCGAAAGGCGGAAGCAAAAAACGGGGTGCGGAGGCATTTTGCCTCCACACCCCGGGGGGATAGAACGATTATTTGCAGAGCGCGGCGGTATCCATGGCGATCATCAGCTCCTCGTTGGTGGGGATGATGAAGATCTTGACCTTGGAATCGGGAGTGGAGACGTCCGCCTCCTTGCCGCGGACCTTGTTCTTCTCCGCATCCATCTTGACGCCCATGTACTCCAGGCCCTGGCAGATGTGCTCCCGCATATCGGTGGAGTTCTCGCCCACGCCCGCGGTGAACACGATGGCGTCCACGCCGCCCATGGCGCTGGCATACGCGCCGATGAACTTGCGCACCTCGTAGGCGAACTTGTCCAGGGCCAGCTGGGCGCGCTCGTTGCCCTTGGCGGCGGCGTCGTCCAGATCACGGAAGTCGGAGCTGACGCCGGAGATGCCCAGCACGCCGCTCTTCTTGTTGAGGATGTTGAGCATCTCCTTGATGTCATAGCCGTAGCGGCCCATGAGGTACTCCAGGATGGTGGCGTCCACGTCGCCGGAGCGGGTGCCCATGGGGAAGCCGGCCAGGGGCCCAAGGCCCATGGTGGTGTCCACGCACTTGCCGTCCACCACGGCGGAGAGGGAGGAGCCGTTGCCCAGGTGGCAGCAGATCACCTTGCTGTGCTCCGGATTGCCCAGCATGTCGATGGCCCGTGCGGAGACGTAGCGGTGGCTGGTGCCGTGGAAGCCGTAGCGGCGGACGTCGTCCTTCTCATAGTACTCGTAGGGGATGGCGTAGATGTACGCCTTGGGGGGCATGGTCATGTGGAAAGCGGTGTCGAACACGGCCACCTGGGGCGTCTTAGGCATGATCTTCTGGCAGGCCTCGATGCCCATGAGGTTGGCGGGATTGTGGAGGGGCCCAAGGGGGATGCACTTCTTGATGGCCTCGATGCAGGCATCGTCGATGATGCAGCTCTCGGTGAAGGCCATGCCGCCATGGAGGACGCGGTGGCCCACGGCGGCGATCTCATCGGTGGACTTGATGACGCCCTTCTCCGGGTCCACCATGATGTCCAGAACGGACTGGATGGCCTCGCTGTGGGTGGGCATGGGGATGTCCATCTTCACATCCTCCCGGCCGGGGACCTTGTGGGTCAGGCGGCCGTCGATGCCGATGCGCTCGCACAGGCCCTTGGCGAACACCTCGCCGCCGTCGGACTCCATGAACTGGTACTTCAGGGAAGAGCTGCCCGCGTTGATGATCAGGATCTTCATCTGTCGTTTCTCCTTGTATTGTTATTGTTTTGTCATTTTTTGTTTCCAGCCTGTCTCTTGCTTTTTGGGGGAGAGACGGCTAAAATAATACCGTCTCATATTGTAGACCATTTACAGCGGCCAGGCAACTGTTTTTTGGAATTTTCCGAAAAATTTTTGGCGGGCCGCCTGAGGAGGCAGGACGTGGCCGTTGCGGGCGTGATCGCGGAGTACAATCCCTTCCATCGGGGCCATGCCTGGCAGGCGGCCGAGATCCGCCGCCGCCTGGGGGCGGATACTGCGGTCGTTGCCTGCATGAGCGGGAACTTCGTCCAGCGGGGGGACTTCGCCCTGGTGAACAAGCACAGCCGGGCGGAGATGGCCCTGGCGGGCGGCGTGGACCTGGTGCTGGAGCTTCCCACGCCGTGGGCCGCCGCGGGCGCGGAGCGCTTCGCCCAGGGCGCGGCTGCGGTGCTGGCCGCCGCCGGAGTGGTGACCCACTTGGCCTTCGGATGCGAGTGCGGTGCGCTGGAGCCCCTGCTGGCGGTCGCGGAAGGGCTGGAGCAGGCGGTGTTTTCGGAAAAACTGCGGGAAATGACTGGAAAGGGGATATCCTTTCCAGCGGCCCGGCAGCAAGCGTTAGAGGAGATCACGAGGGCGGGAGAATGCCTCTCCCGGCCCAACAACGCCCTGGCGGTGGAATATCTGCGGGCCCTGCGGTCCCAGGGATACCCCATGGAGCCGCTGGCCCTTCCCAGGACCGGCGCGGACCACGACAGCTGGGAGCTGGGAGACTACCCCTCAGCCTCCGCCGTTCGGAGGACGGTGCTGGCGGGGGACCCGTGGCGGGACCTCCTGCCGGAGGCGTCCGCAGCGGTCCTTTCCCGGGAAATGGAGGCCGGGCGGGGCCCGGTGTGCTGGCAGAACTGCCAGCGGGCCATCCTGGCCCGTCTGCGGAGCATGGGGGAGGCGGACTTCCGCCCCTATGACGGAGGAAACGAGGGGCTGTACCACCGGTTCTACCATGCCGTCCGCCGGGCGGCCACGGTGGAGGAGCTTTTGGAGAAGGCGAAGACCAAGCGGTACCCCATGGCCCGCCTGCGGCGGATGCTATTGCAGGCCTACCTGGGAGTCCCCCAGGCCGCTCCTGGGGAGGCTCCCCGCTATATCCGGGTGCTGGGAGCCGGCGCCCGGGGCCGTGAGCTGTTGGGCAGAATGCGGAAAACCGCGTCCCTGCCGGTCATCACCAAGCCGGGCAGCGTCCAGAGGTTAGGGACGGAGATCCAGGCGGCCTTTGACCTGGAGGCCCGGTGCACGGACCTGTACGCGCTGGCCTACCCCGACCTGGGACAGTCCGGTCCGGAGGGGGAGTACGCCGCCGGCCCGGTGATGGGCTGACGCGCGGAGAAAGGGAGATTTATATGAAGCGTCGATTATTTGCGCTGCTGGCGGTCTGCGCGGTGGCCTTGAGCGCCTGCGCGGGCATGGCCATATCGGACCCCGCCCCCGTGATAGAGCTGGAGCGGGACCTGTCCGCGCCTGCGGAAGCGGAGCCCTTTGAGGCGCCGGAATATGAGGTAGTCCCCTTTACCTCCGGGAACCTGGTCCGGTCGGAGGATGGCAAGGAGGTCACGCTGGCGTCGTACAATTACCAGACCATCCTGCTGGTCCTCCACAATGAGGGCGCGGTCTCTCCGGAGGACGCGGAGGCGGCGGCGCGGAATGTCGAGGCCTTCAACGCCAAGATGCGGACCATCCATGGCGAGCTTTCGGAGCAGGGCGAGGCCCTGGCCGGGGAGGCCCAGGAGTTCTATGAGACCTTCGGCCCTCTGAGCGCGGAGTACGAGGACGATGTAACGATGGCGGCGGACTTCCAGGGGGACATCGTCTCCGTGTGCATGGAGCGGTACACCGACGCCGGAGGCGCGCACCCCAACCGGTATGCCTCCTGCTGGCTGTTCGACCTGGCCGGAGGACAGTTCGTCGATCCCACCCAGATCGCCGAGGACCCGGAGTCCTTCCGCACCGGAGCCGCCGCCCTGCTGCTGGAGAAGGCGGACGCCCATCCGGAGCGCGAGGCCTTCTGGCAGGACTACGCCGATATCATCGCCCATTGGAACGAGGGAGCGGTGCGGTTCACCAAGGAGGGGATGGAGGTCCTCTATTCTCCCTACGGGCTGGGACCCTACGTCATCGGAGAGGTGGAGCTGTCCCTGGACTGGGAGGAATTGGAGCCCCTGATCGGTCCCAGCGGCATGGCAAGGCTGGGACAGGGCGAAATGGAATAAGGCATGGGAAGGGTCCCGGCGGAACGTCTCCTCCGCCGGGACCCTTTTATGGAAAAAGAGCGTGAGCCAAAAAGAAATGTGTGGTAATTTTTAAAAGGGCATGATATAATGGGAGCCGATTAGGCGCGGCCCGGATGAAAGACAGAACCAGCCGGAGGGGCCGCCAAGACGGAGGGATAAGATGGAACACAGGGAGTATGGCGCGGCCGGGAGGACGAGGGCTCTGGCCCGCCGGGCGGCGCGTCTGGCGCGGGAAAACGAGGCGCTGCGAAAGGCGCTGGCGGGGGCGGAGGAGTCCAATCAGGCCAAGAGCCGCTTTCTCTCCAATATGTCCCACGATATCCGCACCCCCATGAACGCCATCATGGGGATGACCTCCATCGCCCAGAGCCACATCGACGAGAAGGCCCGGGTGAAGGACTGCCTGGAGAAGATCCGCACTGCCTCCGTCCACCTGATGAGCTTGGTCAACGACGTGCTGGACATGTCGCGGATCGACAGCGGGCGGATGATCATCAACGAGGAGCGCTTTTCCCTGGCGGACATGGTCCACGACCTGGCGGTCATCGTCCGGCCCCAGGCGGTGCAGAAAAAGCAGTCCTTCCGCTTCGAGATCGGGGACATCCTGGAGGAGTGCCTGGTGGGGGACCCCCTGCGCCTGCGGCAGATCCTGGTGAACATCACCGGCAACGCGGTCAAGTATACCCAGGAGGGGGGGAGCATCCGGGTGCGCTTCTCCCAGCGGCCCGGGGGCAACGGCCTCATCTGGCTGGATTTCTCCTGCGAGGACAACGGCATGGGCATGAGCGAGGCGTTTCTGGAGCGGATCTTCGTGCCCTTTGAGCGAGTCCACAACAGCGCGGTCAGCAAGATCGAGGGCACCGGTCTGGGGATGGCCATCGTCAAGAACCTGGTGGACAGCATGTACGGCACCATCCAGGTGGAGAGCCGGGAGGGTCAGGGGAGCCGGTTCACCGTCTCGATCCCCCTGCCGCCCTCCGCCAGGGAACCGGCGGTCCTCCCCCCGGAGGGCGTGGTGCTGGTGGCCGAGAGCCGGGAGGACCGGGCGAAGCTCATCGAGGACTGCCTGGCGGGGAGCGGCCTGACGCCGGTGCGCATGGAGAACGGCATGGATGCCGTCACCTACCTCACCGAGGCCCGGTACGAGGAGCGGATGCCCTGCGCCATGCTCCTGGGCCAGGAGCTGGAGGATATGCCGGTGCTGGACGTGGCGGCCCACGTGCGCCAGCTGGCGGGGAAGGAGTTCCCCATCCTGCTGGTGTCCGAGGAGGACTGGGCTCCCATGGAGTATCGGGCCACCCGGGCCGGGGTCAACGCCTTCGTGCCCTGCCCGCTGTTCGGCAGC
This sequence comes from uncultured Oscillospiraceae bacterium, assembly GCA_910579485.1. Classification (GTDB taxonomy): domain Bacteria; phylum Bacillota; class Clostridia; order Oscillospirales; family Oscillospiraceae; genus Pelethomonas. The sequence continues at coordinate 18,270 of CAJTVO010000021.1, read as the reverse complement.
CGCCTGCTGGAGACCCTCTCCCGGCTCACCTGCGCCCCGGAGGGCGCGGACAGCGGCGGCGTGGGAGACGGGGACTACAGTGGCCGCCGGGTGCTCCTGGTGGAGGACAACGAGCTGAACCTGGAGATCGCTACGGAGCTCCTGTCCATGACAGGCGTGACGGTGGACACCGCCCAAAACGGCCGGGAAGCGATGGAGCGCTTCGCTGCCGCGCCGGAGGAAGGCTATTACGACATCATCTTTATGGATATCCAGATGCCCGTCATGGACGGCTACGAGGCCGCCCGGAAGATCCGGAGCCTGGACCGGGGAGACGCGAAGACGGTCTGGATCGTGGCCATGACGGCCAACGCCTTTGTGGAGGACATGCGCTTGTCCCGGGAGGCAGGTATGAACGAACACGTCTCCAAGCCGGTGGACCTGGAGCGGCTGGAGGACATCCTGCGGCGGCTGCTGGGCTGAGAACGCCGCGTCCGTCCCGCCGTGGTCCGGCGGACGGATGGCGGGCGGGACGGCCCGTGTGCCCCGGGACGTAAGACTGAAAAAAGGGGCCATCGCCTATGCGGCCATATCAGAAGGAATATATCGAGAATATACGGGAGATCGCCGCATTGACCGCCCGGAAGGACCCGGACGGCCTGACCCTGGAGGCCTACGAGGCCCGGATGCGCCGGGACGAGGCCGCCGCCTGGGAGAAGGTGGGGCGCAACATGACGCTGCTCCGGGAGGGCCTGTTCAGCACCCTGGACCACCTCTTCGATGCGGACCGGGAGACGCTGGAGGAGCTGGAGGAGTTCGCCACCCACCTGATGGGGGGCAAGGAGACCCAGGACGAGGGGGTCTTCCGGCTGATCCATCGCGCTCTGCTGAGCCTGGCCTGGCAGAAGGGGGACCGGTACGGCATGATCCGGGAGCTCTATTGGCTGGGCATGGGGTACTACTGGCTCTATAGCAAGCTGGTGGGCCTGCCCCTGGAGGTGACAGAGAAGTACGCCAACCAGATGCGTCTGAACTTCACCGAGGCGGCGGCCTACCTGAAATACTTTGAGGAGATCGAGGACACGGAGACCCGGGGCTACATGCTCCGCTCCCGGGCCAACATGTCCCTGGGGAGCTTCAAGTCCTCTGGCGAAAAAATAAGGCTGGTCCGGGATACCCTGTGCATCATGCAGGACGAGTCCTACCGGCAGACGGAGCCGGACCTCCCCTGGGAGCGCTACCTCTACATGACTCACCAGCAGATGGCCAGCAGCGTGTCCTACAGCAAGGAGCAGGTCATGTCCCCCGAGGACATGGCCTGGATTATGGAGTCCGCCTATATCGTCTACCACCAGCGCCTGGAGGAGGCTGCGGCCAGCGGCGGACATACACCCCTGCGGTGGGCCTTTCCCTACTATGCCATGGAGTACTACTGCGGCATCTATGACATGGACCACCTGATGGCCCGGATCGAGAAGCTGATGGACCAGGTGGACCCGGCGGACGTTTCGCCGGATGGGATGTACGGCATCCTGTCCCTTCCGGCCTTCTACGGCCAGTACCTGGAGCAGAATCCGGAGCGGATACCCGCCAAGGCCTCCTATCTGGAGGGCCTCTACCAGCGGGCCCTGGAGTACGCGGGCAGGTTTCCCGCCCAGGAGGACGAGAAGCTGTCGCTGTACCTGCGGCAGCTGTCGTTCACGTATATCGAGACACAGGGAGGCGTACCCTACGGGGTGTATCTGCAAAAGCTGCTGCTCCGCTTCGCGCCGGAGGCGTATCTCCACTCCCGGATGGTGGGGGAGGCGGCCCGGGCGCTGTGCGGGCTCATCATGGAGGAGGAGCCCACCTTCTTTGACGACGTGGTCAAGTTCCAACAGATCGATGACCCGGAGGCGAAGCGCCGCCAGGTGCTGGACGACGCCATGACCTGCGGCCTGCTCCACGATGTGGGGAAGATCAGCTTCCTGGAGCTGTACAGCAGGACCGCCCGGCAGTGGTTCGAGGAGGAATACGAGGCCACCCGCCTGCACACCACGGCGGGTCATCTGCTCCTCAGCGAGCGGGCCTCCACCAAGCGCTTCGCCCCCATTGCCCTGGGGCACCACGCCTGGTACGACGGTTCCAGCCATGGCTACCCGGAGGCCTACCGGCGGCTGGAGTGCCCCTGCCGGCAGATGGTGGACGTTATCGGCCTTGTAGACTGGCTGGAGAACGTGAGCCACTCCGCCCAGGCGTATACCGGGATGGAGATGGGCTTCGACGAAGCGGTGGAGGAGGCCATTTCCCTGGAGGGCAGACGGTTCTCGCCCATGCTGACGGCGCGGCTGCGGGATAAGCAGGTGGCGGCGCTGATCTGGGACGCCTTTGAAAGAGGGCGGAAAGAGGCGTACCGCCGGATGTACTACCAGAAAAACGATTAAGAACCAGTGCATACAGGAAAAGGAGGACAATCATTTATGGTTCAGTTATGGAAAGACGAGGCGGTCCAGTGGAAGCTGACGCCGCGCTTCGAGGGAAAGAGCGGCGCTCTGGAGATGGGAGACCAGCCCCGGCAGCTGCTGGTAAGCCTGGGAGACCGGGAGAAGGTAACGGCGGAGGCCCTGCGCCGCGCCGCCGCCAAGGCGGTGAAGCAGATCGCATCCCTGGGCGGCGGCGCCGCGCTGCTGAACGCCGCTCCGGCGGTGGAAGCTCTAGGCGCCGAAGGCCTGGCGGCCCTGATCCAGGGCGCGGAGCTGGCCCTCTACCGCCAGGAGGATTGGAAGGAGGAGAAGGCCGGGGACAAGACCGTGGACCTGTACCTGGAGGGTACGGCGGGTGTGGACGCCGCCGCCGTGCTGGCGGAGACCACGGTGCTGGACCGCTGGATATGCTTCGCCCGTGACCTGGTCAACCGGCCTGCCAATAAGCTGACGCCGGACATGCTGGCCCAATGCGTGGCCGAGACCGCCCGGGAGGCGGGCGTGGAGTGCCAGGTGCTGGATGAGAAGGAGACCCGAGCCCTGGGCATGGAGGCTTTCCACGCCGTGGGGGACAGCTCCGCCAATCCGCCCCGGCTCATCGTCCTGCGCTGGCGGGGCGGGCAGGAGGGAGCCGCTCCCATCGCCCTGGTGGGCAAGGGCGTCACATTCGACTCCGGCGGATACAGCCTGAAGACCGGCGGCAGTATGCGGGGCATGAAGGGGGATATGGCCGGCGGCGCGGCGGTCTGCGGCGCGCTCTTCGCCCTGGCGGAGAACCGGGTACCCGTGAACGCCGTGGCGGTGATCCCGGCGGTGGAGAACCGGATATCTCCCGCCAGCTTCCTGCCGGACGACGTGATCGGTTCCATGTCCGGAAAGACCATCGAGATCGGCAGCACCGATGCCGAGGGACGCCTGATCCTGGCGGATGCCATCACCTACGCCATCCGGGAGGAGAAGGCCTGTAAAGTAGTTGACATTGCCACACTCACCGGAGCCATGGCACGGATGCTTGGCGGCGTGGCCGCTGGTGTCATGGCCAATGACGATGCATTTTTCGCCGATCTGCAGTCCGCCGCGGAGCGCAGCGGGGAGAAATTCTGGCGGGTGCCCGACTATCCGGAGTACAAGCAGCTCATCGACTCCCCGGTGGCGGACCTGTTCAATTCCTCCAACGACGGGTGCGGGGCCATCGCGGCGGGGATGTTCCTGGCGGCCTTCGCCGGGGAGACGCCCTGGCTCCACCTGGACATCGCTGGGAACGCCTGGTCCGGGAAACTCAGCCAGCCCTACCAGCCCAAGGGGGCCACGGGCATGGGAGCCGCCACCCTGTACCAGCTGTGCAGGCTGATGGGGGAAAAGGTGTAACGATCAATAAAAAATGGAAGCCGCAGAAGCGGCTTCCATTTTTTATTGCTGTCTCAGTCTCAAACCGTAGGCTCGCTCACGTCCACCGGGGCGTCAGCGCCGCCGAAAAGGATGGTGCGCACGGGCTCCTCCTCTGCGGGGGACTCCTCCGGGCCGACCTCCTCATAGACTGCCTCCGGATAGAGGGGCTCCTGGGGCTCCAGGTCGGGGACCACGGTCTCGGCCATGGAGCGGTAAGCTTCAATGCCGGAACCGGCGGGGATCAGCTTGCCGATAATGACATTCTCCTTCAGGCCCACAAGGTGGTCCACCTTGCCCTTGATGGCGGCCTCGGTGAGGACCTTGGTGGTTTCCTGGAAGGAGGCGGCGGACAGGAAGGACTCGGTAGCCAGGGACGCCTTGGTGATACCCATCAGCAGCTGGGTGACCTCCGCCTCCCGCAGGGGCTCGCCGTCCTCCCGGACCTCGCCGGCAGCGGACCGCTGGCGGACGGCCTCGTTGGCATCGTAGAGCTCCAGCACGTCTACCATGGCGCCGGAGAGCAGGCCGGTGTCCCCGGCATCCTCCACGCGGCATTTGCGCATCATCTGGCGGACGATGACCTCAATGTGCTTGTCGTTGATGTCCACGCCCTGCTGGCGGTACACCCGCAGGACTTCCTGAATGAGGTAGTTGTGGACGGCCGGGGCCCCCCGGGTGCGGAGCACGTCGTGGGGGTTCAGCGCGCCGTCGTTGAGGGCCGCGCCCTTCTCCACCAGGTCGCCGTCACTGACCCGCAGGCCGGTGTGGGGCACGGAGTACATCTTGGTCTCGCCGTCGTCGGCCACCACATGGATGTTCAGCAGGGAGCCCTTGTGGCTCTCCTCGAACCGCAGCCGCCCGGCGATCTCCACCAGGGTAGCCATCTTCTTGGGCTTCCGGGCCTCGAAGAGTTCTTCGACACGGGGAAGACCCTGGGTGATGTCGCCGCCGGCCACGCCGCCGGTGTGGAAGGTACGCATGGTCAGCTGGGTGCCCGGCTCGCCGATGGACTGGGCGGCGATGATGCCCACGGCCTCGCCGGTGCCCACGGGCTTGCCGGAGGCCAGGTTCATGCCGTAGCACTTGGCGCACACGCCGCTCTTGGCCCGGCAGGTCAGCACCGTGCGGATCTCGACACGGGTGATGCCCCGTTTCTCCAGCATCTTGGCGTCTTCCTCGTCCAGCATCCGGTCGGCAGGGCAGAGGACCTCTCCGGTGGCGGGGTCCACGATGTCGTTCACCGGGAAGCGGCCCCGGAGGCGCTCGGCGAACTTCTCAATGACCTGGCCGTTCTCACTGATTTCCTCCACCCAGATGCCCTCGCCAACGCCGCAGTCCTCTTCGCGGATGATGACCTCCTGGGAGACGTCCACCAGACGGCGGGTCAGGTATCCGGAGTCCGCGGTACGCAGGGCGGTATCCGCCATGCCCTTCCGGGCGCCTCGGGAGGAGATAAAGTACTCCAGCACGCTCAGGCCCTCGCGGAAGTTGGACTTGATGGGGATCTCGATGGTCCGGCCGGCGGTGTTGGCCATCAGGCCGCGCATACCGGCCAGCTGGCGGATCTGCTTCATGGAGCCGCGGGCGCCGGAGGTAGCCATCATATAGATGGGGTTCAGCTCATCCAGGTTGTGCTGCAGGGCGTCGGTCACGTCTTCGGTGGTCTTTTCCCACTCGCTGACCACGGCGCGGTAGCGCTCGTCGTTGGTCATGAAGCCCATCTTGTACTCGTTTTCGATGTCCACCACCCGCTTCTCTGTCTCGTGGATCAGCTCGTACTTCTTCTGGGGGACGGACATGTCGTAGATGGAGATGGTGATCGCGCCCCGGGTGGAGTATTTGTAGCCTGTGGACTTGATGTTGTCCAGCACCTCGCTGGCCACGGTGAAGCCGTGGGAGCGGATGGTCTTGTCGACGATCTTCCCCAGCTCCTTGGCCCCGCAGGTCATGTTGATCTCGTAGTCGCACACCCGGTCCGGGTCCTCCCGGTTCACAAAGCCCAGGTCCTGGGGGATGTTCTGGTTGAAGATGATCCGGCCCGGGGTGATCTCCACCAGCTTCTGATAGCGCACGCCCTTGTACTCGAAGCTCCGGCGGACCTTGATGGGGGCGTGGATGCCCACCACGCGGTCGTTATAGGCCAGCATGACCTCGTCCTCGTTGACAAAGACCTTGTGCGCGCCGGGCTCCTTGTCGTTGACGTAGGTCAGGTAGTAGGAGCCCAGCACCATGTCCTGAGAGGGGACGGTGACGGGGCCGCCGTCCTGGGGACGCAGGAGGTTGTTGGCGGAGAGCATCAGCAGGCGGGCCTCGGCCTGGGCCTCAGCGGACAGGGGCACGTGGACGGCCATCTGGTCGCCGTCGAAGTCCGCGTTGAAGGCGGTACAGGTCAGGGGGTGGAGCTTGATGGCCCGGCCCTCCACCAGCACCGGCTCGAAGGCCTGGATGCCCAGACGGTGAAGGGTGGGGGCGCGGTTGAGCATGACGGGGTGGTCCTTGATGACCACGTCCAGGGCGTCCCAGACCTCCGCCTTGCCCTTGTCCACCATCTTCTTGGCGGACTTGATGTTATTGGCGGCCCCGTCCTCCACCAGCTTCTTCATGATGAAGGGACGGAACAGCTCCAGAGCCATCTCCTTGGGCAGGCCGCACTGATAGATCTTCAGCTCGGGGCCCACCACGATGACGGAACGTCCGGAGTAGTCCACCCGCTTGCCCAGCAGGTTCTGGCGGAAGCGGCCCTGCTTGCCCTTGAGCATGTCGGAGAGGGACTTGAGGGCACGGTTGTTGGCGCCGGTGACGGCCCGGCCTCTCCGGCCGTTGTCGATGAGGGCGTCCACGGCCTCCTGGAGCATCCGCTTCTCGTTGCGCACGATGATGTCCGGCGCCTTGAGCTGGATGAGCCGCTTGAGGCGGTTGTTGCGGTTGATGACCCTGCGGTACAGGTCGTTGAGGTCGCTGGTGGCGAAGCGCCCGCCGTCCAGCTGGACCATGGGGCGGATCTCCGGGGGGATGACGGGCAGCACGTCGATGATCATCCACTCCGGCTTGTTGCCGGAGATCCGGAAGGCGTCCACCACCTCCAGGCGCTTGACGATGCGGCCCTTCTTCTGACCGGAGGCGTTTTTCAGCTCCGCGTGGAGCTGTTCGCTCAGCTGCTCCAGATCAATGTCCTGGAGGAGCTGCTTCACCGCCTCCGCGCCCATGCCGGCCTGGAAGTCGTCCTCGTACTTCTCCCGCATGTCGCGGTATTCCTTCTCGGTGAGGATCTGGTTCTTGATCAGGGGGGACTCGCCGGGATCGGTGACGATATAGTTGGCGAAGTACAGCACCTTCTCCAGGATCCTGGGGCTGATGTCCAGCAGCAGGCCCATCCGGGAGGGGATGCCCTTGAAGTACCAGATGTGGCTGACGGGGGTGGCCAGGTCGATGTGGCCCATCCGCTCCCGGCGGACCTTGCTCTTAGTGACCTCCACGCCGCAGCGATCGCAGATCTTTCCCTTGTAGCGGATCTTCTTATATTTCCCGCAGTGGCACTCCCAGTCCTTGGTGGGCCCGAAAATGCGCTCGCAGTAGAGCCCGTCCCGCTCGGGCTTCAGGGTGCGGTAGTTGATGGTCTCCGGCTTCTTGACCTCGCCGTAGGACCACTCGCGGATCATCTCCGGAGAGGCGACGCCGATCTTGATGGCGTCAAATTCCACATAACTCATTTATCCCGCTCCTCCCGGTCAAAAATCTTCTTCGTCTTCTTCGCCGTCACCGGCTTCGAACTCGTCTTCATCGATGTCCTCGATGCCGAAGCCGGACTCCTCAAAGGCGGCGTCGTCGACCACATACTCCTCCCGGTCGTCCTGATCCATCCGGGAGAGATTGAAGGTGGTCATCTCATCGTCGTCGTCCTTCAGCTCAATGACGTTTCCGTCCTTATCCAGGACCTGGATGTCCAGGCACAGGGCCTGGAGCTCCTTGACCAGGACCTTGAAGGACTCGGGCACGCCGGGCTTGGGCACATTGTGGCCCTTGACGATGGACTCGTAGGTGTGGACGCGGCCCGTCACGTCGTCGGACTTGACGGTCAGGATCTCCTGCAGGGTGTAGGACGCGCCGTAGGCCTCCAGAGCCCAGACTTCCATTTCGCCGAAGCGCTGGCCGCCGAACTGGGCCTTGCCGCCCAGGGGCTGCTGGGTCACCAGGGAGTAGGGGCCTGTGGAGCGCGCGTGGATCTTATCGTCCACCAGGTGGTGGAGCTTCATGAAGTAGACGTAGCCCACGGTGACCTTGTTGTCGAACCGTTCGCCGGTACGCCCGTCGTAGAGCCAGCTCTTGCCCTCCGGGTCCAGACCGGCCAGCTGAAGGGTTTCGGCGATGTCCTGCTCGTTGGCCCCGTCGAAGATGGGGGTGGCCACCTTCCAGCCCAGGGTCTTGGCGGCATAGCCCAGGTGGACCTCCAGCACCTGCCCGATGTTCATACGGGAGGGCACGCCCAGGGGATTCAGCACGATGTCCAGGGGAGTGCCGTCGGGGAGGAAGGGCATATCCTCCTGGGGCAGGATCCGGGAGACGACGCCCTTGTTGCCGTGGCGGCCTGCCATCTTGTCGCCCACGGAGACCTTCCGCTTCTGGGCGATGTAGACACGGACCACCTGATTGACGCCGGGCCCCAGCTCGTCGCCGGCCTCACGGGTGAACACCTTGGCGTCCACAATGATGCCGCTCTCGCCGTGGGGCACCTTCAGGGAGGTGTCGCGGACCTCCCGGGCCTTCTCGCCGAAGATGGCGCGCAGCAGGCGCTCCTCGGCGGTGAGGTCGGTCTCGCCCTTGGGGGTGACCTTGCCCACCAGGATATCGCCGGAGCGGACCTCCGCGCCGATGCGGATGATGCCCCGCTCGTCCAGATCCTTCAGGGCGTCCTCGCCCACGTTGGGGATGTCCCGGGTGATCTCCTCGGGTCCCAGCTTGGTATCCCGGGAGTCGATCTCGTACTCTTCGATATGGATGGAGGTATACACGTCCTCCCGGACCATGCGCTCGTTGAGGAGGACGGCGTCCTCGTAGTTGTAGCCCTCCCAGGTCATGAAGCCCACCAGGATGTTCCGGCCCAGGGCGATCTCGCCCTGTTCGGTGGCGGGGCCGTCGGCCAGGACGGAGGGGGAGATGCCGTTGGCCGGGTCCGCGCCGTGGACCCGCTCTCCCACGTTGACGATGGGGCGCTGGTTGATGCAGGTGGTGTGGTTGGAGCGCAGGTACTTCACCAGCTTGTAGTCCTTGGTGACGCCGGTGTCGTACTTGACGGAGATGGAGGTGGCGTCTACCTTGGAGACCTCGCCGTCGCCCTCCGCCAGGACCACGATCTCGGAGTCCATGCAGATCTTGTGCTCCATGCCGGTGCCGATGACGGGGGCCTCGGGACGGAGGAGGGGCACGGCCTGACGCTGCATGTTGGCGCCCATGAGGGCCCGGTTGGCGTCGTCGTTGGGCAGGAAGGGGATCATGGCGGAAGCGATGGACACCATCATACGGGGGCTGATGTCCACGAAGTCCACTTTTTCCTTCTCCACGCCGATGATCTCGTCCCGGTGGCGGCAGGTGATACGCTCGTTGATGAAATGCCCGTTCTCATCGGTGGGCTCCGCCGCCTGGGCCACGATATACTGGTCCTCCACGTCGGCGGTCATATAGACCACCTCGTCGGTGACACGGGCCGTGGCGTGGTCCACCTTCCGGAAGGGGGCCTCGATGAAGCCGTACTCGTTGATCCGGGCGTAGGTGGACAGATAGTTGATCAGACCGATGTTGGGACCTTCGGGGGTCTCGATGGGGCACATGCGGCCGTAGTGGCTGTAGTGGACGTCACGGACGTCCATGCTGGCCCGCTCTCTGGAGAGGCCGCCGGGGCCCAGGGCGGAGAGGCGGCGCTTGTGGGTCAGCTCCGCCAGGGGATTGGTCTGGTCCATGAACTGGCTCAGGGGGGAGGAGCCGAAGAATTCCTTGATGGCCGCAGTGACGGGGCGGATGTTGATGAGGCTCTGGGGGGTGACGATGTCCAGATCCTGGATGGTCATGCGCTCCCGGATGACCCGCTCCATGCGGGAGAAGCCGATGCGGAACTGGTTTTGCAGCAGCTCGCCCACGCACCGCAGGCGGCGGTTGCCCAGATGGTCGATATCATCCTTGGCGGCCAGGCCCTTGGCCAGGGCGTTCATATAGTTGATGGAGGCGAAGATGTCGTCCACGATGACGTGCTTGGGCACCAGGTCGTCCACATGGCTGCGGATGGCCTGCTTCAGCTCGTCGCCCTCGTACTGCTCCAGCAGCTCCTGGAGGACGGTGAAGCGCACCCGCTCCTTGATGCCGCACTCCTTCTCCGGGTCGAAGTCCACGTAGCGGCTCAGATCGCACATGTGGTTGGAGAAGATCCGCAGGGGCTGTCCGTCCACGTCCACCGTGACCTCGTTGACGCCGATGGCGTCCAGCTCCCGCAGCTCGGCGCGGGAGAGCACATGGCCCGGCTCATAGAGCAGCTCGCCGGTAGCGGGATGGACCACGGGGTCCGCCAGGGTGCGCTCGCCGGCCCGGGCCCACAGCGCCAGCTTCTTGTTGAACTTATAGCGGCCCACGGTGCTCAGGTCGTACCGCCGGGGGTCGAAGAAGAGGCCGTTGATCAGGTTTTCGGCGGAGTCCACCGTGGGGGGCTCGCCGGGGCGCAGCTTGCGGTAGATCTCCAGCAGGGCGTCCTCATAGCTCTTGCAGGAGTCCTTCTCCAGGGTGGCCCGGATGGTGGGGTCGCCGCCGAAGGTATCCAGGATGTCCCCGTCCTCCCGGAGGCCCAGGGCGCGGATGAGGCAGGTGATGGGCAGCTTGCGGTTTTTGTCGATACGGACCCAGAACAGCTCGTTGGCATCGGTCTCATATTCCAGCCAGGCGCCCCGGTAGGGGATCAGCTGGGCGCTGAGGATGGGCAGGTCGGTCTTGATGTCGGTCTCCTTGCCGTAGTAGATGCCGGGGGAACGGACGATCTGGGAGACCACCACCCGTTCCGCGCCGTTGACGATGAAGGTGCCGGACTTGGTCATCAGGGGGAAGTCCCCCATGAATATCTCCTGCTCCTTGATGACGTCCGTCTTCTTGTTGCGCAGGCGCACCCGGACCTTCAGGGGCGCGGCGTAGTTCACGTCCCGGGCCTTGCACTCCTCCACGTCGTACTTGGGCGGCTCGTCCATGCTGTAGTCGATGAAGCTCAGCTCCAGGGTGTCGGCGTAGTCGCTGATGACGCCCACGTCGGCGAACACCGCCTGCAGTCCGGTGTCCAGGAACCACTGGTAGGAGTCCTTCTGGATCTCCAGCAGGTTGGGCATGGGCATGATCTCCTCATGCCGGGCGAAGTTCTTCCGCAGCGTTTTGCCGTAGTACTTGTCCTTGGCCATCTTGTAACTCTCATCTGCCTTTCCGCGCCCCCGCCGGAAGGGGAGGGACGCCTGATCTCCGCGGCATTTTTGATACACACGGGTAAGTTGATAATTTTGGTGCAAATGACTCTTGCGTTTTTCGTGGGAAACTGCTATACTGTCCATAGTCGGTGGAGTGGCTCCACCTGGCTTTTATGACATAGCACTTTAGTTTACCATTTCCCGCCAGACTTGTCAAGGGATAAATTGCGGGTTTTTCGGGAAAAGACAGACAGATCACGGGGAGGGCTTGGTCGCCCTCCCCGTTTTTTGTTCCGGAGCCCTGAGAAGCCGACGGGATTCGACTCTTTTCCCTATTTTCCAACAGAATCCCTATTGAAAATCAAAAGCGGATATTGTATACTACTGCCGTAACGAGGAGACGGGAGGCGCGTATGGCGGGACTGGAGCTTGTAGTGACCCGGGAGCAGGCGGGGCGGACGGTGAAGAGCCTGCTGCGGGGGGAGCTGGGCGTGTCCGCCGGACTCATGGGCCGGTTGAAGCGGACTGAGACCGGCCTCACCGTCAACGGGGCCCGGGTCTTCACCAGCGCCGTCCTCCGGGAGGGGGACCGCCTGGCGGTGGACCTGGACGCAGCGGAACGGGCCGCCCCTGTGGAGCCTGCCCCCATGGCGCTGAACGTTCTTTTCGAGGACGAGCACCTGCTGGTGGTGAACAAACCCGCGCCCCTGGCCTGCATCCCGTCCTCCCTGGTCCCCGGGGAGCCCACCCTTGCCGCCGGACTGCTGTACTATCTGGGGGAGGGCGCGTCCCTCCATCTGGTCAACCGGCTGGACCGGGGGACCACCGGGGTCATGGCGGCGGCGAAGAACGCCTACGTCCACAACCTCCTGCGGGAGCGGCTCCACACCGGGGCCCTCCGGAGGACCTACCTGGCCGTCTGCACGGGTGGTCCGGCGGAGGACGCGGGGCGGATCGATCTGCCCATCGGGCGGGACCCGACTTCCGCCATCCGGCGGCGGGTGGACCCGGCGGGTAAGGCGGCGGAGACCGCCTATCGGGTCCTGGCGCGGCGGGATGGCTTCTCTTTGGTGGAGCTGACGCCCCGCACCGGGCGGACCCACCAGCTGCGGGTCCATATGGCCGCCCTGGGCTGTCCCCTGGCGGGGGACTGGCTCTATGGAACGGAGGACCGGGCACTGATTGCCCGTCCCGCCCTCCACGCCGCCCGGCTGGACCTGCTCCATCCGGTGACGGGAGAGCGCCTGTCTCTGGAGGCCCCGGTGCCGGAGGACATGGCGGGGCTC
>CAJTVO010000021.1:0-5707 GCA_910579485.1 uncultured Oscillospiraceae bacterium | reverse complement strand
GGCAGGAGGCCGGCGGAGCCGCCGCAACATCACAACAAACGGAGCAAGACAGCGATGGCAGAGTTGATTTTTCTGGATCTGGAGTGGAACACCACATTCTACCGCAACAAATCCGGGGAGAGGGTTCCCTTCCATGAGCTCATCGAAATAGCCGCTATGAAGGTGGAGCAGGATACCGGCGTCATGCTGGATTCCTTCCACAGCTACATCCATCCCAAGGCCAGCCGCAAGCTGGAGAGCCGCACCTACCGCCTCCTGCCCTACGGGCGGGAGGAGCTGCGCGCCCTGCTGGCCGATGCCCCCGGTTTCCTGGACCTGGGACCGGCGTTCCTCCACTGGTGTGGGCCCAGCCCCGTGTTCGTGGAGTGGGGGAACAACGACGTGGAGGTCCTGCTGGACAACTTCGCCTACCACCGGCTCTCCTTCGACGAGGACTGGAAGTGCGAGTACTTCGATCTCCAATATATGTATCAGAAGCTCATCGAGGGCAGTCTGGGCTGCCAGCCCTCCCTGGAGAAGGCGGTGACGGAGCTGGGCATCGAGACCGGCCTGGACTTCCATTCCGCCTGGAACGACACCTATTATACCATCATGGTCTATCAGACCATGCTCGACCGGTTCGAGGACATGTCCATGTTCCACCGCCCGCCCAAGCACAAGGGCGTGCCCCCGCTGTGGGAGCAGGACCTGGGCAGCTACGACACCCGCTGGGGCTGCAAGAACCATCGGGAGATCGCCCGCCCCGCTTGTCCGATCTGCGGTAAGTCCCTGTCGGCAGGCCGCTGGGTGCGGACCACGCCCACGGAGCAGGTCCTGCGGTGCAAGTGTCTGGAGCACCGGCGGCTGTACTTGGCGCTGACCATCGAGAAGGACGGCAGGGGGTGGGCCGCCAAGGGGGCCATCTACAAGGAGGCCGGACCCATTGCCGAGCGCTACCGCAAGACCGTGCGGAAGCTCCAGGAGGGGGCCCGCCGCAAGGGCCGCGAAAAGACGGAGCAGGCGGCAGGCTAAGTCAATACGTGAACCCGCAGGAGCCGTCTGAAATGGCTCCTGTTAATTTTTTGTAAACCCCCTTGACAAAGCGGTTCTATCGGAGTAGAATAACGATGTTCTATCGCGATAGAATACATGCAAAGGAGCGGCAGATATGGAATGCAAGATATTTGACAGTGAGCTGAAGATCCTGGAGATCCTCTGGGAGGGCGGGGAAGTATCCGCCAAGGACGTGGCCCTCCGGGCCGCGGAGCTGGTGGGCTGGAGCAAGACCACCACCTATACCGTGCTGAAAAAGTGCGTGGAGAAGGGCCTGGTGGAGCGGACGGACCCGGGCTTCCTGTGCCGGGCCCTGGTGAGCCGGGAGGAGGTCAGGCAGCGGGAGACCCGGGGGCTCATCGACCGGATGTACGGCGGCTCCGCCGACCGGCTGGTGGCGTCCCTGCTGGATGGCAGGGCTCTCTCCGGCGAGGAGATCGCCCGGCTGCGGCGTCTGGTGGAGGAACTGAAATGATGGAGAATGTACTGAAAGCGGCGGGGGAGGCGTCCCTGTCCGCCGGAGTGATGATCCTTGCGGTGCTGACCCTCCGCGCCTGGTTCCAGGACCGGACGCCTAGAAAGGCCTTCTGCCTGTTGTGGGACCTGGTGCTGGTCCGTCTGCTGGTGCTGGGGGCGCTGCCCTCGCCGGTGAGTGTCCGGCGCTGGATGCCGGGACCGGCAGAGGAGACCGCCGTCTTCCGGGAGCTCCAGGCGCTGGATGCTGTTGTGACGGATATCGGGATCGTGCCGCAGAGGGAGTGGATATCTCAGGTGTACCTGCTGGAGGGTTCCGCTTCCTGCATCGAGACCACCCAGGCCCCGGCGTCCCCGGACTGGTGGACGATCCTGTGCGCGCTGTGGCTGGGCGTCGCCCTGCTGCTGGCTGGAGGATTCCTCTGGAGTCATCTGCGCAGCCGCCGGGTCTACAACGCCTCGCTGCCCTGCCGGGATGGATTTATCCTGGACTGGCTGGCGGACCATCCCCTGCGCCGTCCGGTGCAGGCCCGGATCAGCGACCGGATCGCCGCGCCGCTGACTTACGGCGTATTGTATCCCGTGATTTTGCTGCCCGCGAGGATGGACTGGGAGGACAGGGAGACCCTGTCCTGCGTCCTGGCCCATGAACACACTCATATCCGGCGTTTTGACGCGCTGCGGAAGGTCTTTCTGGCCGCCGTGCTGTGCATCCACTGGTTCAACCCCCTTGTGTGGGTCATGTATGCCCTGTCCAACCGGGACATCGAGCTGGCCTGCGACGAGGCGGTGCTGCGGAACGGAGCGGACCGGGAGCGGTACGCCCTGGCTCTGTTGGGACTGGAGGAGCGGCGGGGCCACTGGAGCCCCTCCGGCAGTCATTTCAGCGGTCACGCGCTGGAGGAAAGGATCAAAGCGATCATGAAACGCAAGCATATTTCGTTCACCGCTCTTGTGGCGGTGCTGGTGGTGATGTGCGTCACCACTACCGTTTTCGCCTCCGCCGCGCCGGAGGACAGGGAGGACCAGCATCAGAACGCGCCGGAGACCGGCTATGTCTATGACCATCTTGGAATAGTGGAGGACAACGGCGTGTCCATCATGTCCAAGGGCGGAGAGAACGGCGAGAAGCTGTACTCCGTGGATAACGGTCAGAGCTGGATGAGCGAGGAGCGCTACCATGCCGAGTACGGCAGCTGGGGCGACGACTGGCAGGTGGAATGGTGGACCTACGAGGACTACAAGGTCTGGCTGGAGGAGGAGAAGGCGGTCCTGCAAAGCATGATCGGCGAGCAGGGCTACAACGGCACGGACGGCTGGTTCACCTGGGACCAGAAGAAGGTGGACGAGACCATCGCCCTGTATGAGAGCATTCTGGAGGACATCAAGAACGGCGCACTGCACTCCAAAACCATCATTGATAAGAACGGCAGAGAGGTGGAGGATGTAGCCCTCGGGTCTGACGGCTATATGATTGCGTCCACCTTTGAAGAGGGCAAGGGCACCCTCACCGCGCCCAAGGAGCTGGACGAGGCGGCCCTGGCGGAGGAACTGAAGGCCTTCGGTATCGGCGGCAATGCTAATCTGATGACCTACAACGGCCAGCTGATCCGTCACTTCGTGGACGGCGCGCCGGTAGGGAACGACGGGTACTCTGTCCAGTATGTCTACACCAACAAGGAGGGCACGGTAGACGTCCACACCCTGCGCTCCATCATCTACAACCCGGACGGTTCCTATGACACCATGGGAGACCTTATCGGCGTAGCGGCGGAGGGAGACCGGGGATTTGACCAGAATTTGATCGAGGCCGCAACATTTTCCGGGCCCCAGGCAGCCTATACCGATGACATTTCTCCCATTCAGGACCAGAACGGCGCGGAGCCTGTCGCAGGCACCCAGACAGTTTATGCCGAGGGGAGCGGCGGCAGGGGAGGCAAGACCTTCGAGGAGATCTTTGCCCGGTACGCGGACTACGGCCTGACCTATCATCCCCGGGAGAGCGGCATGGGGGCGCTGACCCTCAACGGCCAGCCTGTGCGCTCCTTCGCGGATCAGAAGCCCGACGGCGGCGCGTTCAGCTATGAGGACCCCTACGCGGAAACAGGACTGACGGTGACCGCGCAGTATGACCAGGACGGGAAGCTGACCGGGTTGAGCGTTGCCAAGGAGAATCTGGACGTGTCTCAATTTTTCTCCTGCGACAAGAACAGCATGTTCGGGCAGCCGAATACCGTGATCCCCGCGCATGAGACTTTGTACCTTCCCGTTCAGATCAAAACGGCGGAGGACGCCTCATACCTGGTCGCTTCGATCTACTGCGATGATGAGATCACACTGGGCATCACCGATTTGGGCCAGTTCACAAAAACGGTAAAAACCGAAGGCGAACATGTCCGTGAAAAGATCACGCTTGACAAGGCTGGTGTGTACTGGGCGTTTCTTTCCAACGAAACAGACCATGATATCACCGTAGACCAAATCCATTTCACAAATAGTGAGTATGAGACGCCGGATGGACGTTCTGTAGCGAATATTGAAAAAGCAGGCGTTATTCATTGGAGCTGAAACAGATATAATTTCCCTGCAGGGATTGTAAACAAACTGAATTTATGGTAAGGTGATCGTATCAAGCGAAAGAAGGTCAACGCTATGCTCAACGAGAAAGAAGTTGTTCTGATCCAAAAGGCAACGATCTACGACTTGATGCGTATCATTGAGGAAGATCCCGACAAGATCTATACCCAGGAAGAACTGAAAAAGCTGTTTGATGCCTATATCAGGGGTGCTGAGCAGTAACACGGTCCGGGGCGGAGCGATCCGTCCCGGATTTTTTCGCCGTCCTGCTTGACAAACCTATCGACCTGTGATATATTTGACCCATCGATAGACGATATATCATGGTGGATAGGAGTGTGTGGAATGAAAACAGCGGCACAGAGACGATTTGCCCTGGCGGGGGGCCTGCTGGGCGCGGTATATCTGGCGCTCAACGATCTTCTGCCCGCCTTTCCGGACTTTCTGCTGGGCCTGCTTCTGGGGCTGGGGATGGTGTTCCTGCTTTTGGGCCTGCTGCCCGGGGAGGGCTGGCGGAGACTGAGGAAGTGGAAGCGCCGTGGAGAATAAGAATCAACCGCTGACCGAGGCCCTCTTCTACATCCTGCTGGCGGTCCGCAGGCCGGTCCATGGCTACGGCATCATCCTGGAGGTGGAGGAGATGACCGGCGGACGGGTCACCCTGGGGCCCGGGACCCTGTACGGGGCCATCAACACCCTGCTGGAGCGGGGATGGATCGTCCTCTACAGTGCGGAGCTGGGCTCCCGGAAGAAGAAGGAGTATGTCATCACCCCCGCCGGGCGGTCGGCCTTCGACGCTGAAATGGCCCGTCTGCGGGAGCTGGTGCGCAACGGGGAGAAAATGGAGGATGAGACATGATCCGCTGGAAGTTTACCTATGACAAGGATGAGGAACAGGACTGGCTCAACGAATACGCCCGGCAGGGCTGGGCCATGACCAAGTTCTGGCTGGGGGTGGTCACCTTCGTCCCCTGCCAGCCGGGGGAGTACATCTACCAAATCGACCTCCTGCCGGGGAAGGGGCTCCTGGCCGAGGACTACGAGGGATACGTTATCTTCATGGACGAGATGGGCGTGGAGGTCCTCCAGCGCTGGGGGCGGTGGGTGTACCTCCGCAAGCGGGCCGGGGACGGCCCCTTCGAGGTCTATACCGACGCGGAATCCAGAATAGCCCTGTACCGCCGGATACGGCGGATGTTCCTCTGGGCCTTTATGATGATCTTCCTGTGTTCCTTCAACGCATGGGTCCTGCTGTTCCAGTATCCGGAGGATATATTTTCCAGAGGGCTTGTGGGGACCTACATTGTGATCCTCACCGTCATGCTGCGTGCTGTCTGGCGATGCTCCTGGCGAATACGCGAGCTGGAACGGCAGAGCCGGTAGGGAGGAGGAAGTACGATACGATGAAGGAAAAACATATCTGGGCGGCCTGCCTGACCGTCCTGGCCGCGGCGGCTGTGCTGATGGGCCTGACCCGTCTGCTGTGGGCCGGCGCGCCGGACGCGGTGGTGCGTACCCTGGGCGTCGTGCTTCTGATAACGCTGCCGGTGTTCGTGTTCACAACGTTCCGGCTGGCGATGAAAAGGCGGTCGTGAGACAAAGAAAGCGGCGCGCCGTTCCTGAT
>CAJTVO010000020.1:35040-35251 GCA_910579485.1 uncultured Oscillospiraceae bacterium | reverse complement strand
CGTACTTGCCGCCGCCATCGGGGAGGTCGCCGTTGCGGGTGATCCGGACGATCTTGTCCGTGCCCACGTTGGCGTCGTCAAACGCGCCGGCCAGGGTCAGCGTGATGGTATCGCCGTTGAGCAGGTCGCCGTCCTTCCAGGAAATATCCAGTGTTGCCGCAGTATCGCCATCATAGGGCTTGTTCCGGGCGGTGACAATGGCTGTGGCGGG
>CAJTVO010000020.1:0-35022 GCA_910579485.1 uncultured Oscillospiraceae bacterium | reverse complement strand
GAACGTATAGGTGGCCGTCATTTCTCCGTAGCCGCCGCCGGCGGCTTTCCTAGCCGTGATGGTGACCGGTCCGCCGGCCTTCTTGATCTCCACCCGGCCGGTCTGGCTGTTGATAAAGGCGACCGTGCTGTCACTGGTTTCCCAGGTCACGGCCCCCGTTCCGGAGCCGCCGTTGGTGCTGAGGGTAAAGACGGCGCCGTACCGGACCTCGCCGGGCTGGCCCACGATGGACAGCGGGCTCTGCCCCGCCGGGAGGATGGTAAATATCTTGGAGTGCGTCCCGGTGATGGTGTAGTTGCCGTCTGTCTTGCCGGTGATCGTGATCGTGTGGTCTCCCACGTCCTTCCAGTTGGTGCTGCCATAGTCGATGGTGTACTCGCTGTCCGGAATCACCCGGCCATGGGCGTCGTCCATCACCTTGACTGCGGGCTTGTGCTCCTGGCCGTCGTAGGTCGCGCCGGTGGTGGTGAACTCGATGGTGGGGTTGGAAACGGTCTGTCGGGCGATATTCACCTGAGTGCCCAGCTTTGCGGCCGCCACGTCATTGTGGTTGCCATCGCCCTTTACCCGGTACCAGACGTCATAGTCCCCCGCGTTGGTGCCGGTGGGGAAGCCGGTGGAATAGTTGGCGCCGTCCGAAGAGTACTCCAGAGTGCCGCCTGTCACGGTCCCCGCCGCTGTGATCAGCGCCTGGGGAAGCCCGGTGTACTCCAGCCCGGCGGCCAAGGTTGGGGCGGTTACGTCAGCCGCCGCGATGTCCGCCTTGAAGATGGACGCGGTGGCAGTGGCGGGGTAGGTGATGGCGTAGTTCTCGTGGTTGTCTGTACCGCCCGCACTGACTGTAAAGCTCGGGTTCGTACTGACCACGTTCACCTTCTTGTCCGTCCCGGCGTTGGGGTCCTCAAAGGTGCAGCCGTTCAGGGTGATAGTGAAGCTGTCGGTGCCCACGAAGTCGCTGGTTTGCAGGGTGGCGGTCACAGCGGCGGCTGAGTTGCTGTCATAGGTCTTGGAGGCCGCCGTCACAAGGACGGTCACCGGCTTCTTCTCCGCGTAGAGGTTCCAAGTGCCGGTCTGGTCGGCATAGCCGGTTTTGGTGCTGGTGGCTGTCACCGTGACAGAACCCACGCCGGTGATTTTGAGCAGTCCCGTATCTTCGTCGATGCTGGCAATTGTGTCGCCATTGACCGCCCAGGCTATTGTCCCATTGCCGCCTGTGGTCCCCAGCTGGATGGTGTCACCGTAGTAGACCCGCTCCCGTGTGCCGGTGATGGTCAGAGGCGTCTGGTCCGCCGGGAGGATTTCAAATTCGGCGGTGTTCTTACCATCTGTGCCGTCAAATGTGTAATTTCCGCCCGTGACCTCGGTAATGGTCAGGGTATACTTGCCCACGTTGGTCGGCTTGTCAACACTGGTTCCGGCTTCATCCTGATACGTCACCGTGTACTCGCTGCCATCGATCACAAACCCCTTATCGTCCTTGACAGTGACCGTAGGCTCCTGCTTCTCTCCGTTGAACGTCACCGAGGGGGGCGTCACCTGGATGGTGGGCGCGGTCACGGTGTTCTTGGCAATGGAAGCAGTTACCGACTGTGCTTCGCTGTCATTGTGGTTGCTGTCGCCCTGGGCCTTGTACCAGACGGTGTAAGTACCCACGGCTTTCCCAGTGGGAATGGCCGGAGTATACTCGCCAGTCTCGCTCAGAGAATACACCATCGTTCCGCTGGAGGCAGTGCCCGCCTCAATCAGCGCCTGCTCGGTGCCGTTGTAGGGCAGATTTTTCAAACCCTCCGGAGCCGCTGCCACCGACGCGGCGCCCTTCGCAATTTCAAAGGTCCCCGTACCGTTTACGATGTAGTTGCCGCCGTTGGCGTTGGTGATGATGACCGTCGCCGTACCGGCGTTGATGTTGTCGCGGTAGTCCACCTCGTATTCATCCGCCGGGATGGTTGTGGTGCCGTCTTTCACCTCGATATCGGCGGGAGCCGGTTCCTTCGCGGCGCCGTCATAAGTATAGGTGCCGGACACCGTGATCTTCGGGCTGACGATCTCCTTCGGCTTGATGGTCACGGAGACCGAGCCTTCCTTTGTGCCGTTCTCGTGGTTGCCGTCGCCTACTACCTTGTAAGTCACCGTATAAGTTCCCGCATAGGTCGCCTTGGGAATGCCTTCACCATACGCGACGCCATCCAGCGCGTACTCGATGTGGCCGCCCGTCGCGGTGCCTCCGGTCACCAGCTCCTGCGGCTGTCCGGTGTAGGTCAGGCCCCTGACCGGCTCGGGGGGCTTTATCAGCTCCGCGCCGCCCTTGCGGATCTCAAATGTCACACTGCCATCAACAATGTAGTTTCCGCCATCGCTGTTCGTGATGGTGACGGTGGCTTTTTGACTGTCGGTGCTCAAGTTCTTATTGTTGCTGTAGCTGACTTCGTACTCGCTGGTCGGAATGACCGCAGAACCGTCTTTGATGATAACGGAGGGGGTTTTATCGCTTCCGTCATACTCATAGTAATAGGTTCCATTGGCGGTGTCCGTCTGCAAGCCGTTGCCGGACAGCTCAACAGTGACATTAGAATCGGTCAGTGCCAGCTGCTTCCGGCTGATGGTCACCTGGATGGCCTGGGGCTCGGAATCGTTGTGGTTGGCGTCACCCTTTGCCTTGTACCAGACCGTGTAAGTTCCCGCGTTGGTTCCGGTGGGCACTGTCGCGGTATATACGCCGTCTCTGGAGCTGGAATAGAGGGTATTTGCATCACCGCCGGTCACAAGGTTTTGGGTTGAGCCGTCGTACTCACGATTATTTGCCGTCAGTGTCGGTGCCTCGGCGTCCGCCTTGAAAATGGATGCGGTGGTGTCGGGCGGGATGGTGATGTCGTACTTTTGAGCAGTCGCGTCATCGACCGGGCCGCCCTCGATCTTCACCGTTTTGCCAGTACCGACACTGTCATCCTCAAACTTACCCGTCACGAGGGAGGTGTCGATGGTGTCTTTGCCAACCAGGTCGCCTGGCTTCCAGGAGATGATAAGCTCGGCGGAGACATCGCCAGCCTTATACACCCTGTCCTTCGCGGTGACAATAGCCGTGATCGGCTTTTTCAGCGCGTTGAGCGGATAGGTTGCTTTCGCCTCGTCATAGTTGACGCCGCCCGGCTTAGTCGCGGTAATGGTGGCGGAACCTACGCCGATCACCTTTACAAAGCCGTTGGCATCGATTTCAACGATTCCGGCGGGGGCGCTGCTCCATGTAACCTTGTCACTGCCGGAGCCGCCTACCGCGCTCAGGGTGAAGGTGTCGCCGTAGTAGACGAGGCCAGGCTTGTTGACGATCTCCAGCGGGGCCTGGGCCGTTGTACTGATGATAAAGTTCACTGTGGCCGTCTCAACGACATAGTTGCCGCCGGTGATATTCTCAACCTTGACCTCGTACGTACCCTTGTCCGTCCAGTTCTCGCCGGAATCAGAGACATATGTGGCCTTATACTCGCTCTCCGGGATCACGTTGTTTTGGGTGTCTCTGACTGTGACCTCCGGGTACTTCGCACTGCCGTCGTACTGGGCGCTGGGTGGCATCAGCTCAATCTGCGGTGTTACGGTCTGCTGATCAATGGTAACCTTAATGCTTTTAGCCTCACTGTCCGTGTGGTTGCTGTCGCCCTGGGCCTTGAAGTAGACAGTGTACTCACCGGCATCCTTGGCCGTGGGGATGGACGGCTTGTAATTCGTCCCATCCAGAGAATAGACCATGGTGCCGCCCGCCACAGTACCCGCCGTGACCAGCTCCTGGGCCTTGCTTGCATCGTAAGTCAGAGGAGCCACAGCTACCGGAGCAGCATCCACCGTCGCGACCGTTGGCAGAATGGACGCGGTGGCAGTATCGGGGTAGGTGATCTCATAGTTGGCCGCCTTCAGGTCCGTGATTGCCGGAGCGGAACCGGTGATGGTAATGGTCTTATTCGTTCCAACGTTCGCATTATCGAAGGTGCCTGTCAGATTAGGAATGTCGAACGTATCGTCAAACACCAGGTCGCTTGCGGCCACTTTAGCCTTTACGGTTGCATCCGTCTTGCCGTCAAAGGGCTTGTCAACGCCGGTCAGCACAGCCGTCACCGGCTTCTTGCCCGCGCTGAACTCCCACTCGGCGGATACGGTGCCGTAGTTGGGCTTGGTACGGGCCACTGTGACAATGTAGGGTCCGCCTACATCTTTCACGGTGAGCAGACCGGTCACGCCAATCTCGCTGTTGATTGGGCTACCGTTCTTAGCCTTAATGTCCCAAGAAATGGCCCCTGCGCCGGTGCCGCCCGACACGCCCAGCGAGATGGTATCGCCGTAGTGGACCTGGGCCTGGGTGCCGGTAATGGAAATGCTCTCCTGGTCCGCCGGAACGATTTCAAAGGTTCGGGTGTTGTTGCTGTTAATAACGTAATTGGAGGTGTCCGGCGTGGTGATGGTAACAGTATAGGTGTCCACATCCACCATATTGTTGCTCTTAGTACCGGTAATCGTCACCGTGTACTCACGCTCCGGAATCAGCCGTCCGCTGTCATCAGAGACGGTGATAACAGGCTTCTGCTGACTGTTATTGAACGTGAACTGATTCTGGGACAGAGAGATGCCGGGGGTTTTCACCTCGTTTTT
This sequence comes from uncultured Oscillospiraceae bacterium, assembly GCA_910579485.1. Taxonomy (GTDB): domain Bacteria; phylum Bacillota; class Clostridia; order Oscillospirales; family Oscillospiraceae; genus Pelethomonas. The sequence goes on along the minus strand of CAJTVO010000020.1, from coordinate 30,387 downwards.
GCCAATGCTTACTGTCAGGCGCACCGGGGCGGTATCGCTGTGGTTGTCATCGCCCAGCACCTTGTAGTCAATGGTGTACGTGCCGACCGCCGTTCCCACAGGGATGGCGGTGGAATAGTTCCCGCCGTTCACGGAGTAGACCACAGTGCCTTCATGGCAAACGCCAGCCGTGACCAGCTCCTGAGCCGCGCCATTGTACTGCAAGCCGGTGATTTCCGTCGGAGCCGTGACTGTGGGCTCTTTTTTGGTGATCTCAAAGGTGGCCGTGCCGTTTACGATGTAGTTGCCTCCGTTGTTGTCACTGACGATGACCGTGGCCGTACCGGCGTTGATGTTGTCGCGGTAGGATACGCTGTACTCGGTGTCAGAAATCTCATTGCTGTCGTCCGTAACAGTAACATCGGGGGTTTTCGCCGTTCCATCATAGACATAGGAGTAGACGCCGTTGGTTTCTGTCAGTCCATCGCCGCTCAGCGTAATGGTGGGCGTAATTTCCCTCGAGCTGATGGTCACGGACACCGGACTGGGCGTTGTATCCTCATGATTGTCATCGCCCTGTATCATGTAGTAGACGATGTATGTGCCTGCCGCTGTTTTCTTGGGAATAGCCTCCTCATAGGTCCCATTCAGCTCCAGAGAATACACCACCGTACCGCCGGTGGCGCTGCCTGGGGTCACCAGCTCCTGCTCCGTCCCATCGTAGGTCAGGCTCTTGCCTTGAGGAGCTGTGTTCCACGCCGCGCTGGCTTTCTTGATGGCGAACTGCACCTTTGCTACTGTGAAGGTGTAGTTGCCGCCCGACTTTGCGGTGACAGTTACGGTTGCATCGCCGACATTCTTGTTATCGGTAATGCTCACACTGTAATCGCTGTCTGTCAGTACCGCGTTATCATCGTTCGCCGTGACGGTCACATTGGGGTTTTTCGCTGTGCCGTCGTAGTCGTAGTAATAATCGCCGTTGGTCTCCTGCTTCAGGTCGTTGCCGGACAGCGTGACCGTCACGTCAACTCGCCTGGGGTTGATCGTCCCCTTGGCAGTATCAGGATAGCTGATGTCATATTTGGCCGCGTCTGCGCCGGTCACCTGGACCTTGGAGGTATCCAGCGTGACCGTTTTCCCCGTGCCAACCGCAGGGGTGTCAAAGGCGGCGATGATGCTGGTCTTGTCAATCTCAACCACATCGCCGTTCAGCGCGGTGATACCGGCGGAGGCCACGGTGGCGTCTGTGGTCCCATTGTAATCCTTCTCCGTGATGGTCACCTTCGCCACGACCGGCTTCGGCTCCACGGTAATGGTACAGGTGTCGGTGGCAGGCGCGTAGTTGGGGACCATCCGCGTCGCCTTGACCGTAACGGCCCCGATGTCATTGACGGTAAGATGGCCTGTAGTCGAGTCAATTTCAGCGTCGGCGCTGTCCGCTTCGATGCTCCAGGTCACCGTTCCGTTTCCAGTGCCGCCGGTAGCCTCCAGCGTTGTGACCGTGTCACCGTAATAGACGTGCTCGGGCTTGCCGGTGATTTTCAGCGAACCCTGGGTCGCCGCCTTGATTTCAATCTGAGCGGTTGTGGTGAACGAATAATTCCCGTTAGGCACATTCTCAATGGTGGCCGTATAGGTGCCAGCGGCTGTCAGCAATCCATCCGTAACCGCCGGATCGTCGTTCGCCCATGTGACCGTGTACTGTTTGGGATCAATCACGGTTTCGCCGTCCTTGACGGTGACTTTCGGGTCCTTCTTCGTGTTGTCGTACAGGAAGGACGATTCCGACAGCTCCACCGTGGGCGTGACGGACTTGGGGGCGATGGTCACGGAAATCGGGGTCGTGTTCGCGGCTACGCCGGTATAGTCGGCGGTCCCGTCTACCTTATAATAGACGGTGTAAGTATCCGCGTTGGTCCCGGTGGGAACCTCGGGGGAGAAGTTGGTCCCATCCAGGGAATACACCAGGAAGCCTACGTTGGTCTCGCCCTCCGTGACCAGCGCCTGCGGCTGTCCGCTGTAGGTCAGCGAAGCGATTTCCTTGGGCGCGGTGGTGATCGTCGTAGTTGCCTTGGTGACATCCGCAGTCACCGTGTCGGGATAGCTGATGTCATATTTGGCCGCGTCCGCGCCGGTCACCTGGACCTTGGAGGTATCCAGCGTGACCGTCTTCCCCGTACCAACGCCGGGGGTATCAAAGGCGGCGGTGATGCTGGCCGGGTCAATGTCCACAATGTCGCCGTTGATCGTGGTAATGCTGGCAGAGGCCACAGCGGCGCTTGTTGTACCGTCATAGGCCCTATTCCCAACCACGATAGAAGCCGTAACGGGCTTGGGCTCAGCGGTAAAGGTCCACTGATCGGAAACGGGCAGGTAGTTTCGATCGCCGGGGTTGGTAGCTGTGATGGTGACCTCGCCAACGTCAGTAATGGTCACATTGCCGCCTGCGTCCACGGTGGCAGGCCCTGTCGCTTCCCAAGTCACCGCGCTGCTGCTAGAGCCGCCGCTTGTGGTCAAGGTAAATGTATCGCCGTAGATGGTGGGGTTGGGTTTGTCCTCGATCACCAGCTCTGTCTGAGCGGTCTTACCGATGGAGAAGGTCGCGGTATTGGCGGTAACTCCGGTCAGATCGTAGTTGCCGTCCGCAGCGTCGGTGATCGCAATGGTGTAAGTGCCCTGGTTAGTCGGAGAAGAATCGTCGCATGTCCATGTATACTCTTCCTCCGGCAGTACCGTCTTGCCGTCCTTGACCGTGATCGTGGGCATCTTCACCGTGCCATCGTACTCAAAGCTGTCGGGGGTCAGCTCAATGGTGATGTCGGTCAGCGGCTTGCGCTGGATGGTCACGTCCACGGACTGTACCGCGAGATCGTTGTGGTTCTTATCTCCCACGACCTTGTAATAGACGGTGTACTTTCCTGCCTCGGTAGCCGTGGGGATGGCGGTGTCATACTTGCTTGTCGCGCTGTTCAGCGCGTACTGGACTTCGCCGCCGCTGGTCGTGCCCGGAATCAGAAGCTCATGGGCCTTGCCATCGTAGGTGATGTCAGCTGCTCCCGGGGCCGGATCAAACACGATATTCGCCTTTTGGATGACAAACGTCTTGGAGCCCGTTACGGTGTAATTGCCGCCCGGCCTGTCGATGATGTTGACCGTAGCGGTATTACCGGCGTCTGTGTTGTTTTCGTAGCGGATATCGTATTCGCCTACATCAATAGTTGTACTGCCGTCTTTGACCACGGCCTTGGGCTCTTTCGCTGTGCCATCATAGACGCAGCTGACAAAATCGGTTCCATCAGCGTTTTTCAGCTCTATGATCAGGTTCGTCACCGTCTTGGGGGAGATGGTGACAACCACCGAGCCCACATTGGAATCGCTGTGGTTGGCGTCGCCCTCTACCTTATAATATACTGTGTAAGTTCCGGCATTGGTCTCGGTGGGGATGTCTGAGGAATAGGTTCCATTCTCATTACCCACAGAGTAAACCATCGTACCGCCGGACCCCGCGCCCGAGGTCACAAGCTTTTGGGCTCTGGTGTTGAAGGTAAGCGGGTCGCCTGTGGCCTCCGGGGCGGTGAGGACCTCGGCCTGCTTCTTTCCGATGGCAAAGTCTTTTGATACATTGGTAAACGAATAGTTGCCGTCATTCTTCGCCGTGACGGTTACGGTGGCAGTGCCCACGTTGATATTGTTGCTGTACGCTACCGTATACTCACCGGCCGGAATTGCCGTTGTGCCATCGGCTTCAGTCAGTGTGACAACCGGCTCCTTCGGGTCACCGTCGTAGATAAAGCTATTCTGGTCCAGCGTAATAGCAGGATTCACTTGCTTTTTGTTGATCGTCGCTGTCACGCTCTGGGGAGCCTCGCCGGTGTAATTGTTCGTCTCCTGGATGCGGTACCAGACAGTGTAATCGCCTGCATTGGTGCCCTTCGGGAAATCGGTGGAGTAGGGGCCGTCCTCGCTCAGGGCGTATTCCACCGGCACATCGGCGGGGTCAACCACCGCCGCAGTGGCAATCAGGTCCCGCTCAGTGCCATCGTAAGTCAAGGTTGCAGGCCCCGGGGTCGTTGTGATCTCCGCAATCGCCTTGTGGATGGTCGCCTTGACGGTAGTACTGGAGTAGAAAACGTCGTAGTGTTCAGAATTTTTGCCGGTGATATTCGCACCCGTTATATTTACGGTCACCGGTTTATCCACCCCGGCATTTTTATCATCAAAGGTGCCGGTCAGACCTTGAATATCAATGACATCCCCGGGCAGAACGCCCTGCTCCACCACGGCGTGGACGATGGCCACATTATTGCCGTCATAGTCCTTATCCTCCGCCGTCACGGTGGCGGTGACAGACTTCTTACTCGCGGTAAGCGTCCAGAACGCAATGGCGTCCTCATAGTTGGTCAATCCAGTCCTGGGGTCCGTGCCGGATTTGGTGGCTTTCACCGTGGCCTTTCCAACGCCAACGATGCTGATCTGTCCGCTGTCCGGGTCCACCGTTGCCACGGTCGCGCCGTCAACCGGTATGATCTCCCAGGTGATGAGACCGTTACCCGAACCTCCAGCTGTTTCCAGAGTAAAACGATCCCCGTAGGTGACGGTATCAGGCTTTTTGGTGATAGACAAGGCCTCCTGCTGCCGGAGGGTAATTTGGAAGGGGACCTCCACCCTTTGAATGTCATAGTTGCCGCCCGTGTTATCGGTAACGACTACTTTTGCCGGCTTATCCGCAGTGCTTACGTCCCGGTTGTTTTCATAAGCAACGCTGTACTCGCTTGCCGGCAGAACGGTATCGCCGTCCTTGACCGTGACCGTGGGCTCTTTCCAGCCGCCGTCATACTGGTATTTCATCTGGGACAGTTCCACTACGGGGGTGATCGTCTTGCGCTGGATCACTACGCCACTGATCTCGGTGGGACCGACGGCAGTATAGTTGTCCGTTACATCTACCTTGTACCAGACCTGGTAATCCCCCGCGTTGGTGCCTTTCGGGATCTCGGTGGAGTAGGGACCGTTTTCCTTTGTCGCAAATTGGATTTCCAGGCCGTCTGCCATCGCCACAGGTTTCAGCGCACCCCGGGTGACCAGCTCTTGGGCGGTACCGTTATAGGTTGGCTTGGCGGCGGCAGGGGCCGTGTCGATTGGGTCGATTGGATTGACCTCCAACGTAATGGCCTCACTGGAGGCCGCCTGATAGTCCGGCCCCTCCGGGAGTGTGACCACAACGTCATAAGTACCGGCGTTGGTGGGCAGGCCGTCTGTATAGGCGTCACTGCTCCCCTGGGCCCTGTGAGAATACTTGAGCCGGTCGTGCAGGTCCACACCGGCAGACGTCTGTATATTGATGATTACAGGCGGCAGATCATCCTTCTCCACCGCGTTGCCGTCATAGTTCAGGTTTACAGGGACAGGTTTGGAAGTCACATCCCATTCAAGTACAGGCTTTTCCAGCTCGTCTTTGGTAAACGTGTAGTCTGCTGTAAAGCTTCCGTTGTATTCTTCACCGGTAACGGTAACTGTAACGGTAAAGTTAGCATCACCGACATTGGCCTGTGTTTTATAGTCCACGGTGTAAGCGGTATCCAGAGCCAAATCCGCCGTAGCGTCTTTCACCCTGACCGTGACGGTGCCGTTTTGGGGCTTGACGGTTTCATCATAGGCTAGAACCTTCAGGCTATTCCGATCCACTGTAACGGTGATTTCGTTTGCGCAGGAGCCGCACGTTCCCGTCTCACCCTGCGTAAAGTCGAACGTACACTCTTCCGTACCGATGCCCCCGCAGGCCAAACAAGTCCAGGTGTGGTTCGGAAGGCCTTCGTTGATAGTGTATTCTTTGGAATGGTCCGTACACTGACCGATGCGGACCACCGTTGCTGCGGCCATGTCTGCCAGCGGGATCAGCTGGCCCTCCTCATTAAAATAGGCATAGCCCGGTTCCAGCAGAGCGGCAAAATCATCGTCTGCCACTTTGATCGCGGCGGTCAAACCCTGATAGAGGCCGGCGGAGAGCTTTACGTCCGCACCGGAGGCGACCTCCAGGCCATACGTGGTGCCTTTGATGGATACATCGGGATCTTCAACCCGCAGAATACCGTCGGGCTGGACCTCCACGCCAGAGGCTGCTCTGGAGAGGATTATGCCTCTGCCTATAATGGACAATGTGCCCGGCGCGATAACCTGTACGGCAGTTGTCTTACTTCCAGTCAAAATATATCCGTTTGTGTCTATGGTCGTGGGCACTTCCACGATAAACGGTGTATTAAAGCTCTCATTTGCTGTGAGTCTATAATCTCTGTGATTGGGATCCACGCCATCGACCAGAACCGCAGCGCCCATCCCGTCCAGCTGTTCCAGCAGAGCGGCGCAGGGCGACAGATCCACCTGCTGCTGCTCGTCATCGGTCAGCGCGTCGTACAGAGCGTAAATTTCATCGATCTGCTCCCGTACCTGCTCCGCATTGTGCGCCGAAACGCTGTCGGGCAGCTTGCCGATCAGGGCCTCAATGGGGCAGACCGGACAGTCGAAAGCACACGGCGCGCCGGGATCGCCTGCGGCATAACCGCAGGCGCCGTCATGCTCGTGCAGGCAGGACAGGCTCTCAGTGACACAGCCGCCATCCTGCGTACACACATGGGCGCACAAAACCGGCTCGGCCTCTGCGGAACCGCCGTCCGGAGCCGGATAGCACTCCGCCGTATGCGCATGGATGCAGTCCTTTTCTGCCGTATAGCAGCCGTCGTTGTGGCTGTGAGTACATTCCTGCTCCAATACCGGCGAAACATACCCGCACGCCTCCGTATGCGCCGGATGATGCGGGCATAGCCCGTCGCCCGTTTCCCCCTCGGCGGCAAAGGCCCACACAGGGAACAGGTTCAGGCACAGCGCCAGAGCGGTAATAAGGCTTAATACTCTGCGTTTCATGCTATGACCTCCCAAACTCACAAGGAAGCTGTGCTCAGGGCACACTCCCTCAATTTAATCTTCTCTATTTTACCACTGAAAAAGGAAATTGTCCACTGTCGAAGCAACGATTTTATAAGGAGGAAGGGGGCAGATCACTGAGCAAAACCATCCACGTTTTATTTCCGGATAAACAAAAACGCGCAAAGCCGCACAAACATAGTGTTCATGCGGCTTTGCGGCGTTTTATGCAGCAAAAATCATCGCCGGGACCAGCAGGTCATTCTGCTATCCTCTATAGCATTATATCTCCGCCCAGATGCGGCGGATGGTCTCTGCCGCGTGGGGGATGTCCGCGCCGGTGGTCTCCTCCAGCATCAGAACGGTCTCGGGATCATAGGCCTTGATCCGCGTGAGGATGGCCCTCATGTCCAGCTCGCCGGTCCCCAGAGGGACCTGTTGGGGCCTCCGGCCTCGGGTGAAATTGCAGTCCTTCATATGGAACAGCTGGATCTCGCCGGCGAAGACGTCCAGCCCCCGGTCCAGGATATCCAGGTAGTTCCGCTGGTTGTCCGCGTCCATGTAGTTGTAGAGGTCGAAGATGACACGGGTCTTCCGGCCGATCATCCGCCGGGCTCTGGCCAGGGTGTCCACGTCCCAGCAGACGTGTCCCTCCGCGCCCTCCATGGCCACCGTGCTCCCGCAGTCCGCGGCAACGTCGCACAGCTGGGAGAAGACCGACACCACCTTCTGCAGGGCCTCCTCCGTGCGGTTGCGGGGATGGTAGACCCAGGGGTCGTCACTGTAGGACCCGGTCTCCGAACCTACCACGCCGCAGCCCATGGCGCGGCAATGGCGCAGGTAGTCCGCGAAAATGTCGCGGCCCCGGGCCGCCTTATCCCCGTCCGAATGGACGGGATTGAAATACGCGCCAACCAGGGGGATGATCTTCCCGGCACGGGCAAAGGAAGCGCCGATCTCCGCCGCCTTTTCCGGCGTGATGGCGTTGGGCTCGTATGGGATACCGTCATAGACCTTGTAGCAGACCATCTGCACGCCGTCCAGCCCAAGATGCGCCAGCCGGTCCAGAATATCCTCCGTGCCCCGGACCCCAAGGTCGTGGGCGCGAATGCAAAGCTTCATGATGCCGCCTCCCTCGACTGCTCCGCCCCGTTCAGGGACGGATGGTGATGGTATGGTGGAAGGGTGTGTAGTCGGTGAGGTACACCGTGGCCGCGCCGGGGGTCTTGGCCTCGCTGTCCTCCTTGCCCTCGGTGAAGTGGTGGACGCCGAAGGCGGGGCCGATCTTCATGGAGGAGACGTCGTTCATCACCTCGAAGTCGGAATCCCGCAGCACCAGCACCTCGTCCCCGTTGATGGGCATGGTCATGTGCTCGTTGGAGATCCGCTTGATGCCGTTGAAGGCCAGCTCCACCCGCCAGGGCGCGCCCTCCACGCCGGAGGTACGGATGTCCACCTCCAGGCCGTCCGCCGTCTCCCGGACGGTCACGTCGATGTCCATATCCGGTCCCAGCTTCTTCTTCCGGCTGGCGTTGTCCATTTTCCACCAGTCGCTGGTGGCGGGCTTCTCCTCGAAGGGCAGGTAGTACCAGCCCTGCATGGTCTGGTGAAGATGGAAGCCGTTCTCATCCTCCTCCATCCGCTCCGCCTTGAAGGCCCGGTGCTCACAGAAGCTGCCGCCGATCTTGACCGCCAGCTTGATCTCCCCGTTGTGGACATAGAGGAAGTTGGATTTGCCGCTCATGACGGTATAGGTATACCGCCCCCGGCGGACCCGGGCGATGCCGGAGTCCCGGTAGAAGGCATGGTAGTGCTCCGGTGTTCCCCGCTCCTCGGATTCGAAGTCGATCAGCTCCGGGTGGTTCATCAGCTCCATGAGGAAATCGGGGGCCTCCAGCCGCTTCGCCTCGATGATGTCAAAGATATGGTTGGCCATGGCGATGAACTCCGGGATATGATACCGGACGCCAAGGGTCAGGTACTCGATATAGTAGGAGGAGGGGTAGACGGTCAGGTCCTTGTCGAACCGGGTGGAGTTCGCCGTGAACACGCTGTCGTCCGGCTCCCAGTAGGTGAGCATCATCCGCAGGTTTCGGATGACGTGCTGGTCGTAGGAGGGGTCGTCCAGGCCCTCCGCCAGCAGCAGCATGGCGTCGTTGTTCACGCCGTTGTAGTTGCCCGCCGATTTCTCCGCGTACTCCCCGTCCTCGTTGCAGTCGATGCCCTCGTTCAGATAGGCGAAGGCCGCCTGGGTCAGGTCCGCCTCCCCGAACAGCTTCCCGCCGATGGCCAGCACGGAGGCGATGGCCCAACGGTGGTTGGGGGTATGGAAGCCGCCCTCCAGCAGGCCCCGGGCCCCGGCATGGATGATCTCGCTCAGACGGTTCCGGATCGCGGCCTCCTCCGGCGTCAGGTCCTGCCGGGCCGTCAGATATTGCAGATGAGGGACGATCTTCACCACGCAGAAGGCCGTGTCCGGCGCGGAGAAGAAGTTGCAGGTCACGTAGTCGAACAGTCCGTTCTCGTGCTGCACCCGCTGGACGTAGTCCAGTCCCAGGTGGATGCGCCGGAGGACCGTCCCGTCGTGATAGAATTTCGTCTCCGGGTTGCAGTAGGCCGCGATCATGGTGGAGACCCGGTAGATGGCGTACTTGGCCTGATAGACGCCGTCCGGCTGGGAAAACGCGCCGTGCCAGGGACTGCCCTCCCGCAGGTCCTGGATCTCCAGGGAGCGCTCCACGTTTTTCTCCGCGTCCCGCAGGATGCGCTTATAGTGTGCTTTCATGTCGGTTTTACCTCGCATTGTTATGGCTCCAGCAGGGCCGCGCCGATGATGCCGGCGTCGTTGTCCAGTTGGGCCAGAGTGATCCGTGTGTTGCGTTTGGCATTTTGGGAATAAATGCGCTTCGCCGTCTTCTCCCGCAGCGGCGTCAGGAGCGCTTCCCCGGCCCGGCTCACACCGCCGCCCACGCACAGGACGGCCGGCTGGAACAGGTTGACGATATTGGCCGCGCCCTCCGCCAGATAGGCGGTGTAAACATCCAGCAGCGCCCGGCAGGCCTCGTCGCCCGCCGCCGCGCCCTCGAACACGGTCCGGGCCTCTACCTGGTCCGGTTCGCCACCGCAGAGCTTCCACAGGAGGGTGTCCTGGTCCGCCGCCATCCGCTCCCGGGCCTGGCGGATCAGGGCTGTGGCGGAGGCGTAGGCCTCGAAGCACCCCACCCGTCCGCAGGTGCAGGGCGCGCCGTCATACCGGATGGTCATGTGGCCGAACTCCGCCGCCGCGCCGTTGACGCCGTCCCAGAGCTTTCCGTTCAGAATGACCCCGCCGCCGATGCCGGTGCCGATGGTCATCATCACGAAGGAGTCCTCCCGGCCCCCGCCCGCCTGGTACTCCCCCCAGGCCGCCGCGTTGGCGTCGTTGCCGAAGCGGACCGGCAGGCCCAGCCGCTCCTCCAGCACGGAGACGAAGGGCTCGTCGTCAAAGCCCAGATTATTGGCGTCCTCCAGATGCCCGTTTTCCCGGTTGGCCGTGCCGGGGACGCCCACGCCCACGGCGGAAAGGTCCTCCCGGCGCAGGCCATTGCGCGCCAGGAGCTCCCCCGCCAGCGCGGCCATATCGTCCGCGATGCCCGCCATGGGGCGGGGGGCGTTGGTGGGGACGCTCAGCTTGTCAACGATCCGGCGGGAGCCGTCCACCAGCCCGGCGGCGATGGAGGTGCCGCCCAGATCGATCCCGATTCGATACATGTGCATGATCTTCCTGTTTCGTAGTATTCCGCACCCTTACAGGTACAGCAAAAAGGTCTTGATCTCAAAGGGTCCGAAGGTTACCCTCAGGCCGCCGTCCCGAAGGGGCAGCGGCGAGGCGTTCTCCTCCAGCATATCCGTCTCATCCACGCGCCGGACGGCCCCCGCCACGGCGAAGGAGGCTTCCGTCCCCATCCCCATGGCCTCGTATGCCCGGACCAGTATCGCGTTTTCCGCAGTGTCCGCCGGTTTGACGGCGTCCACGATGATGTTCTTCTCCCCGGGCACCAGCACCGGGCGCTGGGTCCGCTCCTCTCCAGCGGGGAGGAAGCGCCCCAATACCGGCGGCTCGTTCAGCTCGCAGGCCTCCCGGAGGACATCGCTCCGGGTGAAGGGGCCCAGGAAGGGGAAGAAGGAATAGGTGAACTCCTGCTCCCTCCGGTCCGCGTACATGTCCGGCATCAGGGGCGCTTTCATCAGCGTCAGGCGGATCTCGTTCCCCGCCGTGCTCACGCCGTACTTGCAGTCGTTAAGCACCGCCGCGCCCGCGCCGCCGTCCTCCAGCACTGTGTAGCGGTGGTTGCACACCTCGTACCGGTCCCGGTCGTACTGCCTGGACCGGTGGGTGGGGCGCTTCACATAGCCGAACTGTATCTCATGGACGGCCTCCGCGGCGTAGACGTTCACCGGGAAGGACACCTTCAGGAGCTTATGCCGCTCCTGCCAATCCAGCCGGGTGATGAAGTCCAGCCGCCGGGCGTCGCCGCCCAGAAATATCCGCTGGACCAGCCGGGAGCGGTGCAGGGTCCTGTTCACGATCAGCGCCGCCCCGTCCGCCTCCTGGCGGACCTCGATCCTGGCCCCGCCCTCCAGAGGCACCGGCAGCTTTTCATACATGCTGCCCAGCTCCCAGGCGTCGTAGCAGGTGTTCACGTCCTTGAACAGGAGGAACCGGTTGCCGTTCCCGGCAAGAAATTCCCTGGCCTCTCCCGGCTTGCGGACGCTGGTCAGCTCGCCGGCATCGTCGATCCGGCAGACGAGGTGGTCGTTTCGCAGCTCATAGCCGCCGCCCTCCTCCGGCGGGAGCCGCCGGGCGGAAGCCCCCTCTCCCGCACCGCGTTCCGGGCCGATGACCGCGAAGCCCTGGGCGGGTATCCTGTGGCCCCGGAAGGTCCGCTCCCAGCCCAGGTGGTTGTAGACGGTCATCCGCTCCCCCGGCCGGCCCAGCATCTCCTCCAGCAGCTTTCCGCTCTCGGTGCAGACGGTCTCCAGCTCCGCCTCCGCCCTCTGGTGGACCCGGGCAATGGAGGTGCCCGGGGCGATGTCGTGGAACTGGTTGAACAGCAGGAGCTTCCAGAGCTCGTCCAGCCTCTCCTTCCAGGCTGTCTTTAGGGGACGGCCCGCCAGCAATTGGGCGGCCATGTGGTACTCCACCGCCTTCAGGGCAACCTCCGCCCGGCGGATGCCCCGCTTGGTCCGGGACTGGGAGGTCAGGGTCCCCCGGTGCCACGCGAGATACAGCTCCCCGCAGCAGACGTTCTCGACCTCCCGCTCCTCCGCCCGTTGGAAGAACTTTATCGGGCTCTCCATATGGCACCGGGGCGCGCCCTCCAGGTCCTGGCAGCGCAGGGCCGCCTCCACCATCTCCCGGGTGGGGCCTCCGCCGCCGTCGCCGTAGCCGAAGGGGAACATGAGGCCGTCGATGCCCTCCTGCTGGACCCGGTCGTCCTCCCACCGGGAGACCAGCTCCCCGGAGGTGAACACGGCGTTGTTCCGCCGGAACAGGTGGGACAGCACCCGGCTCCCGTCCAGTCCCTCCCACCAGAAGAGGTTATAGGGGAAGGGCTCCGCCTCCGGGTCCTGGCGGGTGAGCTTCTGGGTGGCGAAATAGGGGATCTGGCACTTCTTCATGATCTGGGGCAGCGCCGCCGAGAAGCCGAAAGTGTCCGGCATCCAGGCCATCAGGCTGTCCACCCCCAGCTCCTCCCGGAACCAGCGCTTCCCCCGGGCGAACTGCCGGATGAGGCTCTCCCCGGAAGGGATGTTGGTATCGCACTCCACCCACAGCGCCCCCTCAGGATAGAAGCCCCCGGAGGCGGTCCTTTCCTTCACCCGCCGGTAGACGCCCGGATAAAGGGCCTTCAAATACTCCAATATAGGCGGCTCGCAGAGCAGGAACCGGTAGTCCGGATACTCCTCCATCAGCGCCAGCTGGTTGGCGTAGGTCCGGGCCGTCTTCCGCATGGTCTCCTCCACCGGCCAGAGCCAGGCCAGGTCCAGGTGGGACTGTCCGAAGACGGTATAGTCCGGCGCGGTGGAGCCGTTCCGGCAGGCCAGCAGGGGCTGCAAATACCGGTCCGCCTCCACTGTGCTGGCGGTGAGTTCCTCCTCCGGCAGCTCGAAGTCCGCCGTATAGGTGAACTTTTTCAGCCCCTCCACGATCTTCATGGCCCGCAGGCTCTTCTCCGGCAGCTTTTTGACCAGGCTGTAGAGGACCTGGTAGTCCATGGCCGCCTGGAACAGCGCCTCGTTCCAGCACCCCAGCAGGGACGGCTTTACCGTGACCTGGGCCTCCGGGGGCTCGGGCACCGGCTCCTCATCGGGACCCACGGGGCCCGCGCCCTCCTGCCGGAGGCCGTGGCCCGCGTAGCACTCCGCGTAAATGTCGTACACGTCCCCCGCCCGGGCGGAGCGGGAGAGTGTGATATATTTGTGCTGCCGGTCGATGGACCCGGCCTCCCGGCCGTTGACCCAGACCAGCATCTCCTCCCCGGCCCCCAGGGTGAAGACGGCCCGCTTTCCCTCCAGCGCCTCCGGAATGACGGCCTGGGTGTGGAACCACCCGTACTCCCACTTCTTCCCCCACCGGGTCCCCGGCTGAACGGGAACAAACCGGCCTTTGACGGCTTCGTCAAAGGCCAGCTGTTCCATGGTGGTGAAAAAAGACAGGGACAGGGGGGCCCACGCTATAAAATAGTGCTTTTCAAACTGCTCCGACCATATCCGGAGCCGGTCTTCCCATTGCCTGCCAATATTCATCGTATACCTCTTGTTATGCTCCCTCGTTCTCCAGACACTCGCTGAGAAACAGCATCGCCAGCGCCTGCCCGTAGGGCATGGGCTTTAGGGGGATGTTCCGGTAGAACTCCCGGCTCTCCCGCCCCATGGCGGTGCCGTAGGACACCTGCCGGACCACGCCGTCCTCCCCGATGCACTCCAGCACCGGCGGCAGGGCCTTCAGGGCCACCGTCTCCCAGGAGGCGTCGATGAGCCCCGTATGGACCGCCCGCAGGAGGCCGTAGGCAAAGCCGCAGGTGGCGCTGGCCTCCACATAGGAGGAGGGCTCGTCGATCAGGGTGTGCCACATGCCGGACGCGCTCTGATACCTTTTCAGGCCCTCGGCCTGGTTGAGGAGGAGCTGAGCCAGCGTCCGCTTCACGGGGGCGTCGCAGGGGACCATCCGCAGAAATTCCGGGATGGCGATGGTGATCCAGCAGTTCCCCCGGCCCCAGAGGGCCCCGGCGAAGTTGTGCCGCCCCCGGAAGGTCCACCCGTGGTACCACAGCCCGGTCTCCCGGTCCGCCAGGTACCGGGCGTGGAGCAGGAACTGGTACTGGGCCTCGTCGATGTAGGCCTGGTTCCCCTCGATGCGCCCCATGTTGGCCAGGAACAGCACGGACATGAACAGGGTGTCGTCCCACAGCTCCTGGTCGTTGAGGGTGTCGGAGGTCATGTGCTGGAAGCCCCCCTCCTCCGTCCGGGGGAAGCGCTCCATGATCCACCGGGCGCTCTCCCGGCAGGGGGCCAGGTACTTCTCCTCGTGCAGGTATTCTCCCACGTAGGCCATGGTGAGAAAGGGGGTGATGGTGTTGACGTTCAGCGCCGGGAAGCCGGTGGCCAGCTGCTGGTCGAAGTATTTGACCAGCACGTCCAGATACTTCTCCTTCCCGGTCTTCTCAAACAGCTTCCACAGGCCGTATATCCCCACGCCCTGGGTCCATTCCCAGTGCTGGTACCGGCGGACGTCGTCCCCCGCCAGATTCCGGCCCTCCATGTTTTTCAGAAAGATCTCATCGTCCTCATAGAGGATGGGGCAAAAGGCGTCGATCAGCTTCGCCAGCTTTTCTCTGATCTCCGCTTTGTATTCGTTTCTTTCCATAGCCAACCTCAACTTTTAATTCTCCAGCTTCGCATTGAGATCGTAGAGCAGGGGGAGCAGCTCCGCCGGCGTCTTCACCGTATAGTCCGGCTGCCAGTCGGGCTCCTCCACCGTGTGGAAATACCGGGGGGACCAGTCCAGCCAGATGGAGGTCAGCCCCTGCCGGTTGGCGCCCGCGACGTCCTTCTTCAGATTGTTCCCGATCATGACGATGCGGGCCTTGTCGGCCTCGGTGAGGCCCAGCTTCTCATAGGCGGTCTCGAACATGACCGCCTCCGGCTTCTGCCGGCCCACCACCTCCGAGACCACCCAGGCGTCGAAGCAGTACCCCAGGCCGTTCTTCCGGTATACGTTCTGGAAGGATTCCCACTCTCCGTCCGCCACCAGGGCGATGGTGAAGCCCTCTTCGTGGAGCTGGCGGAGGACCTCCCCCGCGCCGGGGATAAACCGGGCCTCCTGGACGATGCCCCGTTCGTCGTAGACCTGGGTGCCCTCGTCGATGATGGTATCGCCGCTGTCGGTGAAAATAATCAGCTTTTTCTTAGTCGTCATACTGGAACCCCTTCAGCTTCAGCTCCTCCGCCCGATGGCAGGCTATAAAGTGGCCGGGCTCCAGCTCCTTGTACCCCGGCGCGGTCTCCTTGCACTGCTGCTTGCAGTACCGGCAGCGGGTATGGAAATAGCAGCCCGTAGGCGGGTTGGCCGGGTTGGGGATCTCGCCCTCCAGGGGGATGCGCTCCATCTGCTGGGTGGGGTCCGCCACGGGCACCGCGGACAGCAGGCTCTCCGTGTAGGGGTGCATGGGGCAGCTGAACAGGTCCTTGGTGGGGGCGTACTCCACCAGCTTCCCCAGGTACATGACGCCCACCTTGTCGGAGATGTACTCCACCACCGACAGGTCGTGGCTGATGAACAGATAGGTCAGGGCAAATTCCTTCTGCAGGTCATGGAGCAGATTGATGACCTGGGCCTGGATGGACACGTCCAGGGCGGAGACCGACTCATCGCACACGATCACCCGGGGATTGAGTACCAGAGCCCGGGCGATGCCGATCCGCTGGCGCTGCCCGCCGGAGAAGGCGTGGGGATACCGCATGAGGTAGGAGGTGTTCAGTCCCACCTTGGCGGCGATGTCCATGATCCGCTGGTCCATCTCGGCCTTGGGCATCTTGGGGAAGTTGGCCAGCAGGGGTTCCTTGATGATATCGTAGACCGTCATGCGGGGGTCCAGGGAGGAGTAGGGATCCTGGAAGATCATCTGGATCTCCTTGCGGTACTTCTTCATGGTCTTGGGGTCGATCTTGGTGAAGTTCACCGTCTCCCCGTCCCCGGCGGTATAGAGGACCTCGCCCTCGGAGGGCTCGTAGGCCCGGACGATGCACCGCCCCAGAGTGGTCTTGCCGCACCCGGACTCGCCCACGATGCCGATGGTCTCGCCCTCGTCCACCGTGAAGCTCACGTCGGTCACGGCACGGACGCAGACGCCCTTGGAGTTGAAACGCATATGGATGTGCTGCACATCCAGGATCTGCTTCTTACCGCTCACTCGTCCTTACCTCCTTCCTTGCCGCGCCCGCCGCAGGCGCCGCCCTTGGGACAGCCGGTGCAGGCGAAGCACGCTACCTGGTGATCCTCGCCCACCTGGACCAGCGTGGGATCGTACGCATTGCACACGCCCTCGATCCGCTGGGTACACCGCTCGTAGAAGCCGCACCCGGCGGGCAGGTTCAGGGCCAGGGGCACGGTGCCCTCGATGGAGAACAGCTTATCCTGGTTCTTGGTGCCGATCTTGTGGACGGAACCAATGAGCCCCTTGGTATAGGGGTGCTGGGGATTTTTGAAGATCTCCAGGGCCGTGGCGGACTCCACGATCCGCCCCAGGTACATGACCGCCACCCGGTCGCACATCCGGGCCACGGTGCCCAGGTCGTGGGTGATGAAGAGGATGGACATGCCGAAATCCTTCTGCAGCTCCTTCATCAGCTCCAGGATCTGGGCCTGGATGGTCACGTCCAGAGCGGTGGTGGGCTCGTCGGCGATGAGCAGCTTGGGGTTGCACACCAGGGCCATGGCGATGAGGGCCCGCTGGAGCATTCCGCCGGAGAACTCGTGGGGGTACTGGTCGTACCGCTTCTCCGCATTGGCGATGCCCACCTTCTTCATCACGCCCAGGGAGATCTCCTTGGACTTCTTCTTATCCTTGGTGATGTGCAGGAGAGTGGCCTCGTTGATCTGGTTGCCGATGGTATACATGGGGGAAAAGGCCACCATGGGCTCCTGGAAGATCATGGAGATCTGCTTGCCCCGGACGGAGCGGATCTCGTCCCCTCTGGGCTTCAGCTTCAGAAGGTCTGTCCGGCCCAAGCCGTCGGCGTCGAAGATGATCTCCCCTGCCGCCGAACACTTCTTGTCGTTGATGCCCAGGATGGCCTTGCTGGTCAGGCTCTTGCCGCAGCCGGACTCGCCCACCAGGCCCAGGGTCTCCCCCTTCCTGATCTCGAAATCCACGCCCCGGACGGCAGTCAGGATGCCGTCGTCGGTCTTGATGTTGACCTTCAGGTCCTTTACCTGAATGATGGTATCATTCTGACGCGCTTCGTTTTCCATCATACGCGCTCCTTTCCGCTTCTTACTTGTAGGGATCCGCCGCGTCTCTCAGACCGTCGCCCAGGAAGTTGTAGGCCAGGACGGTGATGATGACGAAGATCAGCGGGATCATCTTCCAGGGGCACTGGGCCACGGTGGCCAGGGCCTCGGTCTCCTTCAGCAGCACGCCCCAGCTGGTGGCGGGGGCCTTCATGCCCAGGCCCAGATAGCTCATGGAGGTCTCGCCCAGGATGGACCCGGGGATGCCCAGGGTCAGGCTGACGATCAGGTAGCTCAAAAAGCCGGGGACCAGATGCTTGACGATGATCTTGAAGTCGCTGACGCCCGCCAGCTTGGCGGCCATCACGAAGTCCTCCTTCCGCAGGGCGATGAACCGGCCCCGGACCGTGCGGGCCAGTCCGGTCCACCCGATGAAGGACAAAATGATGGTGATGTACAGGTACATGGCCGTCACGGAGATCCCCGGAGGGATGGCGGCGGACAGAGCCAGCCACAGGGGGATGCTGGGGATGGCGGAGATGACCTCGATGATACGCTGGATCAGGTTGTCGATCCAGCCGCCGAAGTAGCCGGAGATGCCTCCCAGCAGGATGCCCAGCACGAAGCTGATGGCGGCGGACACGAAGGGGATGGTCAGGGACACCCGGCTGCCGTACAGCAGGCGGGAGAAGATGTCCCGTCCCACGCTGTCCGCGCCGAAGATGTTGATGCGGGCCTCCATATTGGGATTGCCCTGCTCGTCCACCAGGCCGTACAGGTGCCGGTCGCAGGGGATGAAGCCGAAGAGCTTATACTCCGGACCCTTGGCGAAGAGGCTCACATAGTATTTTTCGGACGTGTCCTCGGTGGTGATAACGGTGTAGGTCTTTTTATCGTTGACCTTCTGGAGCTTGTAGACGTAGGGGCGGGAGAAGCTGCCGTCCTCATCCCGCCAGTGGATGGTGGTGGGGGCGGTGTCCTTGTAGAGGCCGGTAAAATCCTCCAGCCCGTAGGGGGCCAGGAAGTCCGCGAACAGAGCGCCGAAATATAAAACCGCCAGGACGATCATGCTGAACTTGGCCAGCTTGTGCTTTTTCAGCTTGATCCACATCAGCTTCCACTGGGAAGCCATGTAGCGGGATTCATCATTCTGAGGCTTCTTTTTCTTAAAAACAGCCATGAGATCAACTCCTTTCCGAGAACCGGATCCGGGGATCCAGCCAGGCCAGGGCGATATCGCTGAGGAGCGTGCCCACGACCACCAGGATGGCCTGGACCAGGACGATGGTACCCGCCAGATACATGTCCTGGGATTTCAGGGCCGCCAGCAGCACGGGGCCCAGGATGGCCATGTTCATGACGATGGCCGACACGGTGGAGCCGGAGAAGATGGTCCGCAGAGCGCCGGAGAGGCCGGACACCACCGGGTTCATGGCCGCCCGCAGGCAGTACTTGTAGGTGATGGTGGCCTCGGAGCAGCCCTTGGCCCGGGCGGTGAGGGTGTACTGCCGGGCCTGCTCATCCAGCATCTGGGCGCGGACGGTACGGATGATGCTGCAGGTGCCGGAGGTCCCGATGACCAGGATGGGGATCAGGCACCGGCCCAGGAACTCCGGGATGTACTCGGGCCGCATACCGTTCTGGAGCATCTCCGTGCTGAAAAGCCCCAGGTACATGGTGCCCGTTTTTACATAGATGAAGTACATGACCAGGATGGCCAGCAGGAAGTTGGGGGTGGCCGTGCCGATGAAGCCGATGAAGGACCAGATGTAGTCCCCCACGGAGTACTGGTGGTTGGCGCAGTAGATGCCGATGGGCAGGCTCACCGCGTACTGGAAGACCAGGATCACGAAGGAGATGCCCAGGGTCAGGGGCAGGTACTGGGCGATGACGTCCCAGACGGCCCGCCCGTATTCAAAGGAGTAGCCGAAGTCGCCCTTGGTGATGATGTCCGCCATCCAGTTGAAATACTGGATGTACCAGGGCTTATCCAGTCCGAACTGCATCCGCAGCTCCTGGATCTGCTCGGGGGTCATGATCTCGCCCTCCGCAGCCATGGCGGCGGCGTAGGAGGTAGCGTAGTCTCCGGGGGGCAGCTGGATGATGAAGAAGATCACCACGGAGATGATGAAAATGGTCGGTATAAACAGAAGGAGCCGTTTGCCTATGTATTTGAGCATTTCCGCACGTCCTTTCGGTTGATCATTGGGGCCTGCCGGCGCTGTTCAGCATCTTCCCACCCGCGGGTCGAGATGCCGGACAGGCTCCAAAACAAAGCGGGAGGCGCCCCCTATCCAAGAAAGAGAAGCGGCCTCCCGCGTCAGTTTGATGATGCGCGAATGTTTGCCGGGGACTCCCGGGGACAGGACCGCGCGGTCCCGCCCCGGAGAGTTCAAATTATGTGTTGGAACGCATTACGGGTTCTTACTCCTGGATATACCAGCACTGGCAGCGGGCGATACCCATGTCGCGGTAGATGTCGGACCACACCAGGCCATCGGGGAAGTTGTGGATGCGGGCGTTGACGGCGTGGATGGCGGGAGTGGCGGCCACGTAGCCCAGGGTCCACTGGTTCTCCTCGTGGAGCTTCAGCATCTTGCTGACGATCTCGTTGCGGCCGTCGGTATCGGCGGTCTTATCCAGCTCTTCCTTCAGGTTGATGAGCTCCAGCAGGTCGCCGGTGGCAGTATCCTTCTTCATGGTGCCGTACCAGGCCACGTTGGTCGCGTAGCCGGGAACCATGGAGTTGGGCTTCAGAGCGATGGACACGTCGCCGATGGGGGTGACGGGGTAGAGCATGCACTCCAGGGAGCCGGCCATCAGCTCGTTGTCGATGTAGCTGCGGTCATAGTCGCGGAAGTTGCACTTGATGCCCGCAGCGCGGTAATAGGTGTCCAGCAGGGAGAAGGTCTCGGCGGCGTTCAGCTCAGCCACGGAGACGATGTTCAGCTCGAAGTCGGAGCCGTCGGCGAAGTCATAGAAGCCGTCGCTGCCCATAACCAGGCCAGCGCTCTCAAAGAGGGTCTTTGCCTTCTCTACATCATACTCGGTCCACTTCTTGGACCACTCCTCGCTGTAGCCCAGGGTGCCCTCCTGAGGAGCGGCCTGGCCGCCTTCCTGCCAGCCGTCGGTCAGGGCGGAGGCCAGCGCCTCGCGGTCCACGCAGATGGACATGGCCTGGCGGAAGTCGGCGTTGTTGAACAGGGCGTTCTTGTTCTCGTCGGCGATGCCCAGGTTCAGATGGAGCTGGTGGGCGGGGCTGCCCCAGTCCACGCCGGACCACTCATACAGGTTGATTTTGGTGCCGGAGGTCTGCTCGGCCTCCAGAACGGTGGGCGCGTCCTGTACGGCGATGGTCTGGTAGTCCACGGTGCCGTCCAGCAGGAGCATCAGGGTCTGGTCCACATTCTGCACGGTGGTGTAGACGATCTTGTCCATGTAGGGCAGCTGCTGTCCGTTGGCGTCGGTCTTCCAGTAGTAGGGATTGCGGACGAACTCATAGTACTCGCCCTTGATATTGTTCTTGCCCTCCTCGGTGGACAGCACGTAGGGGTTCAGGGTGGGGATGCCGGAGTAGTTCCAGAAGTAGTACAGGGTCTCCTTGCCCAGGGCGCCGGTGTCGGAGAACTCCACGCCGGTCAGCTCCTTGCCCATGGCGATGGCGCCGGCCTCGTCGCCGTCCAGAATCTTCTGGCACATCTCCTCAAAGATGTGCTTGGGGGCATAGTGCCACTTCAGATCCACGGTCAGGGCCTCGATGAAGTCGTACTTGGGGGTGCCGAAGGTAACGGTAAAGGTGGTGTCGTCCACCTTCTCCACCACGGCGGGATCGCCGTGGGCGTCCTTGTGGCAGTTGCGCACGCCCTTGCTGTCCAGCTTGTTGAGGCAGACCACGTTGTAGAACCATACGCAGTCCTCAGCGGTGAAGGGCTCGCCGTCGGACCACTTCATCCCCTCGCGGAGGTGGATGGTGTAGACGGTGGCGTCGTCGTTGACCTCGTAGCTCTTGGCCACGTTGGGCTCGATCTCGGCATGGGTGTTGAAGCGGAACAGGCCCTCCTCGATGGGCTTGCCGGCATCCCAGTTGCCGCCGCCGGCGCTGCGCTTCAGCTCGCCGCCGAAGGTGCCGATCTCCAGGGGCTCGCCAGCGGCGTTGACGGTCTCGACCATGATGTCGTCAGCAGCGGGGAGACGGTCCTCCACCGCGCCGTATGTACCCAGGGCGGTGATAAAGGGGGACTCGGAATACCCCCCGGCCGCAGGGGGCTCCGGGGTATCCGGCGCGGGATCGGGGGTCGTGTCGGGGGTCGTGTCAGGGGTGGTGGTGCCGGGGGTCTGGGTATCGGGGGTCGTGTTGCTGTCTCCGCCGCAGGCGGCCAGCAGTCCGATACACATCACGGTTGTAAGTGCGAGTGACATCCACTTTTTAAACTTTACCATAGTGTCCTCCCATATAGTTGTTTTGCCCAACAAATCCTATCGGTTCGGCGGGATGTTTTTATCATACTGATGATTTCCGACGGTTACTACGCATAAATTGCCTTTTTTCTTTTCGCGCATTGCATTTTTTGCTTTCTTTTTTCTTGAGAAACCGCTTTTGTGTTGGTTTTGCACAGTCTAATCCGGTTGTTTTTAGTCAGAATAGTCAAAGACATCATTTTGGAGCGAAAGGAACGCAATATTGTGGTTGCTATTTGCCGCCGCCCGTGCTAAAATACTCCTGAAACAAGGCCGCGAACCCACAGGGAGGAATACCAAAATGGACTACAGCGTATTGGATTTCGGCGCACTGGGAAACGGGTCCGCCGACGACACCGCCGCCATCCAGGCGGCCATCGACGCCTGCGCCTCGGCGGGAGGGGGCCGGGTGGTCCTGCCGGGGGGACGCACCTTCCGCAGCGGGGCTCTGGCGCTCCGCTCCCATATGGAGCTCCATCTGGAGATGGGAGCGGTATTGAAGGGCAGCGACCGGCTTTCGGACTACCGCCTCTTCGGCGGGGACGCGCCCGGAAAGATGGCGGTACCCTCCTATGAGAACTGCGAGTACGCCGGGCGGCCCACCCACTACTTTCTCTGCGCCAGAGACTGCGAGGACCTGGCCATCACCGGCCTGGGGCGGATCGACGGCAACGAGGCGATTTTCCACGGCGAGGCCACGAAATGGCACATCGAGGGGTCCTTCTATCCCCGGGCCCCTCTGCTGTTCCTGGAGAACGTCTCCCGGCTGACCATCCGGGAGGTCACGCTGGCGGCCAGCGCCTTCTGGACCGTCCACATGGTGGGCTGCCGGGACGTGCTCATTGACGGCATCCGCATCCTGAACGACCTGCGGATGGCCAACTGCGACGGCATCGACCCCGACCACTGCCAGAACGTGCGCATCGCCAACTGCCACATCGAATGCGCCGACGACTGCATCGTCTTCAAGAACACCGCCCACACCATGCAGTACGGCCCCTGCGAGAACATCACCGTGACCAACTGCACCCTGACCTCCACCAGTGCCGCCATCAAGTTCGGCAGCGAGAGTGAGGACGGCTTCCGCAACATCGTTATTGAGAACTGCGTCATCAGCCGCTCCAACCGGGGTATCTCCCTCCAGCTCCGGGACGGGGGGAACATCGAGAACGTCAGCTTCCAGAACCTCGCCATCGAGACCCGGCTGTTCCACCCGGACGTGTTCTGGGGGAACGGGGAGCCCATCGCCGTCACGGTCCTCCCGCGCAAGGAGGGGACGAAGACGGGGACCGTCCGGAACGTGCGCTTCAGCGGCATTTTCTGCACCGCCGAGAACGGTATCCTGCTGTACGCGGAGGAGCCCGGCGGCATCTCCGGGGTGACCTTCCAGGACGTGTCCCTTCGGATGCGCCGGGCCACGGACTACGAGACGGGCCTCCACGACCTGCGCCCCTGCGCCGGACCGGCCTCCACGGAGAAGCGGTCCTGCTGGGTGTACGGGAAAAACGCCTCCGGCATTCGCTTCCGGGACTGTTCCCTCCTGTGGGACGCCTCCATGGGCCCCGAGCCGGAGACCCCTTGCCGTCTGGAGGGCTGCGAGGACTTCCGAATGGAAGGGGGTTAACGGCCCGTGCTCATCCAAAACCTGCTCCTGTACCAGGACAGATATTTCATCCGGGTCAACGGGGAGAACGACGTCCTGTTCTATTTCTTCGACTACGACGTGCGCACGGAAGACAAGAACATGCAGTTCCAGCACTTCCACACCTTCTATGAACTGTGCGTCATGATGGGCCCCAACACCAGGCACATCCTGGAGGGCAAGCCCTACGATATGGACACCTTCGACATCATCGGCATCCCGCCCAACGTGCTCCACCGGTCCCAGTACCCGCCGGGAGATCCCTGCAGGCGGCTGATCATCCAGTTCAACCTGCCCCGGAATGTGACAGGGCTGTCCAACGAGTACGAGCAGCTGCTGGGCATCTTTCATCGGGAGGTCCCCATCTTCCGCTTCGACGCGGAGCTGCGCAAGCAGCTGTTCAGCAAACTCAACGACATCTTCTCCCTCTCCCCCAAGACGGACCCCATGCGGGACCTGATCATCCACCTGAAATTCACCGAGTTCCTGACCCTGCTGTTCTTGAACCAGGGGCGCAACCAGTACACCAACAAGTCCGAGATGACCCCCATGGAGAAAAAGATATACTCCGTCACCAGCTACATCCACGCCCACTACTTCGAGGACCTGTCCCTGGACACCCTGGCCCAGAAGTTCTATATCAGCAGCTGTTATCTCTCCCACCAGTTCAAGGACGTCACCGGCTTCACCCTTACGGACTACATCCAGATGACCCGGGTGCGGAATATCCAGTCCCTGCTCATCAATACCCGCGTCCCCATCACCGAGGCGGCTCTGTCCTGCGGCTTCGCCAGCTTCTCCCAGTTCAACCGGGTCTTCCAGAAGCACATCGGCATGTCCCCCTCCCAATACCGCAAGCGGAACCAGATGCTGAGCCCCGAGCTGGTCATGTGACCGAACCCCCAAGGACCTGTGGATACAGGTCCCAAAACCATATACAAGGAGAATCCGCTATGTCTAAGGCAGTCATCAACGCCAACCGTTCCAAAGGCACCATCGACCGGAACATCTACGGTCAGTTTTCAGAGCACCTGGGCCGCTGCATCTACAACGGCGTCTACGTGGGCGAGGGCTCCGGCATCCCCAACGAAAACGGGATGCGAACGGACGTGGTCCAGGCCCTGTGGGCCCTGCGCGTCCCCGTGCTGCGCTGGCCCGGCGGCTGCTTTGCCGACACCTACCACTGGCAGGACGGCATCGGCCCCCGGGAGAGCCGCAAGAAGATCGTCAACACCAACTGGGGCGGCGTCACGGAGGACAACTCCTTCGGCACCCACGAATTCCTGGAGCTGTGCCGCCAGCTGGGGTGCGAGCCCTACCTCTCCGGCAACGTGGGCAGCGGCACCGTCCAGGAGTTCTCCGACTGGGTGGAGTACTGCAACATGGGCGGGCAGTCCCCCATGGCGGACCTGCGCCGGGCCAACGGCAGGGAGGAGCCCTGGCACGTGAAGTACTGGGGCATCGGCAACGAGACCTGGGGCTGCGGCGGCAACATGCGCCCCCAGTTCTACGCCGACCTGTGCCGCCAGTACGCCACCTACCTCCGCGCTTATGACGAGACCCGCCAGCCCTACCGGATCGCCTCCGGGGCCAACGCGGACGACTACCACTGGACCCGCGTGCTCATGGAGATCGCCGGGGAGTTTGTGGACGCGGTGAGCTTCCACTACTATACCGTCCCCAACGTGTGGGAGCACAAGGGCAGCGCCCTGGACTTCAGCCGGAAGGAGTACTTCGCCACCCTGCGGAAGGCCCTGCGCATGGAGGAGCTGGTAGAGAACCACTCCCGGATCATCCGCCACTACCAGGGCAACCGGAAGGTGGGGCTGATCGTGGACGAGTGGGGCACCTGGTTCGACGTGGAGCCGGGGACCAACCCGGGCTTCCTCTACCAACAGAACACCATGCGGGACGCGCTGGTGGCCGCCGTGAGCCTGAACATCTTCAACGACCACTGCGACACCGTGGTCATGGCCAACATCGCCCAGCTGGTGAACGTGCTCCAGGCCATAGTCCTCACCGAAGGGGACCGGATGCTGCTGACCCCCACCTACCACGTCTTCGAGATGTATAAGGACCATCAGGACGCCCGCCAACTGGAGAGCTACGTGGAGACCTCCCTCACCGGCGCGGACGAAGAGGACCGGGTCCCCGGCCTCCATATCTCCGCCAGCCAGGCCCCGGACGGCACGGTGCTGGTCACCGCCGCCAACCTGGACGACGCCCGGGGAACGGAGCTGGACTGCGCGCTGGCCGGTCTGGGAAAGATCGAGCGGGTCACGGGCCGGGTGCTGGCTGGTCCGGCGGGCGCACACAACACCTTCGACGCGCCGGAGACCGTCCGGCCTGTCCAGGTGGAGGACGTCCGGCTGACGGAGGACGGCTTCAAGGCCAGCTTGCCCCCCTGCTGCGTGGCGGCGTTCCAGGTGAAGCCCGCGTGAGCGGGGCCAACCGGTGCCGCCGGTGCCTCCTGCGGGAGATGACCGGGGAAAACAGCTACTATGAGAGCGTGAAGTTCTACCGGGAGACCATGCCGCCCAAAAAGCGCGCCCCCGACGATGTCTACGAAACCCGGCTCCAGGCCTGCAAGGCCTGCGGGAGCCTGGAGTCCGGCACCTGTATGCAGTGCGGCTGCTACGTGGAGATGCGCGCTGCCCGGATCGACATGCACTGTCCTGACCGGGAGGCAAAATGGTGAAAACCAGGCGAAAAACTGTTTAAATATGATAAAAGGATGGTAATGAAATGGATATCCGTTATTCCTCCAACCCCAACGACGTCAAGCGCTACACCACCGAGGAGCTCCGGAAGGAGTTCCTCATCCAGGACCTCTACCAGCCCGACCAGGTGAAGGCCACCTACTCCCACGTGGACCGCATGGTGGTGCTGGGCATCATGCCCGTGACCAAGGAGGTCCCCATCGACCAGGGCATCGACGTGTGGGCCAACTTCGGCACCCATTTCTTCCTGGAGCGCCGGGAGGCCGGCGTGTTCAACCTGGGCGGCCCCGGCTCCATCACCGTGGATGGGGAGAAGTACGATCTGGGCTTCCAGGACTGCCTGTATATCACCATGGGCGCCAAGGAAGTGACCTTCTCCAGCGCGGACGGCTCCAACCCCGCCCGGTTCTATCTGGTGTCCGCCCCCGCCCACAAGTCCTATAAGACCACCTTCCTGTCCATGACGGACGCCGCCAAGCGTCCCTGCGGCGCGGCGGAGACCGCCAACGCCCGGGTCATCAACCAGTTTATCCATCCGGATGTACTGCCCACCTGCCAGCTGTCCATGGGCCTGACCCAGCTGTCCCCCGGCAGCGTTTGGAACACCATGCCCGCCCACACCCACGAGCGGCGCATGGAGGTCTACACCTACTTCAACATCCCCGAGGACAACGTTGTCTTTCACATGATGGGCCAGGGCCAGGAGACCCGGCACATCGTCATGCAGAACTACGAGGCGGTCATCTCCCCCTCCTGGTCCATCCACTGCGGCTGCGGCACGGGCAGCTACACCTTCATCTGGGCCATGGGCGGCGAGAACCAGGCCTTCGACGACATGGACAACATCCCCATTACGGAACTGCGCTGAAAGTGAGGAAAAACGGTATGGATATGCAGAAATTGTTTTCCCTGGAGGGCAAGACCGCCCTGGTCACCGGCGGAGCCTACGGCATCGGCTTCGCCATGGCGGAGGCTCTGGCCAACGCGGGGGCGAAGATCGCCTTCAACTGCCGCAGCCAGGAGCATCTGGGCAAGGCTCTGGCGGATTACGCCGCCAAGGGCGTTGACGCCAAGGGCTACATTGCCGACGTCACCGATGAGGCCCAGGTAAAGGATCTGGTCGCCAAGATCGAGGCCGATCTGGGCGGCGTGGACATCCTGTTCAACAACGCGGGCATCATCCGCCGCATCCCCATGACGGAGATGAGCGCGGAGGAGTTCCGGCAGGTGGTGGACATCGACCTGGTGGGCCCCTTCATCTGCGCCAAGGCGGTGATCCCCGGGATGCTGAAGAAGGGTCACGGGAAGATCATCAACATCTGCTCCATGATGAGCGAGCTGGGCCGCGAGACCGTCTCCGCCTACGCCGCCGCCAAGGGCGGTCTGAAGATGCTCACCCGGAACATCTGCTCCGAGTACGGCGCGGCCAACATCCAGTGCAACGGCATCGGCCCCGGCTATATTGCCACGCCCCAGACCGCGCCCCTGCGGGAGCGCCAGCCCGACGGCAGCCGCCATCCCTTCGACCAGTTCATCATCGCCAAGACCCCGGCGGGCCGCTGGGGCGACCCGGAGGATCTGGCGGGCCCGGCGGTGTTCCTGGCCTCCGACGCTTCCAATTTCGTCAACGGCCACGTCCTCTATGTGGACGGCGGCATCCTGGCCTATATCGGCAAGCAGCCCTGACGCCCCCCTTCTCCGCACCGGACCTCCTTTCCGCTCATATACTGGGATACCATGCGCAAAGGAGGTTCGGTATGGAGCAATACTTTCCCTTCGAGGTGTCCGAGCTGCCCTACAGCTACGTTGGGCTGGTCCCCCGGTGCGACGCCAACACGCTGTACTACCATCACGACAAATACTACGCTGAGGCGGTCTACGAGCTGAACCGGCTGGTGGTGCGCCACCGGCTGACGGACCGGAGCCTGCGCCAGCTGGTGTCGGAGGACTTCAACCTGCCCGCCGCTCAGCTGAACAGGCTGAAGAGCGCCGCCGGGGCGGTATACAACCACCAGCTGTTTTTTGACGGCATCGCCTGCAAGGCGGGCGCGCCACCCTTCAACCGCCTGACGGAGGCCATCTCCGCCGCCTACGGGTCCATGGACCAGTTCCAGCAGCTGCTCACCGAGGCGGCGGACAGCATTATCGGCTCCGGGTGGGTCTGGCTGGCGGCGGAGGGAAACCGGGGGATACATATTTCCACCACGGAGAACAATGACGTGGTACCGCTGGCATCGGTATCGCCGCTGCTCATTCTGGATATGTGGGAGCACGCCTATCTGCCTATGAACCACTTCGACAAGGCGGCCTATGTGGAGGACTGGTTCTCCCTGATCGACTGGGGGAAGGCCAACGAGCGGTATCTGGCCGTGCTGTCCGGCGCGGCGGTGGGGTGACCCGGGCCCCTTTGAAAGGATGGCAGAGAGCAAAAACTCCGAAAGCAAACGTTATTGGTGATAGGGAACTATTGCCGCAGAGGACGGCGTGATCTCACGATCACGCCGTCTTTCTGCTTCCATAGGCAGTTTCGGTGATAACGGGTCCACCAATTTCCGATATATTCAGGAAGTTGAAGATAATCCCAAGACGGGTCGCTATGGTCAGATAGCCATAGCCCCTGCCGCATAAAAAGAGGACACTCACCAGCGACAGGCTGGATGATCTTCTGGAAGCAACCGGACAGGCCACCGCCTGCCGGCTATGCGGAAAAACCCTTGATTTCCGTGGACTTTTGCCACACTAAATGCGTAGACGGATACAAATTATTTATGTGATATGGCTGTCTATCATATTGACAACCGTTTTTGCGTGTGTTATACTGTATTTGCAATAGCGATACAGTTAAAACAGAAATGGCGGTGAGAATTTGGAAATAGTCGTAAGCAATAAAGCAAGCCGGCCGCTGTATGAGCAAATTTCTTCACAGATCAAAGCGGCTATTATGAGTGGAGAATTGAAAGCAGGTGAAGCGATCCCATCTGTGCGTTCATTGGCAAAATCGCTGCACATCAGTATTCTTACAGTACAAAAGGCTTATGCCACTTTGCAGGAAGATGGTTTTATTGAAACAACTGCTGGAAAAGGCTGCTATGTGTCGGCACAAAACCAAGACTTCTATCTTGAAGAACAACAAAAGAAGATAGAGGAAAAATTTGCAGAGGCAATCGAAATTGCCCGCACAAGCGGAATATCTCTCAACAAGTTGACCGATTTGCTGACCCTTATGTATCAGGAGGATGATGGAGAATGAATGATGCTTTAATTGTTTCAGGTCTGACTAAGACATATAAAGATTTTATGTTGAATGAAGTTTCATTTTCTGTTCCATGTGGTTCTATTGTAGGACTGATCGGTGAAAATGGAGCCGGAAAAAGTACAGCTATCAATGCAGTGCTGGGACTTATTCAGAAAGAGGCTGGCAGCATTTGCGTTTTGGGTAAAGAGCAGCTAGATAACGAAATCAAGGAACAGATCGGCGTCGTATATGACGGCAATAACTATCCTGAAATCTTTTCTGCCCGGAAACTCAACCGGGTTATGAAAGCCATTTATCATTCATGGGAAGAACACACATTCCTGAACCTTTTAAAAAAGTTTTCTGTACCTGCTGATAAACAGATCAAGCAATTTTCAAAAGGAATGAAAATGAAATTGGCAATCGCAGTTGCCTTGTCCCATAATTCTAAACTGCTGATTTTGGATGAAGCCACCAGTGGACTTGATCCCGTCATACGAGATGATATATTAGACATCTTATTGGACTTTGCACAGGACGAAACTCATTCCATTTTGATTTCTTCGCACATCACTACGGACCTTGAAAAAATTGCTGACTACATTGTTTTTATTCACGAAGGGCAAGTAGTATTCTCAAAGCCGAAGGATGAGCTGATAGAGCAGTATGGTATCATTAAGTGTGGAGCCGCGCAGTTCGAGGCATTGGATAAATTGGACATCATCGTATATCGCAAGATGGATTATGAATGGCAGGTGTTGGTTGCTGATCGTGTTGCCATGAAGAAAAAATATCCCAAAGCACTGATCGATTCAGCTTCGATTGACGAAATTATGCTTCTCTATGTAAAAGGAGAAAGTCCAGTGGTATGAAGTCAAGGGGTGATTGAAGGAAAAATTCAGAGGACAACAGCGGAAATAGCGTAGAGACACAGGAAAAA